>NZ_JAMYTF010000002.1:0-349057 GCF_040322295.1 Mesorhizobium sp. M0159
TTGGGGGTGTCCCGTGGGGTGTTTGACCACCGCGTGTGGGCACTCGGCGAAGCTGGGGGCGGGTTGCGGGGGGGGGGGGGCCCCCCGCCCCACCCACGCCAGAAAATGGTTTGGAAACGCAAAACAAACGACGCCGGCTGCGTCCTGCAAAGTGCAACGCAAGCCACGAGATCGTACGGAATCGTACAAGCTCTTTCGCTTTGCGGCAGTCTTGCTATCGTTGGCTGGGAGAGATGGGTGGAGGCTTCCGTGGGGCAGATCAAGTCGCCGCTAGGAATCGGTATTGACACCGACGCTGCCGTTCATACCATCATGGCCGACTATCATGCCGGTGACATTCTCTCGACCACCGTCGTCATAGCCGATTTGCGCAAACGCTTTCCCTGGTTCCGGCAAACCGACGAGGAGCTGGTTGGCTTCATCGTTCGGGCGCTGGACGGTCGGGATATCGCGGTCAGCTTCGACCACCGCGGCCGCTAGGCTGATTTTACGGCAAAACCAGCCGGCCGCGGAGCTTGAGCTCCGCGGCCTCGTCAGGCTGTGATGACCGGGCGCTTACTTGCCGCAGTGGTTGTCGTTCACCGTCGGCGCCATCGTGCCCGGAGCCTTGCCGGTCGCATCGGGCAGAGCCCCCTGCGGGCCCGGCGGGCAATTCCGGTCGGCATTCGAATTCGTCGTTGAGAAATCGCGAATGCTATTGGTGATGGTCGAATCCGTGCCGGTGTCAGGGCCGCCATTATCCGGGACTACGATCGTCCGCCCGCTACCGTCGGCAGCGGCTCCGGAAGGGTCGCCGACGTTCTGCGCCATCGCTGACGTAGCCAGACCGATCGTAAGCGCCGAAGCTGCGAGAATTTTCGTGAGCATGATGCTTCTCCTTTTTACGAGGGTCGTCGCGTTGCGACTACGAAAACAACCGTTCGGGCGAGCGAAGGTTCCGACAAATCTCCTATGAATTCAGCATGTTCTCAGGTGTTCAAGGTGGCCGCCATGCCATTCTCCGCGGGCACGCATCTGTGGACTTTTCTAACGGCACAGCCCGGCATTTTGCTCGCCGCATGAGCGTACGCCTTACCGTTCCGCCGGAACAGGAATGCTTCTTGCGAGTTCATACCTTTGTACAATGCGACGCGCTGATGCGAATGGCGGCAGCGCAAACAAGGAGAGCAGACATCATGGGCCTTGGAACCATTCTCATCATAATCTTGGTCCTTGCCTTGCTTGGCGGCTTCAGCGGCTTGGGCGGCGGACCGTTCTATGGCACCGGCTATTACGGTGGTGGCGGCCTCGGCCTGGTGCTGCTTATCGTCATTATCCTGGTCCTGCTTGGGCGCATTTGATGCACGTCGCGCAAAAGTGTGCAGCGGTTTTGTGATAGCGACATGCATAAAACAGGAACCTAAAGCGCATCGCATGAGGCCGGTCGAACGCGACGCGCCTTAGTGTCCGCTCACGACAAAAACGCCTGCCGCTTGGCAACAAGCGCCGGGCGTTTTGTCGTGAAGAGACGAGATTTCCAAGATCCTTGGCCAACCAGGATCCTTGGCTAAAAACGGCGACCCGGTCCCGAACCTTTCGGCACCGAGGACACCACCATAGCAGCAGCTTAGTGTTGGCGATCGGCGGCCAGCGCTTCTTTCAGATCGGCGCTGAGCACACCCTCGTTGAACAGCGACATGATACGGGCGGCCAACCGCTCGCGGACAGGACTGTCGTCCGCAACACCCAACTCACGGCAGCAGTCGTCGAGCGCTTTTTTCAGCACGCTCAGTTCGGCTGGAGTTGCTGCACCTTGCATCGACATGCCATCCTCCCTTGAAAAAGGGCGAAAGCGCGAAGCGTCTTTCAAGCGTCCACTCGCCATGTCTGTGTGGACGACTCCAATTCAATTAGCGCCGCTCTCGTCCAAACTCAATGTACGGAAATTACCAAACAGACAGTTTGGGAACGACTGCCTTGCACCTGCATTGTTGCTGCGATCCAACCCACCCCTCATTTGGATCATTGGGCGTAGCCCACGACGCCCGAATGGAGCCCGTTGCATCCCTCGCGACGGGCTCTTTCGCGTCCGGTGACCTCAATTGTCGTTTTCGTACCAAACCGTCTTTGGTACGTTTCCAACTCTAACTTTCAGTCGGATGGTTTCGTAGGCAAGCGGCAGGAGAAACTGTCGTGCATCGATTCATTTTTTTATTTAGTAGGCTCCATACCTTTGAGTGCTTATATGAGCGTTATCGTCCGCAGGTTATACCGGGCGCGGACGGCTGGGAGATAAAAAAGCTCTTGCCCTGTTTTGGGGCCAGCTATGTCTGATCCAGCAATTTTCAATAGAAATCTATACAGAAACAAGCTGTTGCGCCGGATGAGCGCCGACGATTTCGCATCTCTCGAGCCGCACATCGAGCGCTGTTCGCTGGAGTTACGGCAATCGCTCGAAGTGTCCGGATCGCCGATCGAGGCCATTTATTTCCTCGAGGACGGCATCGGTTCGGTGGTTGCGAAAATGCCGAACGGCAGCGATGCGGAAGTTGGCCTTGTCGGCTTGGAAGGTATGACCGGCTCGGCCCTGATAATGGGCGACGACCGTACGGTCCATGATTGCTATGTGCAGCTGGCGGGAGAAGCCGCCAGGATCGACGCCGAGCCGTTCAAGGCGGCGCTGACGCAAAGCCCGACGCTGCGGCTGTTCTTGCTGCGCTACGTGCAATATCTGCATGTCCAGACTGGCTATACCGCGCTGGTGAACGCGCGATCGAAACTTGAAGACCGGCTGGCGCGCTGGCTGCTCATGTGTGACGATCGGGTGGACGGCGGCCGGCTGACGATCACTCACGAATTCCTGTCGATCATGCTTGGCGTAAGGCGTCCGGGTGTCACGGTCGCGCTGCAGCTGCTCGAGGGGCGAGGGCTCATCCGGTCCCGGCGCGGCGAAATTATCATTCGCGATCGCGATGGTCTCGTCGCACTGGCGGATGGCGGCTACGGCCTGGCCGAGGCCGAATATACCCGCCTGGTCGAGCATATCGGCGAGCGCTGACGGCGCTTTCCTGGCCGATTGCTGCCGCAGGTCGAGGCCCCTTGCGACACTACACGGCGGGTCGGAAAAATTTTCAAAGCTCCCGGACCGTCAGGGAACTTGTTTCCCGTCGGAGGGTTATGGGACGCCTCTACTTTGCGAGGCGGCACCAACCATTCGGGAGAGGATCATGGCGACCACGAAAAAGGCCGCGAAGGCGGCAAGCAAGGGCCTTGAGGATCTGTTCCTCGACGGGCTCAAAGACCTCTACTACGCCGAGAAGAAGATACTGAAAGCGCTGCCTAAAATGGCCAAGGGCGCGGAGTCGGAAGAAGTGACCGCCGCCTTCGAGAAACACCGCATGGAAACCGAAGGACATGTCGACCGCCTGGAGGAGGTGTTCGAGAAGTTCGGCAAGCCGGCCCGTGGCAAGACCTGCCCGGCGATTGACGGCATTATCGAAGAGGGCTCGGAAGTGCTCGAGGAGTATAACGGTGCTCCCGCGCTCGACGCCGGGCTTGTCGGCGCGGCGCAGGCCGTCGAACATTACGAGATCGCTCGCTACGGCACTTTGATCGCGTGGGCGGAAGAACTCGGCAAGAGCGACGTTGTCGAGCTGCTCAGGGCAACTCTCAAGGAAGAGGTCGCGACCGACGAAGCGCTTTCCAAGCTCGGCGAAAGCGGTGTCAACGAACGCGCAATGCAAGAAGCCGCTTGATTTCAAAACCGCAACCGAGCCTCGGAAATGGTTGCCAAGGCTCGGTTGGCCGCGGTGAACCGGTGAATTCTGCATTGGTCTGTCATGAACGGTAGAGCGGGCAGCTAGAGCCTTGAAGCGGTGCATCGCTGCGGGCTTACTCGATCTGATCGAACGTGCATTGCCGGGGCTCTTTGTCCGACCGCCAGCGCAACAGCTTGGTTCCGTGCCGGAACCGGTCGCCTGTCACATGGTCGAAACGAACCTCGACCACCAGTTCAGGCTTTATCGGCTCCCATTGTCCGCTGCGCTCCGTGCTCCAGCGGCTTGGCCCGCCCGGCGCCTTGCCGGTGAAACCCGGTTTGGCCCGCTGTTTTTCCAGCCGCCTGGTCAGCGCCGCCCGGTCGTCCTTGCCGATGGTCGAGGTGAACCCGACATGGTCCAGCCTGCCTTCGTTGTTGTAGAGGCCGAGCAGCAGGGATCCGACTTCGTTGCTGCCGGCGAGATAGCGAAAGCCGCCGACCACACAATCCGCAGTGCGCAGCCGCTTGACCTTGACCATGGCGCGCTCGCCGGGCCGGTATGGCCCGGCGATCAGTTTTGCAACGACACCGTCGGTCGAGCCATGGCCGGAGCCCTGCAGCCAGCGCTCGGCGGCAGCGGCATCGTGCGTGCATTTGGACAGGCGCAGTTCGGGCCGTGCCGCCGACGCGACAAAGGCCTCGATCGCCCGTCTCCTGGCGCTGAGCGGTTGTTCGATGATGACCTTGCCGCCGGGTTCGGCCAGCACATCGAACAGGACAAGCATGGCGGGCGTCTCGAGGCTCAATTTGCGGATCCTGCTTTCGGCGGGATGGAGGCGCATTTGCAGGGCCTCGAATGAAGTCGATCCGTCGACCTCGATGATGATCTCGCCGTCGACCACAAACTGTCGCGACCTCAAATCGCGCAGCACCGCGACCAGTTCGGGAAAATAGCGGCCAAGCGGCTTGCCCGATTTTGCACGCAGATCGACGGCATCGTCGCCCTTGAACACGAGGCAGCGAAACCCGTCCCATTTCGGTTCGTACTGCCAAAGCCCGTCGCCGCCAGGAATTGCGTCGGCGGCTTTGGCTTCCATCGGACGAAGGTCGAGCGGCAACGGAAATGCGGTCATGGCTGGTCCGCGCCGCCGCTGAGGCATTCGCTACCGCCGTCGGCCATTCCCCTGCGCCCCGCTTTCCCGCCTCGGCACCTTGCGGCCGGTTTGGTCGGGTGAAGGCGACCGCGGATCGACCTCGTCGGACCCACCGATCTCCTTGGTGATGCGATAGGCCAGATAAGCGACGGCTCCGGCAAGCAGCAAGCGGACCATGACTGCAAATCCTTCGTTGGCGTGAACCCACCAACCCGCAGGCCGAAGGTTTTGTTCCGCCGCGGCCATCGCCGGGGCGAATCGTCGGCGGCGCAACCAAAATCCAAGCGCATCGTTTGTTGCTTATCGACGAAAAGAATTTGCGATGAAGACGCTCTTGCCCTTGTTCGCTTTGACCCTGGCGCTATTCCTGGCCAGCAGCGCTTGGCCTGACGGGTGACCGCGATGCTCCTCGTTGTTCCGGTCTGGCAGGACATCGCGGCACGACTGCTTCTGACCGCGCTCGCCGGCCTGTTGATAGGCCTCAACCGCGAGGCGCGCGGGCACGCGGCGGGGCTACGCACCACCGTGCTGGTCGGATTGGCCGCCGCCATCACAATGATCCAGGCCAGTATTCTGCTCGAGACCGTTGGCAAGCACCCGGATTCGTTTGCATCGATGGACGTCTTGCGCTTTCCGCTGGGCGTGTTGACCGGCGTCGGCTTTATCGGCGGTGGCGCCATTCTTCGCCGCGGCAATCTTGTCAGCGGCGTCACCACGGCGGCCACATTGTGGGTGATGACGGCGATCGGATTGGCTTTCGGTGGTGGCCAATACGGCTTGGGCGCTGCCGGCACGGCGCTGACGCTGGCCACCTTGCTGGTCCTGAAATGGGTGGACCTTCGAATGTCGCGCGAACACCATGCCCAGTTGGCACTGACGTGGAAGGCCGCGGCTCGACAGGAGATCGATGCGCTCATCGGGCCGCTTGGCTACCAGGCACGCCTCGTCGCAATAGAGAGGCGCCCAGATCTCAAGGACCCTGTGTTCTCGTTCGAGATCAGTTGGAGGCGGCCCGACACTGGCGCACCGCCAATGGATCTGCTGGCATCGGTGGGCGAGCATTGCGAGATTCAAAAGTTTGATCTCCTCAGCGAGCCTGCCCGCTAGAGCGGTTCATCGTTTCACGGAAACGCCGAAACGCTCTATCTCTTTGTTTCTGCGCAATCCCGGACGGAAAACCGTTTCACACTTTTCCTGGAATTGCTCTAGCGGCTCGCAACGATCGCGGCCTGGAATCAGGCCATCGCTTCTTCGCGGCGCTTTCGATACCTATCTGTGGAGGCAGGACTCAAGGAGCAAGCAAAAGACCGTGGCACAGCGATCGGGAAGTGCTGATCTCCCACTTCACGGCGGGCGCGTACCGAAATGGCTCGGCGACCGCATGACGCGGCTTGGCGCGGTCATGTGCGAGGCGATCATCCACCATTACGGCCGCGATGAATTGCTGCGCCGGCTGGCGCATCCGTTCTGGTTCCAGTCCTTTGGCGCCGTGATGGGGATGGACTGGCACTCTTCCGGCATCACCACCAGCGTCGTCGGAGCGTTGAAGCGCGGTCTGTCGCCGCTTTCCGGCGAACTCGGCATCCACGTTTGCGGCGGCCGCGGCGCGCATTCGCGCAAGACCCCGCACGAGCTTGCCCTGATCGGCGAGCGTGTCGGCCTCGACGGGCAAGGCCTCGCGACTGCCAGCCGGCTTGTCGCCAAGGTGGACAGCGCCGCGGTCCAGGACGGTTTCGATCTCTATCTGCACGGCTTTATCGTCACCGACGACGGCAAGTGGGTGGTGGTGCAGCAGGGCATGAACGGCGACAGCAAGGTGGCGCGCCGCTATCACTGGCTGTCCGAAGGCCTGAAGAGCTTTGTCGACCAGCCGCATGCTGCCATCGAGGGCGCCAACCAGGGCGAGATCGTCAACCTGACCGACCGGCGCGCTGAAGCGTCGCGCCAGGGACAACTGGACCTTCTGCACGACCTTGGACCGGATCGCATCGTGAGGGAGCTTGCCGCTTTGGAGCGGGGTTCGGCGCCAGCGCCGGAGCCGGCACAAAAGCTGCTGCCGCATCTGGTGATGCCGGCGCACCACGATGTGCGCGAAAGCGACGTCGTCATGCGCCGCCTGCACGGCAATATCGCGGCGGCGGCCGAGCGCGGCCCGACAGATTTCGCCGGGCTTCTCCTGGTGCCCAATGTCGGCGCGCGCACGGTGCGGGCGCTGGCGCTGGTCGCCGAAGTCGTGCATGGCGCGCCGTGCCGTTTTTCCGATCCAGGCCGTTTCTCGCTGGCGCATGGCGGCAAGGACAGGCACCCGTTTCCAGTGCCGCTGAAGGTCTACGACGAGACGATCGGCGTGCTGAAGTCGGCTGTCCAGAAGGCCAGGCTCGGCCGTGACGAAGAGATCGGCGCGTTGCGGCGGCTGGACGACCAGTCGAGGCAGGTCGAGCGCTATGTCACCGGCCCAAGCCTGAAGGAAATCGTCGCCGGGGAGTTCGAGCAATCGCATCTGCTCGGCGGCCGCAGCGTCTTCGGTTGGGAGGTCGTACCCGAAACGGCCGCAGTCAAATCAACGAAGTGATCGGCTCGGATCAAGCCTCCAAGTCGATCAGGGCGACGCCGAGTTCGGGACGGTGCCTGCGGCGAAGATGGCCAGGCGTCTCCACCAATGTGACCTCGAGCGTCGGCCGCACGATGCCGTCCAGCAGATGACCGCCCCTCGTGGTGCCGTCACTCAATCCAAGGACTGCGTGGACGTGCAGGCTGGGCTTGCCGTCGTCGCCGATAGCAACATCGCCGATCGCGCTCAGCACTTCGCACTGTTCCCGGACGGGGATTTTCCGATAGGTCTTTTCCCCGGGGTCGAACCAGCCGACAGTCGCCGTTTCGAAAGCACCGAGCGCGGTCAGCGACGCACTGCCAACGCCGTGGTCGACCGCAAACGCGGTCAGCTGCGCAAACGCCTCGTCGCCGGGATCAAGCACAACGACGAACGTTCTCTGTCCGGCGCTTTCGGCAACAAGCTGTGATTTCATGATTTCGCTCCAGACGCCAAGTCGGTTTCTGCCCGATCAGCTTGAACGGCAAGCCGGCTCGAGAGTTCCTCGGCACGGTTCGGATGAACATAGGATCACAGACGCGTGAGGCAGGGGAACCTTGCTATCCATGACTGGTTCGGCCGGCTTGAGACCCAGCCAGCCGGGAGCCAGCCATGTCCGAAACCAACCTTGCCAGCCTGAGCCGACGCAGTTTCATGACCGGATCCGTTTCGGCGGCTGCGGCAGGGCCGCTCATGGCCACGTCGGTAAAAGCCGCCGCGCCGCAAGCTGCCGCTTCGGCCGAGCCGCGCGATCTGTCGGCGATCTCACTGCGCATCAACAAGCAGCCTTACAATCTCGCCCTCGACAATCGCACCAGCCTGCTCGACGCGCTGCGCGACCACGTCGGCCTGACCGGCACCAAGAAAGGCTGCGATCACGGCCAGTGCGGGGCCTGCACCGTTCTCGTCGACGGCAAGCGGGTGCTGTCGTGCCTGAGCTTCGCCGTCATGAACCAGGGCCACGAGATCACCACCGTCGAAGGGCTCGCCTCCGCCGACGGCAATTTGCATCCGATGCAGCAGGCTTTCATCGACAATGACGCCTTCCAATGCGGGTACTGCACGCCCGGCCAGATCATGTCCGCCATCGGTTGCATCAACGAAGGCCATGCCGGCTCCGAGGACGACATCCGCGAATATATGAGCGGCAATCTGTGCCGCTGTGCTGCCTACCCCAACATTGTCGCGGCCGTCGTGCAGGCCCGGGACGAAACAAGGAAAGCCTGAGATGCGCCCCTTCGTTTACGAGAGACCGGCCAGCGTGTCCGCGGCGGCCGCCATTGCTTCCCGTTTCTCCGCCGAGAGTGTTCCGCCGACCGAGGCCGATACGCAATTCATCGCCGGCGGCACCAATCTGGCCGACTACATGAAGCTTGGCGTGGCACAGCCCGAGCGGCTGGTCGATCTCAACGGTCTCGGTGATCGAGCCCTGCGGCAGATCGAGGTCGGCGAGGACAGTATCCGTTTCGGCGCGCTGGTCCGCATGGGCGAGGCAGCAGACACAGGCGAGATCAAGCGCCGTTGCCCGGTCCTTGCCGAAAGCCTGAAATTCGCCGCTAGCGGTCAGATCCGCAACATGGCGAGCCTGGCCGGCAATGTGCTGCAACGGACGCGGTGCGAGTATTTTCGCGAGACCTCCTGGCCGTGCAACAAGCGCGAGCCGGGCTCCGGCTGCGCGGCCATGGAAGGCTTCAACCGGCAACACGCGGTCCTCGGCAGCAGCGACGCCTGCATCGCCACCTATCACGGCGACTTCGCTCAGGCGCTGATCGCGCTCGGCGCGACGGTCGAGGTCGAGGCAAGGCGCGGTATGCGCAAGATAGCGTTTTCGAAGTTGCATCGCCTGCCGGGAGATACGCCCAATTTCGAGACCGATCTCGCCCCCGACGAGGTGATCACGGCAATCGAGGTGCCCCTCGGCGCCTGGAGCCGCCGCTCGCGCTACCTGAAAATCCGTGATCGCGAATCCTACGCGTTCGCGCTGGCCTCGGCGGCCGTGGCTCTGGACATGGACGGCGACACGGTCAGCCAAGCGCGCATCGCGCTTGGCGGCGTGGCGACCGTGCCATGGCGGGCCAGGGCGGCCGAAGCAGCGCTGAGCGGCAAGGTACTCGACGACGATGCGGCCGAAGCTGCCGCCGAAGCCGCGTTCGCCGAGGCGAAACCGCGCCAACACAATGCGTTCAAGATACCGCTCGGCAAGCGCACGCTTGTGCGGGCACTGCTCGAAACGCGCGATATGAAGGTCTGACCGATGAACCAAGCTGCTCCCGCGCCGAAAGAGAACATGGGAAATCCCGTTCCCCGGATCGATGCCCGCCTGAAGGTCACCGGACAGGCCGGCTATTCGGCCGACCTTCCAACCGCCAATACCGCCTATGGCGCGCTCGCCACCAGCAACATCGCCAAGGGCAGCATCACCGCCATCCGGCTCGAAAGGGCGCGTAAGGTGCCCGGCGTTCTCGATATCGTCAGCGTCGGCGACATGGATGGCATCGACAGGCCGAAATTCGGCAACACCGGCGCAAGTTCGATCGCTCCGCTGCATGACAAGACCATTTTTCACGACGGCCAGATCATCGCGCTGGTGGTAGCCGAAACATTCGAGGCGGCCGAGGAAGCAGCAGCCCTGATCCGCGCCGATTATGCCGAAGAGACGCCCAGCGCCGGCTTCGATTCCAATGGAACGGAAATGGAACCGGCTGCCGGCAAGAGCCCGATGCTCAAGGAGGACGTCAAAGCCGGCGACTTCGACGCCGCCTATGCCGCAGCCGCCGTGAAGATTGACGAGAAATATTCGACGCCGACCCAGCACCACAATCCGATCGAGCTGTTCTCGACGACGGCGGTCTGGCAGGGCGACCAACTCACGGTCTACGAGCCGAGCCAGAACGTCACCGGCTGGAAGGCCGAGCTCGCCCGGCAGTTGAAGATCGACCCGGCCAATGTGCGGATCGTCAGTCCCTATGTCGGCGGCGCCTTCGGCTCCAAGGGGCCGATGACGGCCCGCACGGCGATAGTGGCGGAGGCAGCCCGCCGGATCGGCCGGCCGGTGCGCTGCGTCGTCAGCCGCATGCAGGCGTACGGCACGCAGACCTACAGGGCGGAGACCCGACACCGCATCCGCATCGGCGCCAACAAGGACGGCCGGATCACCGCCTTTGCGCACGAAGGCTGGGAAGTGACCTCGCGGCCCGATCCCTATGTCGTCGGCGGCACCTCCGCCACCGGCCGCATGTACAATTACGGCTCGGTGCTGACGCAGGTCTCGCTGGTCCATGCCGACCGCAACACGCCTGGCTACATGCGCTCGCCGCCCGAGACGCCCTATGTCTATGCGCTGGAAAATGCCATGGATGAGATGGCGGTGGCGCTCGGCATGGACCCGATCGAGTTCCGCCGCATCAACGAGCCGCAAAAGGAGCCGATCGGCGGCAAGCCGTTCTCCAGCCGCTCGCTGCTGAAATGCTACGACCAGGCCGCCAAGGCCTTCGGCTGGTCGAAGCGCGAGGCCGCGGTCGGCTCGATGCGTGACGGCGACTGGCTGGTCGGCATGGGCTGCGCCACGGCCATCTATCCGACGGCGGCGGCGCCATGCGCCGCCCGTGTCCGCCTGACCACCGACGGCGAGGTTCGCGTCCAATGCGGCTCGCATGAGATCGGCACCGGCGTGCGCACCGTGGCGGGCCAGATGGCAGCCGAACGGCTCGGGATAGAAATTGACAAGGTCAGCGTCGAAATGGGCGACAGCGCCCTGCCGCCGGCGCCGGTGTCCGGCGGGTCGATTTCGACGGCAAGCGTCTGCTCGGCGGTGCTGAAAGCCTGCGATGCCGTCCGCGCAAAGCTCTTCGCCGCGGCCGTCGCCGAGGACGGGCCGCTGGCCGGGTCCGGCAACGCCAAGCTCGAAATGGAGAAAGAGAAAATCGTCGCGGACAACGGCAAGTCGGCCAAGCTGTCGGACGTCTTCAAGATGATGCAGATCGGCGCGATCGAGGAATATGCCGAGTTCGCGCCAAAGGGGTCGTCACCTGAGGCCCTGAAGAAGCTCTATGCCGGGCAGTCGGAATTCCATGGCGGCGACCAGGACAAAGATTCGGTGAAATACGCCTTTGGCGCGGAATTCGTCGAAGTGCGCATCAACAACTATACGTGCGAGATCCGCGTGCCACGCATCGTCGGCGCCTTTGCCGCCGGGCGCATCATGAACACGCGCACCGCGCGCAGCCAGCTGATGGGCGGCATGATCTGGGGCATCGGCCAGGCCTTGCACGAAGCGACGGAAATCGACAAGCGTTACGCGCGCTACGTCAATCGCGACCTGCAGGACTATCTGGTGCCGGTCAACGCCGATGTGAAGCAACTCGAGGTGATCCTCGTGCCGGAGATCGATCACGAGGTGAACCCGGCCGGCGTCAAAGGACTGGGCGAACTCGGCAATGTCGGGACAGCAGCCGCGGTCGCGAGCGCGGTCTATCACGCCACCGGCAAGCGCATCCGCGACCTGCCGGTCAGGATCGATCATCTGATCGTCTGATCTCTCCAACCCAGCCGGCTTGGGACCGGCTGGGCGCCGTTTGCATCTATTCCTTCGGCGCGGTCGCGGGCGCGGTATAGCGGCGGCGCACCGCGTCCAGGACGTGCTTGCGGCTCTCCTGCGCCGAAAGTGTGCCGTCTTTCTCCGCTTCGGCGGTTTCGCGCGCCAGTTCCTTGTCCCTGATCTGGTGGCGAAACCATTCGGAATAGTCGCCGGCGCGCAAATGATGTTCCCAGGTCCTGTCGTCGATGCCCTCGGCGATCTGGGCGAAAATCATCAGATTATGGGCGCGGAGGTTCATCGCATTGTCGGGGCCGCGGAAATAGAAGCTGCCCTTCTCGTCCAGCTGGCCCTCGGCATATTTGCGGCTGTGCCGCTTGAGCGACTGTCGCGGTTCGATCGGCTCGACCATGGCAGGTTTCTTGCGCGCCTGCGGCCGCCAGAACAGCACGCGCTCGTCTTTTGGAGAGTTCAGGTCCTTGTCCTTTGGCGGTTCGGTGCCGGTCTCGTGACAGAACGTCTTGATGACCTTTTTCGCCTTGGGGCCGAGTGCGATGACGGCGGTGACCAGCCGCAATGCCTCGGTTGAGATCGCGTCCGGATGAACCGTGATCAGGATCGTGCCCGGCAATTCCATGGCCAGCACCATTGGCGTGTCGTCGCGCCGCTTCGGCAAGAGGTGATGCGCCTCGTCGATGATCAGCCAGTGTGGTCGTGCCGTGCGGAAGCGAACACCGCCAAGGCCCGGCAGCAGGTCGGCAAAGAAGTCCGGCCGCTCGTTAACGCGCAGCGCCAGGCCATTGACGACCAGATTGTTGTCCGGCTTCTCCAGGAGATCGAGCAACTGCGTCTTCGTCGGCGCGTTCGAGCCGTCGCCCAGCCGGACGGCGCCTTCGAGACCGTCATAGTCGCCTTCCGGATCGAAGATGCAGAACTGGAACTTTCTCTCGACGAAGCGCTCCGTCAGTGCAGTCGCCAGGGTCGATTTGCCGATGCCGGAGCTGCCGGCGATCAGCACCGTATCGGTTGGCGACAGATACACCTCCTTGCCATCCTCCGAGCCAAGCAGAATGCCGTCGCGGTTCGGCACAAGCTCGCGATCGCGCTCGACCACCTTGGCGATCAGTTCCTCGACGCCTTTTCCGCGCGCGCCGCGTGTCACGAGATCCGCCGTATCCTTGACTGCCGGCAGTGCGTTGTCGACGGCCACGCTGAAGCCGCAGGCGCGCAGGAAGGCGTGGTCGTTTTCGGCGTCGCCGACACCGACGACGTTGTGCGGCGACAATCTGAGGTCCTGAAGCGCGGCTGTCAGCCCGGTCGCCTTGTTGATGCCACTGGGCAGGATCATCACCGCGCCCTTGTTGAAGATGATTTCCAGCTCCAGCCCCAATTTCTTGATGACCTCGAGCGCGGTAGCCTGATGCGGTTCCCAGGTTGCGACGATCGAGCGTCCGACCGAAAGCGGTTTGACACCGCGTTTCCTGAGTTTGGCGATGAACTCGGGGGCGGGCGGCGGGGATATCGTCCGCTCCTCCTCGCTGGCCGGCGTGTAGATCAGCGCCCCGTTTTCCGCGACCACCTTGTCGAAGATCGCGACTTCGGGAAAGACGCGTTTCAGGTCGGGCAGCTCGCGCCCGGTGACGAGAATGAGTTTGCGGCCGCTCTTCTTGAAGCGTTCAAGCGCCGCAAGCGTCTTCTCGGCAACGACCCCTTCATGCGCCAGCGTGCCGTCATAGTCAGTGGCCAGGGCAATGAAATACATGCCGTCAGTAGCCGCCCACGATCGGCAATATCTCGCCGGTGATGTAGCTCGAGCAGTGTGGCGAGGCGAGGAACACGTAGGCCGGCGCGATCTCCTCCGGCTGGGCCGGCCGTTTCATCGGCGTATCGGCGCCAAATTTCGAAACATCGCCGGCTTCCTTGTCCGAGGGGTTGAGCGGCGTCCAAACCGGGCCTGGCGCCACGGCGTTGACCCTTATGCCCTTGTCGACAAGGTTGCCTGAGAGCGCGCGGGTGAAGGCATGAATGCCGCCCTTGGTCATGGAGTAATCGACCAGTTGCTTCGAGCCCTCGATGCCGGTCACTGAACCGGTATTGATGATCGCCGAACCGGGTTTCATGTGCGGCACGGCCTCCTGCGCCATGTGGAAATAGCCGTAGAGGTTGGTCTTCAGCGTCGTGTCGAAATGCTCCTCGGTCAGCTCGCTGAAATCGCTGGAGTGGATCTGGAAAGCGGCGTTGTTGACCAGCACGTCGATCCGCCCAAACTCCTGCACGATCTCAGCCACCGCGTTGTGGCAGTGGTTGCGTTCGCTGACGTCGGCCTTGATCAGGATGCAGCGCCGGCCTTCCGCTTCGACGGCCCTTTTGGTATCTTTGGCGTCCCTATCCTCCGAGAGATAGACGATCGCCACATCGGCGCCTTCACGCGCATAGAGCACGGCCACCGCACGGCCGATGCCTGAATCGCCGCCGGTAATGACGGCCACTTTGCCGTCGAGCTTTTTCGATCCGATATAAAATGGCGCATCGTAAAGCGGCGCCGGCTCGATCGCCCATTCATGGCCCGGCTTCGGCTGGTGCTGCTCGGGGAAGGGCGGCTCCGGATATTTGCGGGCGCCGGCCTGCATGGCGCCTTTTTGCTTGCCATTGGATTTGGACTTGTCCTTCTCGTCGATACGGCGCTGGATATGCCGCTGCTTGGCGGCCTCGCCGGCGATTTCCGATTTTATCTGCATGGTCATCTCCCTGGCTTGAAACCCAACAACGCATGTCCAGCGAAAAGGTTGATGCGACCACGTCATTCCTTGAGCCCGGCGACACGCTCCAGCAGCGGCCGTTGCAGCAGCGGCAGATGGCCGACGACGCTGAAGGCCGCGTTCCTGACGCCTTGCATGATGCCGTTGTCCGATTGGGCCAGCGAGAGGATGCGCTCGCTGAGCGTGATCCACCGTTGCCCCACCGGGTGGCGTTCGCTTGTGTAGCCGGCAAGCGTGCCGTCGACGAAACGCCTGGCGAATGACGCGGCGTCCTCGATGCCGAGATTCATGCCGCGCGCGCCCAACGGCGAATTCACATGCGCGGCATCGCCTCCCAGGAAGACGCATGCGGTTTGATAACGCGGCGCCTGTCGTACCGGAATATGGAAGCGGTCGGTCCCCAACAACCGCGTGATCCGGTAATTGCCGGGGATGCGGGCCAGCGCATCCTCGGTGTTGGAGACCGCGCGATAGCGCTTCTCGCCGATCGGGATGATGAAACCGACGTCGCCGTTCCTGTGAAGAAATGCGTGGGCGGCCATCGGCTCATAGGGCCAATCGTCGATGTCGGCGTCGGCAATGCTCCATTGCCGCCGATGCGTGTAGCCATCGAAGCCGATGCTCATGGCATCACGCACCGTGCTTTGCGCACCGTCGGCTCCGAAGATAAGGTCGAAACTTGCCTCGTCACGGCCGTCTGGCGCCTCGATCCGCACCTCGGCCCGACCTTTGTGCTCGGCCATGCCGACAAATGTGCTTCGCCATTCGACGTCGATGCCAAATCCCTTGAGCGTATCGGTCATCAGCGATTCGGTGTCGCGCTGCGGCAGCGACAGCAGAAAATTATGGCGGTGCGGCAGGATCGAGAAATCGATCTCGCCGAGCGCTCGTCCTTCGAAGTAGAAACGGGCTCGGCGAATTTTCAATCCTTCGGCGAGCAATCGGGCAGCGACTTTGGACGGTTCAAGGATGTCGAGGCTGTGCGAACTGATGCCGACCGCCTTGGCGAGCGGCGTCGGGCCTTCCTTGCGGTCGATGATGCGAGGTGCAATGCCGCGCCTTGCCAGTTCGACTGCCGCCGTCAGCCCGGTCGGGCCGGCGCCGACGATCAGGATGGAAGCGTCCCGCGAAGCCGTCATCGTCTGGCGTCAGCTTTTAGGCAATGCGTAGGCAATGACGTCGGCAATGACGTCGTCGCCGATCCTGGTCTCCATGAAATGGTGTCCGCCGGGTGCAAGTGTCGCCAGCCAGGTCAGGACATAAAGCCATACACCGGCGGCATTGCCGGCAAGCAGCAGGCTGCCGGCGGCCAGCAGGGCGATCCCGGCGGGCAGATAGTACCAGGATCCGCCCAGCGCGATCAGCCAGGCACCGCCCCCTCCGATCGGCAGGCCGAGGATCGTCAGCAGCGCGCCGACGAACATCGTCCACCAGAAGGCAACGCCGGACCGGCGGCGAATGGGATGGGGTGGGGGATGGTCATGATGCTTATCCGGGTGAAACAGAACGTGACCTCATCCGAACGTATGGAGGGTTCGATGGTTTCCGGTCACCCCGACCTGATGGGCCAGGGCGGGGTAACCATTCTGTGATCTCCGCTGCTCCAGCCGGAACTTACCCACGCAGCCTTAGTTAGGCACTTTGGGGGGTGAATACGGTTTGCTGGATGCGAAATCGGCGAGTGGATGCCGCAGGTCTTTTCAAGGAGTGCCAACGGCATTTCACGCTTCGCTCTGTGGGGCGCGTGTTTCATGGCGATCTTTGCGGCTCTCGGCGGTACCGCCGTCTTGCGTTCGGACTTCGTCACCGGCGTTGGCCGGCCGTTGGCGCAACCAGTGCCGTTCAGCCACAGGCACCATGTCGGCGAGCTCGGCCTCGATTGCCGTTATTGCCATAGCGGCGCCGAGACTTCGTCATCGGCGGGTCTGCCGGCGACCGAGGTGTGCATGACCTGCCATTCGCAGCTGTTCACCAACGTGGACATGCTGGCGCCGATACGGGCAAGCCTTGCTTCCGGGCAGCCATTGCAGTGGCAGCGGGTGAACAGTGTCCCCGACTTCGTCTATTTCAATCATTCGATCCATATCGCTAAAGGCGTCGCCTGCGAGACGTGCCATGGCGAGGTCGACGACATGCCGCTGATGCGGCGGGCGCACGCACTATCGATGGAATGGTGCCTGGCATGCCATCGCGATCCCGAGCCTAATTTGCGTCCGCCGGAGGACGTGTTCCTGATGCACTGGAAGCCACCGGCCGGCATCGCCGAAATCCGCCGGTCACTCATCAGCCTTCTCGATATCCACCCCGAGACCATGACCGACTGTTATGTCTGCCACCGCTGACAAACCGATCGCGGCTCCAGACATGGCCGGCCTGCGCGAACGGCTTTCGCCCGGCCCGGAGCTGTGGCGAAGCCTCGACGAGCTCGCCGATACGCCGGAATTCCGCCGCTTCGTCGATGCCGAATTTCCCTCGATCGCCGAGCGCATCCCGCGGCTCGACCGGCGCACGCTGCTGAAGCTGATGGGTGCATCGCTGACGCTGGCCGGGCTTGCCGCCTACAGCCGGGCCGAAGACATCCTGCCTTATATCCGCCAGCCGGAAAACATCGTTCCCGGCAAGCCGCTTTATTACGCGACCACGCTTTCGAGCGATGGCTACGGTATCGGTGCGGTGGTCGAAAGCCATGAGGGCCGGCCGACCAAGGTGGAAGGCAATCCCGACCATCCGGCCTCGCGCGGTGCGACGGACGCCATCATGCAGGCGGCGGTGCTGTCGCTTTTCGACCCCGATCGCTCGCGCATGCCGCTGAAACACGGCGAACCGGCGGCCTATGGCGACTTCCTTGCCGACATGGCCGAGCTCACCTCGCGGCTGGCCGGCTCAGGCGGTGCCGGCGCGGCGCTGCTGATCGAGGCGACGACCTCGCCCACCATGAAGGCGCAGCTCGAGGCGCTGCGCGCGCGCTACCCCAGGCTGAGGCTGTTCCAGCACGATCCCCTGGCAACGCCGTCCGGCGCCGAAGCCACGCAGACCCTTTTCGGCAGGGCGCTTGCACCGGTCTACCGGTTCGATCGCGCCGACGCGATTGTCAGTCTCGACGCGGATTTCCTGGGCGAGGGCCCCGGCCGTCTCGCTTACGCCCGTGACTTTGCCGCGCGGCGTCGCGTGCGCCGGGCGGACGATACGATGAGCCGGGTCTATGCGGTGGAATCGACGCCGACGATCACCGGCGCTGCCGCCGATCACCGCAGGCCGGTGCGGCCGAGCGAGGTCGAAGCCGTCGCCGCGGCGCTGAGCGCGGTGCTTGGCGGCGAAGCGGCGCCAAGCGCCTTGGCACTGGACCCGGCCTGGCTGGCTGCCACTGCGGACGATCTGAAGGCGGCCGGCCGCTCGGCGCTGATCGTGCCGGGCGTCCATCAAACACCGTTCGTCCATGCCGCGGCTCTTGCCATGAATGCGCGGCTTGGTGCGCTTGGCAACACCGTGGAACTGATCGAGCCGCCCGACGCGATGCCCATCGAGGGCGACCTCGCTGCACTTTGCCAGGCGATCGCCGCGCGAGATATCGACACCGTTGTCATACTCGGCGCCAATCCTCTCCACACCGCACCTGCGGGGTTCGATGTCCGCGACGTGTTTTCGCAGCTGAAGCTTCTTGTCCACTGGGGTCTCTACCGCGACGAAACCGCCTTCGCCGCACACTGGCATGTCCCTGCTGCGCATGATCTCGAAAGCTGGAGTGACCTGCGCGCCCATGACGGAACCGCGTCGATCGTGCAGCCGCTGATCAGGCCGCTTTACCAGGGGCGGGCGGTGCATGAAATCCTGGCCGTGCTTGGCGGTGAATTCGCTGTTTCTGCGCTGCCGCTCGTCCGCCGGACATGGGCACAAACGACTTGGGCGCAAGCACTGGACGATCCCGCGTGGCGAAAGGCGCTTCGCGACGGCTTTGTATCCGGAAGTGCCAGCACTCCAGTCGATGTTGCGATGCCGGCGGATTTGCGCGGCCTGAACCCGCGCGTCGAAGCGGCCAAAGGCGTCGAAATCCGTTTCGTCGCCGATCCCTGGCTGCGCGACGGACGCAATGCCAACTCGTCCTGGCTGCAGGAATTGCCGCGGCCACTGAGCAAGATCGTCTGGGGCAATGCAGCGCTGATATCGCCAGCGACGGCGGGGCGGCTTCAGGTGGAAAACGCCCGGGTCGTCAATATCGCCTCGAACGGCACGGACATCGATGCGCCGGTCTGGATCATGCCTGGCCATCCCGACGAGACCGTGACACTTGCTCTGGGCTTCGGCCGGAAGCTCGGTTCGGTGGCAGCACTCGCCGACGGCCACGACGCGTACAGGCTGCGAAGCCTCGAGGCTCCCTGGATCGTCTATGGCGCCACGGTCGCGCCGCGGGACGGCAGTGCGCGGGTCATCACCACGCAACACCATCAGGCGATGGAGGGCAGGGCGATCGTTCGCCATGCTTCGCTCGAGGCCTTCCGCAAAAATCCACACTTCGTGCGCGACGGCGCCCCGCCCGCGCCAACCGGATCGCTCTATCCCGACTGGCAATACAGCCAGGAAGCCTGGGGCATGTCGATCGACCAGTCGGCATGCATCGGCTGCATGGCTTGCGTTTCTGCCTGCCAGGCGGAAAACAACATCGCCACCGTCGGGCCGGACGAGTCGGCACTCGGCCATGAGATGCATTGGCTGCGGATCGACCGCTACTACTCCGGCCCGCTCGACGATCCCGACGTCTTTTTCCAGCCGGTGCCTTGCATGCATTGCGAGAAGGCGCCGTGCGAGGTCGTCTGTCCGGTCAACGCCACCACCCACACCCATGACGGGCTGAACGCGCAGGTCTACAACCGCTGCATCGGCACGCGCTACTGCTCGCAGAACTGCCCCTACAAGGTGCGGCGCTTCAACTTCCTGGACTTCCAGGAATTCGACAAGGATGCGGCCGGACCGGAACAGGCCGCGCACAATCCAGACGTCAGCGTCCGTTCGCGCGGTGTGATGGAAAAATGCACCTACTGCGTCCAGCGCATTTCCGAAAAACGCATCAAGGCGCAGATCGAAAACCGCCACATCGCCGACGGCGAAGTGGTGACCGCCTGTCAGCAGGCCTGCCCGACACAGGCGATCGTTTTCGGGGACCTCAACAGCAAGGGCGCCGCTGTCGTGCAGGAAAAAGCAGCGCCGCAACACTACGCCTTGCTCGAGGACCTCAACACGCGACCCCGCACCACCTATCTCGGCAAGATCAGGAATATCAACGGCCGTCTCTCGCCAGGCGGGAAAGCCGATGGCTGAGGCTATTGCTGGAAAACCGGGCGCACTGCCCGTTCTGCGCGGCCGGCACGACCTTCCGGAGATCAGCGGCCGTATCAGTGCGATCGTCCTCGACGGCAGGCTGCCGCGCTATTTCTGGACCGCGTTTTTCGCCTGCTTCGTCTTCGTCCTCATCTTTCTCTATTCGATTACCTATCTGATCTCGGTCGGCGTTGGCGCCTATGGCGTCAACATTCCGGTTGTCTGGGGCACGATGATTGGCAATTTCGTCTGGTGGATTGGCATCGGCCATGCCGGCACGCTGATCTCGGCGGTGCTTCTGCTTCTGCGCCAACCATGGCGCGCCTCGATCAACCGCTTTGCCGAGGCGATGACGCTGTTTGCCGTGGCAATGGCGGGGCTTTTCCCGATCCTGCATCTCGGCCGCCCGTGGTTCTTCTACTGGCTGCTGCCGCTACCCAACACGCATATGCATTGGCCGCAATGGCGCAGCCCACTGGTCTGGGATTTCGCGGCGATCGCCACCTATGCCAGCGTTTCGCTGATGTTCTGGTATATGGGCCTGCTGCCCGATCTCGCCGTCCTGCGCGACCGGGCGAAATCGCGCCCGGCGCAGCTGTTCTACGGGATACTGGCGCTCGGCTGGCGCGGTTCGGCCTTTCATTGGGCGCGCTACCAGACGGTCTATTTCCTGAT
The DNA here is from genome assembly GCF_040322295.1 of Mesorhizobium sp. M0159. Lineage (NCBI taxonomy): Bacteria > Pseudomonadati > Pseudomonadota > Alphaproteobacteria > Hyphomicrobiales > Phyllobacteriaceae > Mesorhizobium > Mesorhizobium sp. M0159. Next base: position 20,762 of record NZ_JAMYTF010000002.1, read on the forward strand.
GGCGGCACTGGCCACGCCGCTGGTCGTCTCGGTGCATTCGATCGTCTCGCTCGACTTCACCTTCGCCATCACGCCGGGCTTCCATTCGACTATCTTTCCTCCCTATTTCGTTGCCGGCGCGCTGCTGTCCGGCTTCGCCATGGTGCTTACCATCGCCATCCCGCTGCGCTGGGCGTTTTCGGTCCAGGATCTGATCACGCTGCGGCACATGGACAATGCCGCCAAGCTGATGATCGCCGCCGGCATGATCGTCATCTACGGCTATGCCTCCGAGGCTTTCTTCGCCTGGTATTCGGGCGAAACCTATGAGCGCACGATGATGTGGCAGCGCGCCTTCGGACCCTATGCGCCGCTGTTCTGGACCATGCTCGCCTGCAACGGCGCTGTTTTGCAATTGCTCTGGTTCCGGCGGGTGCGCCTCAACATGCCAGTGCTGTTCGCCATTGCCCTGATCATCAATGTCGGCATGTGGATCGAGCGCTACGTCATCGTCGTCACCGGGCCAAGCCGCGATTACCTGCCGTCGTCCTGGGGCGAACAATCACTGAGATGGCTCGACTTCGGCATCCTGTTCGGCTCGATCGGCACCTTCTTCGCATTGGTCTTCCTGTTCATCCGCGTCCTGCCGGCCATCACCATTTTCGAGGTCGAGGAGCTGGCCGGGGAGAGGGGCGGCGCAAGATGAGCCTTTACGGCGTCATTGCGGCTTTCGCCGATCCCGAAGCGCTGACCGAGGCGGTCCGCACCATGCGGGCGCGCGGCTACCGGCGCATGGACGCGTTCTCGCCGTTCCATGTGCATGGGCTGGCCGACATGCTCGGCATGCGCAAGACGCGCTTGCCATGGACCATCCTTGGCGGCGCCATCGTCGGCGCGGTGTTTGTCTATGGCCTGATCCTCTATTCGGTCGAGATCGATTTTCCGCTCAATGTCGGCGGCCGGCCGCTGCATTCCTGGCCGGCCTTTCTCGTCATCGCCTTCGAGGCCGCGATACTTGGCGCTGCGCTGGCCGCATTCTTCGGCATGCTGGCCGCCAATCGCCTGCCCGAATATTACCACCCGGTCTTCAACGCCACGAGCTTCACCTATGCGCGCGGCGGCAAGTTCTATCTGCTCGTCGAGGCCGCCGATCCGAAGTTCCGCAAGGGCGTGACCAAGGGCCAGCTGACACGGCTCGGCGCCGAAACCGTCGAGGAGGTGGAGGCGTGAACATGCGCACGATCCTGCTGTCGGCAGCCTTGCTGGGCGCCGGCTGCCGGCAGGACATGGAGGACCAGCCGCGCTACGATCCGCTCGAAAGCAGCAACCAGTTCGCCGACGGCATGTCGGCGCGGGCGCCGGTCGAGGACACGGTCGCACGCGATGCCGATCTTTCGCCGGTACCCGACACTTTTCCCTATCCGGTCACGATGATGCTGCTGCGGCGAGGCCAGCAACGCTTCGACATCTTCTGTTCGCCTTGCCACGGCCGCGCCGGCGACGGCCACGGCATGATCGTCGAGCGGGGCTTTCCGGCGCCGCCGACCTATCACCAGCACGCGTTGCGCAAGGCGAGCGACAGGCATTTCTACGACGTCATCAGCAACGGCTATGGCGCCATGTATTCCTACGCGGCGCGTGTCCCGCCTGCCGACCGCTGGGCGATCGTCGCCTATATCCGCGCCCTGCAATATTCGCGCGATGCACCAATTGCCGAGCTGCCGGAAAGCCTCCGTGCCGAGCTCAATGCGGAGCCGGATCGATGATGCGGGCGATGATGCGGCTTGCCACCGAACGTTTGATTTTGCCGGCGCTTGCCGTGGTCGCCGTCGGACTTGTGCTTTGCGCCACGGGATTGGCCTTCGACTTCAGAGCCATGTTGGCCGGCTGGCTGCCTGCGGCGCTCTTCCTGCTCGGCCTGCCGCTCGGCGCGCTGACCATCCTGATGGTGCATGGGCTGACCGGCGGCCGCTGGGGCGAGGCAATCCGCCAGCCGCTGCGCGCTCTCGTCGCGACGCTGCCGCTGGCGCTGCTTCTGCTGCTGCCGGTTCTGCTCAGGCTCGACCTGGTCTTTCCCTGGGCGAGTGCCGACGCGGCTGCATTGCCCGAGACGGTGCGCCAGAAATTCTCTTATCTGAACGTTCCGTTCTTTTTGCTGCGCTTTGCCGCCTGCGCCGCGATCTGGCTGGTGCTGGCGTGGCGCGTGCTTGACTGGACAACGACCGATAGCGGTCGTGGCAGCGCCGGCCGCGGCAAGGCCTATGCCGCTGGATTGATTGCGCATGGGCTGGCTGTGACGATTTTTGCCATCGACTGGATGCTCTCGCTGGAGCCGGAGTTCTCCTCGACCATCTATGCGTTGCTGGAAGCGTCGGCCGAAGTCGTCGGCGCTTACGCCCTGGCGATGACGGTACTGTGTGTTAACCGCTCGATCGAGGTCATGGCGGGCGGCGAGGAGGATGTCGCGCTCAGCGAGGATTTGGCCAACATGCTGTTCGGCTTCGTGCTGCTGTGGACCTACCTGTCGTTCATGCAATGGCTGGTGACCTGGGGCGGCGACCTGCCAAACGAGATCCGTTGGTACCTCATCCGCAGCAGCAATGGCTGGCAGTATCTGCTCTGGCTGCTGATTGCGCTGCAATTCGCGGTCCCCTTTGCCGGGCTGCTCAGCCGGGATCTGAAGCGCAGCCATGCCGGCCTGCTGTCGATCTGCGGCATCGTGCTGGCTGGCCACTACGTCGATGTCCTTTGGCGGATCAGACCGCCGTTGGCGGACGGCAATGTGATCGCATTCTGGTACGATCTTGCCGCGCTGGCAGGAGCTGGCGGCCTCTGGCTTGCGCTGCTGCTTTTCGTGCTTGGCCGGCCGGACCGGATCGCCCTCTGGTGCCGGAGGCCGGTCCATGGCTAGGGCAGCCCGCCATCCCGAAACGCGCGACGTCTGGCCGGGCGCGCTGCTTGCCTTCGCGGCCGGCCTGCTGCTGCTCCTGGCCGCAACAGTCATCGTCCTCGGGCTCGTCTTCGACACCAGGCCGTTCGGGCCGCTGCCGGGGCCATCATCGGTCGGCAACCGGGCCAGTCCAGCCTTGCAGCGCTTTCCAGAAGACGACCTCGCTGCCTTCCGCAAGGCGGAGGAGCAGGAGCTGAACAAGGTCGGCTGGGTCGACCGCACCGCCGGCATTGCCCGCATTCCGATCGAGGACGCCATGTGGGCGATCGTCAGCCATGGTTTGCCGAACTGGGGGCAGCCGGCGCCGGCCGCCGGCGCCGACTGCCGATTGGTCGAGGCCGAGATACCACGCGCGCCACAGGCCGCTCGCTGCCGGACCGCGCCAGCCCAGGGAGGCCGGCCGTGAAGGCCTGGCTAACCGCTTTTTCCCTTCTCGCGGCACTGCCGGCCATGGCCTTCGCACGCCCGGCCTTCGATCCCGAGATCGGCGCGCAGCTCAGCCTCAACCGGGTGTTTCGCGATGCGTCCGGCGAGCAGCGCACGATCGGCCAAATGCTTGCCGGCCGGCCGGCGCTGCTGATTTTCGGCTACGACAAATGCCCGAACCTTTGTGGTGTGACCCAACAGGCGGTCGCCTCGGATTTGAAAAAGACCTCGCTCGACCCCGACACCTATCGCGCTTTGTTCGTCTCGATCGATGCCGCCGACACGCCCGAAGATGCGGGCGATGCGCAAGCCACGGTCGCCGCGGCGGCCGACGCGAGGAACCTGTCGGCGTGGCGGTTCCTGACCAGTGCCGACGGCGCCGGCGGCGCCCTTGCCGCGGAAGCCGGCATCAGTTTCGACACCCGCGCCCGGATCGACCAATTCGCCCATCCGATCGCGGTCATCGCGCTGACGCCAAAAGGCCGGATAGCGCAGGTGCTGCCGGCGCTGAGCTTCACGCCGCGCGATCTTGAGCTTGCCCTTGTCGAGGCATCTTCCGGCAGGCTCGGCTCGATCGCCGATCATGTCTTCCTGCTCTGCGCCGGCTTCGATGCGTCCAAGGGGCGATATACGCCGGCGATCTGGGCTGCGTTGAAGCTCGCCAGCATCGTGATGGTGGTGGGGTTGGCGACGGCCATACTGCTGGCGCGCGGGAGGCGGGCGTGAGCTTCGGCATCCGGTTTTTCCCGCAGGAAGCCTCGTCCATCGCAGGCAGCGTCGATGCCTTGTTCTACACATTGCTGGCTTTCGCAGTCGCGCTCGGCCTGTTCCTGACCGTTCTCGTTGTCGGCTACGCCGTCAAATATCGTATCGGCTCCGCAGCCGACCGTACCGGGGCGCGTGCCCGCAGCCTGCCGCTGGAGATGGCGTGGACCATTGCCAGCCTGGTGATGGCCTTCATCTTCTTCGGCTGGGGCGCAGTCCTTTTTGTCCGGCGCGACCGTCCGCCACCGGACGCCGTCGAGATCGCCGGCCTCGGCAAGCAATGGATGTGGGAATTCCGCCATCCCGGCGGCCAGCGCGAGATCAACGAGCTGCACGTGCCGGTCGGCAAGGCGGTGGTGGTGTCGCTGGCATCACAGGACGTCATCCACTCCTTCTACGTGCCAGCCTTTCGGGTCAAGCAGGATGCCGTTCCCGGACGCACGGCCAATGTCTGGTTCATCGCCACGCAGCCGGGGCGTTATCACCTGTTCTGCGCCGAATATTGCGGCACGCAGCATTCCGAGATGGGCGGCTGGGTGACGGTGCTGGCGCCGGAGCAATATGCATCATGGCTCGGCAGTCAAGGTGAAGGCGAAAGCCTTGCCACGAGCGGCGGGAAACTGTTCCGCGCGCTCGGCTGCTCCGGCTGTCACGGCAATTCCAGCAAAGTGCGGGCGCCCGGCCTCGATGGGGTTTTCCGCCAGCCGGTGGCGTTGGCCAACCGGCAGACGGTCATCGCCGACGAACGCTATCTGCGCGATTCGATCCTTGTCCCGAACAAGGAAATCGCCGCCGGCTACCAGCCGGTGATGCCGAGCTTCGACGGTCTCGTTGACGAAGCCGAACTGCAGATGCTGATGGCCTATCTCAAATCCCTATCGCTCCAATCTCCCTCGTTCCCGGCGGCAAAAAACGAGGCGCCGCAATGAGCAGCGATTTGGCGTCGGCAAGCTATCTCGCAGAAGGTGCCGGGCCGCGCTCCTGGCTGCTGACAACAGACCACAAACGGGTGGCGTGGCTCTATTTCGTCTCGCTGACGGCCTTCTTCTTCCTCGGCGGAACCTTTGCCGTGCTGATGCGCATCGAGCTTGCGACGCCGGCCGGCGACCTGGTCTCCGACGATGTCTACAACCGGCTGTTTTCGCTGCACGGCATCATCATGGTGTGGTTCTTCCTGGTGCCGTCGATCCCGGCAACGCTCGGCAATTTCCTGCTGCCGCTGATGATCGGCGCGCGCGACCTCGCCTTTCCCCGGCTCAACCTGGCAAGCTGGTACGTCTTCATGTTCGGCAGCCTGTTCGCGCTCGCCTCGGTGGTTTTGGGCGGCGTCGACACCGGCTGGACCTTCTACACGCCGCTGTCGACGCTCTATGCCAACGGGTTTGTCTCGACCGCGGCATTCGGCGTTTTCATCGTCGGCTTTTCGACGATCATGACCGGCATCAATTTCATCGTCACCGTCCACACCTTGCGAGCGCCTGGCCTCACCTGGTTCCGGCTGCCGATCTTCGTCTGGACGCTGTACGCCACCAGCCTGGTGATGGTGCTGGCGACGCCGGTGCTTGCAGCATCGCTGATCCTCATCGTGCTGGAGCGCGTCTTCGGCATCGGCATCTTCAATCCCGACCTCGGCGGCGATCCGCTGCTGTTCCAGCATCTGTTCTGGTTCTACTCGCACCCCGCCGTCTACATCATGATCCTGCCAGGCATGGGAGTGGTCTCGGAAGTGCTGCCTTGCTTTAGCCGCCGGCCGCTGTTCGGCTACAAGGCCGTCGCCCTGGCTTCGATGGCGATCGCCGTCTTCGGCTTTCTCGTCTGGGGCCACCACATGTTCGTCAGCGGGCAGTCGGCCTATGCCGGCGTGGTGTTTTCGTTCCTGTCCTTCTGCGTCGCGATCCCATCGGCGATAAAGGTCTTCAACTGGAGCCTGACGCTGCGCAAGGGCGAAATCAGCTTCGAGACGCCGATGCTTTATGCGCTGTTCTTCCTGGCATTGTTCACCTTCGGCGGGCTGGCCGGCCTTTTCCTTGCCGCGCTCGCCATCGACGTCCACGTTCACGACACCTATTTCGTCGTCGCCCATTTCCACTACATCATGGTAGGCGGCATGGTGACCGCCTACATGGCAGGGCTGCATTTCTGGTGGCCGAAACTCACCGGCCGAATGTATTCGGAGGTTTGGGGCCGTATAGCCGCGGCTGTGACCTTCATCGGCTTCAACCTGACCTTTTTTCCGCAATATGTGCTCGGCTTTCTGGGCATGCCGCGGCGCTACCATACCTATCCGCCGGAATTCGCTTTCTGGCACATCCTGTCGTCGGCTGGCGCCGTGGTGCTGGCGATTGGCTATCTGATGCCGCTCCTCTACTTGGCATGGTCGCTGTTTCGAGGCGCGCAGGCGCCGGCCAATCCGTGGCGAGCGACCGGGTTGGAATGGCAAACAAGCTCGCCGCCGCCAGCGCATAATTTCGATCGCATGCCGACCGTCACCAGACCAGCCTACGACTATCCGATGAAAGGCCTGACCGAGAAACGGTCGGACCCGGTGGAGGATCTGGTTTGAAGTCACCAACGACAAGCATCGCCTTCGACCGGCCGGCTCGCGAAACGGCAGCCGACAGCTTCGCCATGTGGGTGTTCATCGGCTCCGAGGTGATGCTGTTCGGCGCCATCCTGCTCGTCTTCATGTTTGCCCGGTTGAGTTATGGCGACGCCTTCGCCGGCGCGGCGAAGCATCTGTCGCTGCCGTTGGGCACGGCCAACACCGTCGTCCTGATCACCAGCAGTTTCGCTATGGCGCTCGCCCATATGTACACGGCCGCGCGGCGATGGCGCGCCGCTGGCTGGGCATTGGCTGCGACGGCGCTGCTCGGCGTCGTCTTCCTGGCGATCAAGGCGACGGAGTACGCCAGGGAATTCAGCGAAGGGCTGGCGCCGGTGCTCGGCGCACCTTTCATCTATAAGGGCCCGGATACTGTTCATGCCGAATTCTTCTTCGGCCTCTATTTCGCGATGACGTCACTGCACGCCTTGCATCTGATTTGCGGCGTAATCGTCATCGGCGGCATCCTCGCGCTGTGGCCACGCACGATCGAGGCCAGCCGGTTCCGGCGCGTGCAGGCAATCGGCCTCTATTGGCATTTCGTCGATATCGTCTGGGTCTTCCTGTTCCCCGTCCTCTATCTGATCAACAGATGAGCGAGTTCCGCAAACTCACGCTTGCTTATATAGGGCTTTTAGCCTTGCTGGCCCTGACCGTCGGCTCGTCCTTCCTCGCGCTCGGCGGCTTCAATTCGGCACTCAATCTGGTGATCGCCGCGGCCAAGACCGCCGTCATCGCCATCCTGTTCATGCATCTGGCCAGCGACGGCGTCCTGCCGCGTCTTGCGGTCGCTGCTGCCGGGTTTTGGCTGATGATCCTGTTCGGGCTGACGCTGATCGGACAATAGGCCGAAGCGGCGCACCTCGTGATGCCTTGCCTGCGCTCGGACCGGCCTTACAGGGCCGGCATTTGCTCGGCCGCCGACGTAGAAATCTTTTGGCCATGGCCGTTGAGTTGCCTGGCCTCGTCCTCGGCTGCGTCTTCGAGCTTGGCGACGAGCAGATCCTTGAGGTCGCCAACCTCTTCCTCGATGTCTTCGATGGGTACGCCGGCGTCGGCCGCCTCTTCCTTGCATTCCCTGGCGAGGATTTCCGCCTCCCTTTCAAGCTTGATCGGAGGCGGCGGCACATGAACGTTTTCGTGGATCCAGTCCTGCAAGAATTCTATCGCACTGTCGCTCATGGCGCTCACCTATAGCGGCAACCCTGTAGTGCACATTAACGTACGTGTTGCAAAATGGATGCTTGGCAACGCCGGATTTCGGGTAGCGATACTTGACGATAGCGTGATCGCTTAGGAACTGGAGCTTCTGCAGCCAAATGGAATCACTTGGCGTCGCGGAATTGCGTCTAACCAGACAGTTGGAGCGGGATCTAATTTGAAAGCATCCCGCCCTAAGACGTGTTGCGCCGACGCGCCGGTGTTGCTCGATTCGGATCGCTTGTCGGCCGACCATCGTCATCGGCAGCAGCCGGTCGTGTCGGCCGCTCAGCGGCGCGGTCGGCGCGCATTTTGCGTTTATGCGCCATCCAGAACGGCAAGAGCTCGGCAAGAAAACTGTATATCGTGGTCTTCATCGGCATGCTCCGGACAACGGTTACAACTCGTGGTCCCGCATTTCCGTTCCGACAAAGAGTTGCGTTCCGACAAATCCGTCGCTTCTATAATTGCGATTCGATCGGCAGGCAGCCAACCAACGCTGCAACGATACGCCGATAGAGACTGGCCTCCGGTTCACGCGAACATTGCCGCATCTCGCCATCCGCGATGCCGAGCCACCGCACGGCGCCTTTGTCCAGGACCAGCTGATAGCTCGTCTGCGGTGACTTTTCGTGCTCGAACAGCCGGCGCAACTCCATCACCAGATTGGCATCGTGGAAAAGCACGCCCATTTCCGCATTCAACGACACCGAACGCGGATCGAAATTGAAGGAACCGACAAACCCCAGCGTGTCGTCGACCGTAAAGGCCTTGGTATGGAGGCTGGCTCCCTTTGAGCCGAAAACGGAGATGTTGGCCTGGCGGTTGAAGGGTTGCAATTCGAAAAGCTGGACACCTTTTTTAAGCAGCTTGCGGCGGTATTTGGCATAGGCGCCGTGCACGGCGGCGACGTCCGTCGCGGCGAGCGAGTTGGTGAGGATTGCAACCTCGGCGCCACGATCCACCAGCTTCGACAGGATGGCCAACCCGGTGCGGCCGGGGATGAAATAGGGCGAGACAATTTCGAGGCGCTGCCTGGTCGCCGCGATAGCGGGAAGCAGCTCTTTGGTCAGCCAGTTCCTGCGCCGCTTGCCGCGCACCTTTTCCGGCGGATCGGAAATGACGCGAACGCCTTTCGTCCAGCAGACGTCGCTGTGCGCTGCAATGAACTCCGTGATCGTGCGCCAGGCACTGAGGCTGTTCAAAAGCTGGCCGTCCGCGGTCGCATCGAGATTGTCGAGGAAATCGGCGCGCGAGCCCACCGCAGCCGGGTTGAGCAGCTGGATCGGCTTTGCCGCCTCGCAATTCCAGAACGCCTCGAAGATCTGCATCGTCTGCCCTACGGCAGGACCGAGAAGCAACAGGTCGAGATCACGGAAATTTGTCTCCGCGGCGTCGAAATAGGCATCGCCGATATTTCTTCCTCCGACGATGGCCAGGCTCCCGTCGACGATCCAGGCCTTGTTGTGCATGCGGCGGGTCATCGCAAACAGCCGGGCGACCATCTCCAGCGAGCGAAAGATGCTGCCGTTCCTCATGCCGCTGGGGTTGAACAGCCTCAGCTCGATGTTCTTGTAGCTGTTGAGCGCCAGGTAAGCGGCGTCGCTGTTGCGCGGATTTATATCATCCAGCAGCATGCGGACGCGGACACCGCGCTCCGCCGCCCTGACGACCTCTTGCATCAGCAGCCGGCCGCTATGGTCGTCGTGCCAGAGATAGTACATCAGGTCGAGGCTGCTGGTGGCACTGCGCGCGGCAAGGATTCGTGCGGCAAATGCATCATAATTGTCGGCGATCAGCAGCAGCCCGCTATCGCCGGCCGCGATCTTGTCCCGGGCAACCCGCGAAATGGCCGTATCCATGAAATACACCGGCAAATATCAGCGAAGCAAACGATCTGAATCTGACTAACAACCCTCCAGGTTCATTCTGGTTGCAGTCGCGGCTGCCTTATCGCGTCAAGGTTCAGGCGGGCCTTGATGGGCAGATGGTCGGAGGCGCGCTGCGCCAGCGGCGTCTTGTGCACCTCGATGCTGGAAATCAGGTGCGGCGGCCTGGCCAGAATGCGGTCGAGCGCAAACAGCGGAAAGCGCGACGGAAAGCTCGGCAGAACCGCATCGATCGGACCGAAATGCGGCAGCAGGGCCAGCAGCGAAGACCTGTTGCGGACCCGCCATTCGTTGAGGTCGCCGAGCAGGATTGTTGGCCGCAGAACCGGGTGCGTGGCTTCGACAAGTGCGTTGGCTTGCTGCGAGCGCGAGCGCCGCAGCAAGCCGAAATGCGCGGCTATAATCCTGAGCGAGACGCCCTTCAGCTCCAGGTCCGCGATGACCGCGCCGCGCGGCTCCAGGCCGGGCAGCCGGATCTGGTTCACGCTTTCGACCACGCCGCGGCGTGCCAGGATCAGATTTCCATGCCAGCCATGGCTGCGGCGGTTTTCCGGGATGTGTGTGGGGACGAGGTCGCTGTCGCGCTCGAGTGCTGCGAGATCCAGCAATCCCTGCCTGCTTCCGGTTCTTTCGTCGGCCTCCTGCAAAGCAATGATATCGGCGTCGAGTTCCTTGACCACGGCCGCGACCCGCTCCGGATCGAACCTGCCGTCGGTGCCGACGCATTTATGCACATTGTAGGATGCGACCGTAGTGCATGAAATTTCATTGCCGGGTGCCGCAAACCGCGGCACTTCCCTTCGCAGCGCAGCGCCAAGCGACCTTGGGAGGGTAGGCGATCGATCCAGCATGTGGTCCATTTGCTGTTGAGTCGGCGAGTGGCGGCCATTGCGATTATGGCGCGTGCGGAGGTCTGAAACAACGACGACCTTGCAGAACCGTTCCCGTCGGTCTTCTTCCACCGCGAGCAGCGGTGAGGTTTCACTGGAAGTCTGCCTCTGTCATGGAACAATCGCAGCCACGCGCGGTTCAGCAAACTTGCGCCGAAAACGATCTGACGCCATGCGGCGTGATCGAAACGGGATGGCCGGATCATGGAAACACCCGCCTTCTGCACCACGCCGTTGCTGCGCATCGCGTACATCGCCGGTGGCCCTGGAGCCGGCGCGCCCGTCCTGCTTCTCCACGGCTGGCCGGACGACGCAACCACCTTCACGCGCATTGCGCCTGTCCTGCATCGTGCTGGCTTCCGCACCTTTGCGCCGTGGCTGCGTGGGTTCGGCAAAACCACCTTCCTGTCGGACGAGACCATGCGATCCGGTGAAATTGCCGCCATGGCTCAGGACGTGATCGATTTCGCCGACGCACTTGGCCTCGGCCGTTTTGCGGTCGTCGGCCACGATTGGGGCGCTCGGATCGCTTACCTGCTCGCCTCGGTATTTCCCGAACGGATACGGTGCTGCTCGGCATTGTCGCTTGGCTGGCAGCCGGGCGAACTCGCAACGCCGCCGCTGGGCCAGGTCAGGGCATTCTGGTACCAATGGTTCATGGCAACGGATCGCGGCGCCGAGATCGTTCGCCAACAAGGCAAGGCGTTCGCGCATTTTCAATGGGAAAGCTGGAGCCCGCCCGGCTGGTTCGAGGAAGAGCTTTTTGACAGCGTTTCCGCTTCCTTCGAAAATCCCGATTGGGCCGACGTGACGTTGCACTCCTACAGGGTTCGCTGGGGCGAAGCCGATCCCGATCCGCGCTACGCCGATCTTGCCCGGCGCCAGATTTCCGCCAAGTCCATTCCCGCGCCTACTCTGACGATCCACGGCGATGCCGACCGCGTTGTGCTGCCGCAATCGTCCGAAGGCAAGGAACGATACTTCACGGCCCATTACGAGCGCCAGCTTCTGGCTGGCATCGGCCACTTTCCGACGCGCGAAGCACCCGAGCGCGTTGCCGATCACCTTGCCAGGTTCCTCGACAGTTTCGGAAGAGGAGAAGCGTAGAACTGGAACCCTGACCGGCGATAGTACGTTTCGGGAAGGCAGCGCAGTCAACGGAGAAGTCGAATGCAGTCCTTAGCCGCAGATTCCGCCCCCCGCCCAGGCCCGCTCAGGATTGTCCCGTTTGATGGAACCGTGACCATCCGGTTCTCCGATGCCATTATTGCGTCGAGCGAGCGGGCAAAGGTGCTCTATGAAGACGGCCATGATCCTGTTTTCTACATACCCTTCGAGGACATCTATTTCGACCTCTTGGAGAAGACGAACACGACGAGCCACGGCCCGCTGAAGGGCACGGCAAGCTATTGGCGTGTTCATGCGGTCGGTTCGTCGGCAGAAGACTTCATGTGGGCCTACGAGACGCCCGACACCCCGGCATTGGCGATCGCCCGCCATGGTGCGTTCGATCCCGGCAGGGCGCGGATCGACGCCGATCCCGCGGAAGACAAGCGGCACACGCCGCACGTCACCGAGTAGACCCACATCGGCGACAGCCGCCAGCTGTCCGTCAGCTCGCGAACTCTTCCCTGAGAATGCGCAGGCCGTCTTCGTATTTCGCTGTCGAGGCACCGATCTGCCGTGCCTGCCATAGATTGTCGGCGAGATCGGCGCGCTTGACCGGCAATGCCAGCGGGCTGGCCGCAGCCCTGCGAACGAACGCGGCATCGCCCTCGTTCGGCCGCCGCGTCATGGCATCGACGGCCGATACGATGGATGGCCCGAACCCGGCCGCCTCAAGCCGGTCGCGGTTCCAGCCGTCGCCTTTTTCGATGACGTCGTGAAGATAGGCGATGGCTTTCTGGTCGAGCGTTTCGACGGCATCGACGACCCGGCGGCAATGTTCGATATAAGGCCGCCCTGTCTTGTCCGTCTGCCCGGCATGAGCCTGTTCGGCGATTTTCGCTGCGCGATAAAGCACGCTCATTGGGTCGACCCCGTAACGAACAGCGCATGTCCTGGCTAACGCGCCATCGTCAGCGCGAGTTCCGATGCACCGCGGGAACCCTGCTGCCTCACTTGCGAGCTGAATGCCGCGGCGGCGGGCGCGATAGTCAGGAGACGCGTTCAAAACTGTCGAGGCTGGTTCCAAACGCGCGCCAGGCGGGGAGTTTCCTGGCACGGGCCGGGGCACCTTCCTGTTCCGCCGACAAAGCAGCATCCGCAACGGTGTGCCACAGCATCTCCAGCTTCCCGTTCCTGAGGATGCCGGTATAGCTCACCGCCGCGGCTCCGACCCGCCCTTCGGCCGCGCAGGTGAATCCGATGACGTCTCCATGGCAGGCTCCGAACAGCGGCACGGTCATGCCGAAGAAGGCGCTGTCCTCTAGCGCCGTCCTGAAGGTTCCGCTGATCCGTCCGCCCTCTTCGGTGGTCAGTTCGACCACCGACCCGTACTGATTCCGCCAGGTGCCCAGCCAACTCATCGCTGCTCCTCCTGATTGCTACCAAAGGGATTGCGTTGCCACACGGCCGCCAAGCCGCGGCCGGTGTAGCGGCCTTCAATCAGCCGCGATGCCAGCCATCGACATCTGAACGAAGCGCAGCGGCGCTTCCAGCGTCCAGGTGATGCCGTGCCTGGCGAATTCCAGGCGGCCGGTGCCGCTGAGCGCCTGCGGCGTGACGCGTTTGAGCACAACCGTTCCGAAACCGCGTCGCGTGTTTTCATCCACCAATGGTCCGTCCAGTTCCCGCCAGACAAGGCGGAAGCCGTCGCTGCCATCGGCGGCTGGGGTCACGGTCCATTCGACCTCGACCCGTCCGTCATGGTGCGACAGCGCTCCGTGTTTTACCGAATTGGTGGCCAGCTCGTGAAAGGCAATGCCGAGATATTGCACCGCGTTCGGCTGCAGCATGATCGTCGGCCCGCTCATCGACAGACGGGCCTGTGTCGCGAAGGCCTTGGTCTGTGCATGGATCAATTCGCCGATGGTCGCGCCACGCCATTCCGCATCGACCAGGAGGTCGTGCGATTCCGAAAGGGCCATGATGCGTTCCCGGACCCGTGAAAGGAAGGCCTCTGGCGTACCCGCCAGCTTGCTGGTCTCGCGGATCATCGAGACGATCACCGAATACTGGTTTTTAACGCGATGGTTGACTTCGCGCATGAGTGTGCGGATGCGCCGTTCGCTTTCCTTGTGGGGGCTGATGTCGCGCGCGATCTTGGAGGCGCCGATGATACGCCCGATGCCGTCGCGTATCGGCGAGATGGTGAGCGAAACCGGAACCAGGGTGCCGTCCTTGCGCTGCCGGATAGTCTCGTATGAAGGAATCCGTTCGCCGGCGCGAATGCGGCTGATGATCATGGCTTCCTCGTCCAGATGGTCGGGCGGGATGAGGATCGTCACCGGGCGCCCGATCGCCTCGGCGGGCGTATAGCCGAACAGGCGTTGTGCCGCGTCGTTCCAGCTGGTGATAATGCCGTTCAGGTCTTTGGACACGATGGCGTCCATCGAGGATTCGACGATGGCGGCGAGCCTTATGCCGGCGTCGTCGGCCAGCGTCTGCACGCGCAGGTCGAGCAGGGTGTTGATGGCGCCGACAACCTCGCCGGCTTCATTGCGAAGCAGGACCGGATGCGCACTGAACGGGATGAGTTGGCCGTCCGGCCGCTCGGCGATGGCTCGGCCCCCACGAACGTCCCGCTCCTCGAGCAAGGCAACGGCCATTGGACACTCGTCATGCGCCATCGGTCGCCCGTCGAGGTGGCGAAGCTTCCATGACCCGCACCAGCGATCCTGGCCGATAACCGGACGATATCCCCAGAGATCGGCAGCGGCTTCGTTGAAGAAGGTGATGTAGCCTTGTTTGTCGGTGGTGTAGACGGCCACAGGCAACGCCTGCATCAGATCGGCGGAGGAAACTTGCGGGATCCCGCCAGTCCTTAGTTCAACGACGTCCACCAGTCCCCCGCTCCGCTTGGCTTGCCGACGGATTGCTACGTCATCTAAATGCGCGCGAGCGTTTTCGGTTCCGTTCGATCCGCTTTCGGACATTCAGGCTGATTTGCGTTTCGGGGCCGTTCTCGGCTTTTTGCTGGGAGCCTTGCCGCCTTCCTGCGCCAGGCTTTTGCGCAGAACATCGGCGAGATTGATGACGTTCGTCTTGGGCTCAGGTGCCGGCTTGGGCGGCTTCTTGCCCTTGCGCTTGGCCTCGATCATTGCAACCAGCGCCTTTTCATAAGTATCGTCGAACTTCGACGGGTCGAATTTGGCCGGCTTCTTGTCGATCAGCAATTGCGCGATTTCCAGCATCTCGGGATCGACCTTGCGAGCCTTCAGCCCTTCGAACACCGCGTCCGCCGCGACCACTTCATTGTGGTTGCGTAATTCCGTCATCAGCATGCCCTTGCCCAGCGGCTGGATCAGCACCTCTCGGCCTCGCTGGTACAGCACGACGCAGGAGCGGGCTGCCACCTTTTTCCTGGCCATGGCGTCCCGGATCACCGCGAAAGCCTCCGTGGAGGGCGCGTCGGCCGGAACGAGATAGTAGGGTTTTTCGAGGTAGCGTGCGTCGATTTCGGCGGCAGGCACGAACTCGCCGATCTCGAGCGTATGCTGCGATACCATCTTCAGTTTCTTGATTTCGTCCGGCTCTATATGGATGAACTCACCCTTTTCGACCTCATAGCCTTTTACCTGCTCCGCCGCCTCGACCGTATCGCCGGTCTCCTCGTCTAGATAGGCGCTCTTGACCGGGAGACCGTCCTTGCGGTTCAGGATCCTGAAATGCACTTTCTCGGCCTCGCTGACGGCACCGATGATCTTGACGCCACAGGAAACCGATCCGACTTTCATAAAGCCCTTCCAGGCAGCTCGCGGCGTCGCCATGTCGATCACTCATTTGTCGAACGGACGGAACGGCTGCGCGCGGAAATCGTTCCGCCATGGCAGGCTGTTCCATATGCCGGCCCGGACGTTCGTTTCATTTTCGTCAGGGGAATAGCGGAATGGCCCAACGCAGCGCAGGATTGCTCATCTTTCGCCGAAGGGAAGGACATCTCCAGGTCTTGCTGGTGCATCCGGGCGGCCCATTCTGGGCGAAGAAGGACGACGGCGCATGGTCGATCCCGAAGGGCTTGGTCGACGAGAACGAGGACGAGCTGGCGGCAGCAAAACGCGAGGCCGAAGAGGAACTCGGTCTTGCCATCGACGGGGATTTCGAAAGCCTTGGCAGCTACAGGCAGCCGGGCGGCAAGCTCGTCATCGCATGGTGCGTCGAGACGGATTTCGACAGCGACGCCATCAGCAGCAACACCTTCGTCATGGAATGGCCGCCAAGGTCCGGCTCGATGAAGGAATTTGCCGAAGTCGACAAAGCGGGCTGGTTCTCCCTGCCTGAAGCCAACCTCAAGATCCTGAAAGGCCAGCGCGCCATGCTGGCGGAGTTTGCCGGCCGGCATGGCGACGGATGAATTTGTTTCAGCCCAGTTCTTAGGGCAGTGCTCGGGCTTCCTCACCGCTCTGCTTTAAGCGCGTTGCGGCCGCAGCGTGCGCAACGTGATCGAATAGCGGTGCTCCGCAACCGGCGGAATGCTGTGCTCCCATTCGTTGCGCGCAGCACCCGTCATCAGATAGGCCGATCTTGGCTCGACGGTGACCGTCTTGCGGTCCCATCGCGTGCCGTTTTTCCGCCGCAGGCGAAAGCTGCAGGCGGCCAGCAGGGAAACACCGGCGACGGCCTCGGAATGAGGCTTGTCGCGGTGCCAGCCGATACCGGCGCCCGGCCGGTACTCGTTGATCAGCACCTGCACGAAGGTCTCGGCGGGCAGGCGGGCGAAGGCTGCAACCTTTTCCCTGAGCGGCAGCAGAAAGCCGGGTATCGGCGGTGCCTCGACGACTTCGCGCCGGTCGTAGTCATAACGCAGCCCGAAGCCGACCACCCGCCGATTTGCCAGATGGCCGTGAAAGTCGAAGGCCTGAAAAGGCAGGGTTGCGAGCTGGCTCGCGAACGCTGCTTCTTCGTCCGGCGTGATCAGTTCGGGCCGGTAGCGGAATCCTTCCGGCAGGTCGTCGGCGGCGGCAAAGAGATCGCCCTGGCGGGCTGCAGCCGATGTCTTGGGCGATGGCATCAACCGTATTTGGTGAAGCCGGCCCGTAGCGGCAAGGCTGGCTTCGGCAGCAAGGAACCTCGCTCTCAGTGCAGGGTTATTCACACGACGGCGTGGATTGGACCTGTCGAGGATGCCTTCAACTGCGATCAGAAGCATCGATTACCAACCGGCGACGAGGATCCTCTCCGTATGGTTCGTCCCGAGCGGAAACCGCTATGATTACGAGGACGTGCCGCCGCAGGTCCACGCGGCATTCCGCAAAGCCTCGTCAAAGGGCCGGTTCTTCAACGAGCATATTCGCGACCGGTACAAATACCATCTGGTCGAGCAGAGCCATTCGAGGTGAGCCTTCAGCCGCTTCTCAACCACGATCTCGGCTCTCCGCCATGCCTGGCCGCGTGGTGGCAATGAGCGGACTTCGCAGTTGGCGAGCGACCTGATATTGATCATGGTCCCACCCAAAACATCGAAAGCTTGGAATGTCCGCCGAAGCCGAAAAAACCGAGCGAAGGCGAGACCTGGCCGAAACCCGGCAAGCTCGGAGCACTGATCGCTCAATCGCTGACCGAAAATGCCAAAGCCCGGTTCGAGGTGGATTCTGCCCCCGGCAAAGGAACGCGGGTGACCATCGTGTTCAACAGATCGGCCGCCCTCGCGACGTAGCCGGTCGAGCAAGCGCCGCCATTCGAGGCCATCCGCCTCAGCCGGGCCCCTCCATCACCTTGCGCGTGTGGCGGGCGATGACACCTTCTTCGTCGGTCGCCACGACGCGGACTTCCACCTTGCTCTCCGCCTGGCTCATCAGCGCGGCATGAGAGCGGTTGGCGGCCTCGTCGATCGCCACGCCAAGCCAGCCAAGCCTGTCGCAGATTGCCTTGCGGGCCGTGGCCGAGTGCTCGCCGATGCCGGCGGTGAACACCAGGCATTCCAGCCCGCCCAGCGTGTTGGCGAGGGCGGCAACTTCCCTGGCGGCGCGGAAGGCGAAAAGCTCCACCGCTTCGCGAGCCCGGCGGTCGTCGCTGGCCTCCAGCGAGCGCATGTCGCCGGAAATACCGGACACGCCGAGCAGGCCGGATTCCTCGTAGAGCATGTCTTGCAGCGCCTCTCCTGAAACGCCTCTTTCCAGCAGCAGGTACAAAAGCACGCCCGGATCGATGGCGCCGCAGCGTGTGCCCATGACCAGGCCGTCAAGCGCCGAAAAGCCCATCGTCGTATCGACGCTGCGCCCGTCGCGCATGGCGCACAGGCTCGCCCCATTGCCGAGATGGGCGACGATGGTTCTTTTTGCCGCCAGATCGGGCGATATCTGCTCGAGTCGGCCGGCAACATATTCGTAGGAAAGCCCGTGAAAGCCGTAGCGGTGGATGCCGTCTGCCTCATAGCGGCGCGGCAGCGCGAAACGGCTGACCAGAGGCTCGATGGTCCGATGGAAGGCGGTGTCGAAGCATCCGACCTGCGGCAGGTCGGGCCGCAACGCGGCAAGCGCCCGGATCGGCGCGAGGCTGCGCGGCTGGTGCAGTGGCGCAAGCGGGGTCAGCCTGTCGAGAGCCTCGATAATTGTCGGCGTCAGGCGGACAGGTTCGACGAAGTCGCGGCCGCCATGGACGATGCGATGGCCGGCGGTGATGAGTTTCCTTCCGCCAAGTTCGTTCTCGATCCATTGCAGCATCTGGCCGATGCCTAAATCGGGCGATGCGTCTGCTGCAAGTGGCCGATCGCACTGCACCGCCCCATCGGCGGCTTTTGCGGTCAGCCTTGGCGCATCGCCCAAATCCAGCGAACCGCGCGAGGCAAGATCCAGCTCAGCGGACACTCCAAGATCGTAAAGCCCGAACTTGATGCTCGACGAGCCGGCATTCAACGCAAGGATCGATCGTCGCATCAATCGCCGGCCCTCGTCGCGCCGTCCTGCGGCCAAGACCATTTCTGGATCTCGGGCATGTCCTCGCCATGTTCGCGGACATAGGCCGTGTGCTCAGCCAATTTCCCGTGCAACGCCGCGGCAAGATCCTTCGCCCGCTCGGCCAGCCCCGGCACACGCGCGATCGCGGCGAGCGCCAGATGATAGCGGTCGAGCTGGTTGAGCACCACCATATCGAACGGCGTCGTCGTCGTGCCTTCCTCGCGAAAGCCGTGCACATGCATGTTGTCGTGGTTGGCGCGCCGGTAAGTCAGACGGTGAATGAGATAGGGATAGCCGTGATAGGCGAAGATGACCGGCTTGGCCCTGGTGAACAGTGCGTCGAACCTGTCATCGGCAAAGCCATGCGGATGCTCGGAATTCGACTGCAAAATCATCAGGTCGACGACATTGACGACGCGGATATTCAGGTCCGGAATGCCCGAGCGCAGGATATCGGCTGCAGCCAGCGTCTCCAGCGTCGGCACGTCGCCGGCGCAGGCCAGGACCACATCCGGATCTTCGCCCTTGGCAACCGTCCCGGCCCATTCCCAGATGCCGGCGCCGGCCTTGCAGTGTGCTTCCGCGTCTTCGGCGGACAGCCATTGCGGCGCCGGCTGCTTGCCGGCGACGATGACGTTGATGCGGTTGTAGGTTTTCAGGCAATGGTCGGTGATCCACAGCAGCGTGTTGGCGTCGGGCGGGAAATAGAGCCTGACCGTGTCGGCCTTCTTGTTGGCGACGAAATCGGCAAAGCCTGGGTCCTGATGGCTGAAGCCGTTGTGATCCTGTCGCCAGACATGCGAGGTCAGCAGGTAGTTGAGCGAGGCGATCGGCTTGCGCCAGGCAAGTTCGCCGGAGGTCTTCAGCCATTTGGCGTGCTGGTTGACCATGGAATCGATGATGTGGACGAACGCCTCGTAGCACGAGAACAGGCCGTGGCGGCCGGTCAGCAGATAGCCCTCCAGCCAGCCTTGGCAAAGATGCTCGCTGAGCACTTCCATGACGCGGCCGTCACGGGAAAGATGGACGTCGTAAGGCTCGATCCGCTCCATCCAGACCCGATCCGTAACCTCGAACACGTCGTCGAGGCGGTTGGAGGACGTCTCGTCGGGTCCCATCAGCCGGAAATTCCTGGCCTCGGCGTTCAAGCGGATCACATCGCGAAGATAGCTGCCGACGGTCCGCGTCGCCTCCCCGACAGTGCCGCCCGGACGCGGTACGTCGAGCGCCAGGCCTTTCCAGTCGGGAAGCACCAGGTCTTGTTTCAGCAGGCCGCCATTGGCGTAGGGGATAGCGCCCATTCGTCTTGGTCCTGTTGGCGCCAGCGCCGCAAGCTCCGCCAGTAGATGGCCGCCTTCGTCGAACAGCATCTCCGGCTCGTAACTGCGCATCCAGTCTTCGAGGATCTGCCGGTGCGCCGCATCGCCGCGTGCATTCGACACCGGCACCTGGTGCGAACGCCAGAAATCCTCGACCTTCTTGCCGTCGACCTCTTTCGGCCCAGTCCAGCCCTTTGGGCTGCGCAGCACGATCAACGGCCACAGCAGCCGCTCTCCCTTCCAGCCCGCGGCTCGTGCGGGCTCCTGGATGGAGTGGATCCGGCCGAGCACGGTATCGAGCGTGCGGGCCATCTCCCGATG
Source organism: Mesorhizobium sp. M0159 (assembly GCF_040322295.1). NCBI lineage: Bacteria > Pseudomonadati > Pseudomonadota > Alphaproteobacteria > Hyphomicrobiales > Phyllobacteriaceae > Mesorhizobium > Mesorhizobium sp. M0159. The sequence continues at coordinate 41,160 of NZ_JAMYTF010000002.1, forward strand.
CATCGGGGCAGGCTCATGGCCTTCCACGAAAAAGGTTTCGTAGCCATAGCCGAGGAACAGGCTGCGCAACGCCTCGTCTTCCATGCGGCCGAGGATCGTCGGGCTGGCGATCTTGTAGCCGTTGAGATGCAGGATCGGCAGGACGGCACCGTCGGATGCAGGGTTCAGGAACTTGTTGGAATGCCAGGCCGCGGCGAGCGGGCCGGTCTCGGCTTCGCCGTCGCCGACGACGCAGGCAACCACAAGGTTCGGATTGTCGAAGGCGGCGCCGAAGGCATGGACCAGCGCATAGCCGAGCTCTCCGCCTTCGTGGATCGAGCCGGGTGTCTCCGGAGCCGCGTGGCTCGGCACTCCGCCGGGAAACGAGAACCGCCGGAACAGCTTTCGCAGGCCGTCTTCGTCCCCGCCGACCTCGGGATAGATTTCGCTGTAGGTGCCCTCGAGCCAGCTGTTCGCGACCATTGCCGGGCCGCCGTGACCCGGGCCGCAGATGAACAGGACATCGAGACCACGTTCACGGATAATCCGGTTTAAATGCACATAGATGAAATTGAGGCCGGGCGTCGTGCCCCAATGGCCGAGCAGCCGCGGCTTGATGTGCTCGGGCCGCAAGGGCTCGCGCAAGAGCGGATTGTCGAGCAGGTAGATCTGGCCAACCGAGATGTAGTTCGCGGCGCGCCAGTAGCGGTCCATCAGATCGATCTGGTCAAGGCCGGTCGTGTGCGCAGCGGTGCGGACCTCGTCGTTCATGTAAATGCCTCCGGAATACCCTCGTCCGTCGTTATCTGGAGTGGCGTCGCGTCGGAGAAAGGATTTGCCTTGAAATAAGTTTGGGCGGCGTGGCTAGCGATTGCCGATCCTGCAACCCGCCTCGCCGGACAAAAGCGGGTCGGTCTTTTGGGGAACCTCGGGGCTTGCCAACGGTTAGGGAGATGCACCGCATTGCTTGGATCCAAAGGGACTGCCGAGGCCCTGAGATACGAGCCGGCCGAGGTGGCGTTGAGCAGCTTGGGCGATTGTAGCGGAGGCCCATAGGAGGAGCAAAAAGATGCTCGATCTCTCCCATGCCCGCAACCAAATGGTCGACATCCACTTGAGCCGCCGTGGCATTCGCGACCGCAATGTCCTTCAGGCGATGCGCGAGGTCCCGCGCGAGGCTTTCGTCGATCCTGGCTTTGAAGAATTCGCCTATGAGGACGGGCCGCTGCCGATCGCCGAAGGTCAGACGATATCGCAGCCCTACATCGTTGCGTTCATGATCGAAATGGCCGAGGTCGGAGCCGGCGACCACGTCCTCGAGGTTGGCACCGGCTCGGGCTATGCGGCTGCCGTAATGAGCCGGATCGTCGAACGCGTCTACACGATCGAGCGCCACGCCGCGTTGGCTGAAACGGCAAGGCAGCGGTTCAAAAAGCTTGGCTACGACAATATCGAAGTCCGCACCGGCGACGGCACCAAAGGCTGGCCCGAGGCGGCACCCTTCGATGCGATCCTGGTTGCGGCCGCCGGACCCGGCGCACCGCTCGCTCTGCAGGAACAGCTCGACGTCGCTGGCCGGCTTGTCATCCCGGTCGGCGATGAATTCGACTCGCAGCGCCTGCTCAAGGTCACCCGTACCGGCGCCGCAACCTACACTGAGGAGGATTTCGGCGGCGTGCGGTTTGTTCCGCTGATCGGCGAGCAAGGCTGGGGCGAGCCAGGCAGCGACAGCCAGATAGCGGCCGATCTTCCGCACCGGCATCAGCGCAGGAGCAGCCTGCCGCAGATGATCGCGGCCGCCGCCGAACCGCTTCCGGATTTCGACGATCCGGCCTTCGGTGCGCTGTTCGACCGGTTTGCCGACCGCCGCGTCGTCTTGCTCGGCGAAGCCAGCCACGGCACGTCGGAGTTCTACCGTGCGCGCGCCGCGATCACTCGCAGGCTGATCGAGAAGCATGGCTTCACCATCGTCGCGGTCGAGGCCGACTGGCCCGATGCCGCGGCGATCGACCGCTACGTCCGCCATCGGCCGCCGCGGCCTGGCGCAGATCCGCCGTTCCAGCGCTTTCCCACCTGGATGTGGCGCAACACCGACGTCGCCGAGTTCGTCGACTGGATGCGACAGCATAATGAGCGGATCAGGCTATCCTCCCGGCGGGCCGGGTTCTATGGCCTCGACATCTACAATATGGGTGGATCGATTGCGGCGGTCCTGCAATATCTCGACCGGGTCGATCCGCAGGCGGCGAGGATCGCGCGCGAACGCTATGGCTGCCTGACGCCGTGGCAGAACGACCCGGCCACCTATGGCCGTGTCGCACTCACCTCCGGTTACCAGAAATGCGAGAAGGCCGTGCTCGAGCAATGCCGGGAACTGCTTTCCAGAGAGCTCGACTACGCGCAGCAGGACGGCATCGATTTCCTCGACGCGAGCCAGAATGCCCGTCTGGTCGCCTCCGCCGAGCGCTATTACCGCACCATGTATTACGGCGGCGCGCAATCCTGGAACCTGCGCGACACCCATATGTTCGAAACGCTGGAGCACCTGCTGCAGGCCCGCGGCCCGAACGCCAAGGCGGTGGTGTGGGCACATAATTCCCATATCGGCGATGCCCGCTATACCGAAATGGGGATCGTCAGGGACGAACTGAATATCGGCCAGCTCTGCCGCCAGCGTTTTGGCGACGAGGTTGCCTTGATCGGGCTCAGTACGCATTCCGGGACGGTGGCCGCCGCCACCGACTGGGACGGCGACATGGAAGTGAAACCGGTTCGGCCTTCCCACAACGACAGCTATGAGCGGCTTTGCCACGACAGCGGCGTCTCGCCTTTCCTGCTCGATTTCGATCGCGACGACACGCTGCGCGAACGGCTTCTGGAGCGCCGGCTGGAACGCTTTATCGGCGTCATCTACCGGCCCGAAACCGAGCTCCACAGCCATTATGCGGACGCCTCGCTCGCCCGCCAGTTCGATGCTTTCGTCTGGTTCGATGAAACCAGTGCCGTGACGCCGCTTGGGCCGGAACATGCGGGGACAGGCCTTCCCGAGACCTATCCTTTCGGGCTGTAGCGAATTTGGACCCTGGGAAAGTGGAAAATCAAAAGAAGGAGGTCACCGATGGCCGGAAAAAAGACTCATGAGCAGCAATTGCGCGTCATCGAAGAGCGCGAGAACACGAAAAACGCCGGCAAGGATTTCGACGCGGAAGCGGATTTGAAAAAGACCAGGCAAGAGCGCGAGGCGTTCCGGCGCGGTGCCGAGCTCAGATCGGACCCGAAGGACATTGCCGATCCCGACGACCGCAACATCATCCGCGGCGAGCACCAGGAAAGCGCCCACAACAAGCATCGCACCGACCGCTGAAACGGCAGGATCGCTTGACGTTAAGATAGTACGCCGGTTCCGTTCCCTGATCTGACGGATGCAGCGTTCGTGGCGGCAAGTTGGCGGACGAGGGCCGTCTTGATCCCTGGCGCTATTCAGCAAAAAATGTCGCGGCGACAGCAATTGAGACGAGGCTCAGCATCGCCAGGCCTGCCCTGGCGACATGCGAAGCCTCCCAGACGTTGTGCAAGTCTCTCCAGTCGCCGGTCTGCTTTCGAGAGAACATTGAAAAAAAGGTCGCGGCTGATTGCGGCATGGCAACGTCTTGCACCCAGAAATTATTGACGGGATGCGTGATCAACCAATAGGTCGCATGTTCCGCCAGCAGGAAGGCGAGCGCCGCCAAGGTCCACCAGAATCGAGCGCTTGGATAAGGCGTCAGGTAGAGCATGATGGCGAGGGCAATGATGCCGCCGATCTCGGCAAAGCCGCCGATCGTGAAGCCGGGATAATAGATCGCCTGCACTGATCTGTAGGTGGCCTCCTTGAGGCGCAACTTGCCGGGCAATTCCAGTGCGTGCGCAAGTGAGAGCGCCATCGTGACAGCGACCAGAAGGACGGTGGCGATCATCAATGCGCGCATGTTCCTGCTCCCTGAATGATGCCCTCGTGGCGCGCGCGTACTTAGGGTGGTTGGTGATCCGGTAAAGGCAACGACACCCGACTTCGCCGGCAAGTCCGGTTCGGTCATTCCCCGATCTGGCTGGTCGACCGTTCGTGGACTGTGGCGCCGGTCTGTGCGTCGACCGCAGCCATGCTGACCTCGTAGCCCCAGAGCTTGCGGATATGGCGCAGCGTGGCGTCGCGGCTGCCGCCTTCCAGCACTATGCCGTCCTTGACCTTATGCTGCAGGCGCAGATGCCGATCGCCGAGCAGGTCCACGTCCACCACCTGGATGTCCGGCCGGCTGGCGCCGATGTCGTAGCTGTGGGCGAGTGCGGCGCGGATGCTCTCGTAGCCGCGCTCATTGTGTATCGAGGCGACTTCGTAGTGCGGATCGTTGGCCGCATCGGCAAGCACAAAGAACCGCCATTTCCGGATCAGGGTAGGGCTCAGATACTGGCGGATGAAGGACTCGTCGCGATGGTTGGCCCAGGCGTCCAGCAGGGTCTGGCGCCAGTCGCCATTGCCGGCGATATCGGGAAACCAGTCGCGGTCCTCGGCGGTCGGCGCGGTCGAGATGCGCTGGATGTCCTGCATCATGTCGAGGCCCAGCGCGTAAGGGTTGATGCCGGAAAAGCGCGGATCGTCGAAGCCCGGCTGGAAGATCACGTTCGAATGGTTGCGCAGCACTTCCAGCATGGCGCCTTCGCCGATCAGGCCGCGGTCGAACAAAAGGTTCATCAGCGTGTAATGCACGAAGGTGGCGCAGCCCTCGTTCATCACCTGCGTTTGGCGCTGCGGATAGAAATACTGCGCGATGACGCGGACAATCCGGATGACCTCACGCTGCCAGGGTTCCAGGATCAGGCTGTTCTTCTCCAGGAAATAAAGCAGGTTTTCCTCGGGCAGCTTGAGCGATTTCCTGCGCTCCGCCATTGTATCCGTCTCGCGGGGCTTGGTGCCGTCCTTCGAAGGCGGCAGCGTGCGCCATAGGTCATTGTAGGAACGCTCCTCGTATTCCAGGCGCTCGCGAACGCCCTCGCGCTGCTTTTCCGACGACAGTTTCGGCGGCCGGTGATATCTGAACACGCCCTGTTCCATCAGCGCATGTGCGGCATCGAGGATCTCTTCCACCGCATCGACGCCATGCCGCTCCTCACAGCGGGCAATGTAGCCCTTGGCGAAGTCCAGATAACTGAGGATGGCGCTGGCGTCAGTCCACTGCTGGAACAGATAATTATTCTTGAAGAAATGGTTATGGCCGAGTGCCGCGTGCGCCGTCACCAGGGCCTGCAGGGCCATGGTGTTTTCTTCCATCAGATAGACGATGCAGGGATTGGAATTGATGACGAGTTCATAGGCGAGCCCCCGTCCGCCTTTGCGGTAGAGCAATTCCTGGTAGAGGTAGTGCTTGCCGAACGACCAGTGGCGGTACATCAGCGGCATGCCGACAGAGGAATAGGCGTCGAGCATCTGTTCTGAGGAGATGATCTCCATCTGCACCGGATAGACGTCGAGGTGGAGCTCTTCCGTGGCGACCGCCTCGATGGTCTCGTAGGCACGCGACAGCGTCCTGAAATCCCAGTCGGAACCGGAAAACAGCAACCCGGATTTGCTCGCCATCAGCCCCCTCTTTCAGCGCTCTTTTGATAACCCGGCTGTCTGGCGAAGAGCTGGCGGAAAACCGGGTAGATGTCGGCCGCCGTGGCGATGCGGCTCATCTGGAAGTTCGACCACCTCAGCTTGACCGCACTGTAGGCACGCCACAGCGACGTGCCGTTGTCGGTGGCGCCGAAGATGTGGCTCTCACGCTCGTCGAGGATCTCGACATAGGCGAAATACTGGCAAAGCCGCATGATCTGTTCGTCGAGCAAGGCGATGCAGCGCTCGGAATCGGTGACGAAATTGTCGCCGTCCGAGGCCTGGGCGACATAGATGTTCCATTCGCGGCTGGGATAGCGTTGCTCGACGATGCGGTGCATCTCCTCGAGCGCCGTGGAAACCACCGTGCCGCCGCTCTGAGTGTTGTAGAAGAAGGTTTCCTCGTCCACCTCCTGCGCCTCGTGCGTGTGGCGAATGAAGACGACCTCGGTGCGGTCATAGCGCCGTTTCAGGAACAGGTGCAGCAGCACGAAGAAGCGCTTGGCCAGATCTTTCTCGCGTTCGCCCATCGAACCGGACACGTCCATCAGGCAGAACATCACCGCATTGGCGTTCGGCACCGGCTGGGCGTCGAAGCGGTTGAAGCGGATATCGACCGGATCGACAAAGGCGATCCGCTTGCGGCGGCGCTCCAGCCGCTCAAGCTCTTCCTGCAGCGCCACGATGCGCTGCCGCATCTCGGCGTTTTGCGGCTTCGTCTCCAGCGTCGCGATCTCCTGCGCGACAGCGTCGACCGCCTCCTGCTTGGGGCGCCTGAGCGCTATGCGGCGGCCATGGCTGTTGCGCATCGTGCGCCCGACATTGATGTTGGTCGGCGAGCCGGTCGCGGCGAAGCCGGCCCGGCGCGGCTTGAAGGCGAGGATCTCCTTGAGGTTGAGCTTGACCATATCAGGCAGTTCGAGGTCTTCGAAAAAGAGGTCGAGCACCTCCTCGCGCGACAGCACGAAACGGAAATCGTCCTCCGATTCGGTTCTCCCCGGGGCGGATCCCATGCCGCCGCCCTGGCCGGGTTTAGGCAGCCGGTCGCCTCGGGCAAAATGCTTGTTGCCGGGCAGGACGTGCTGGCGGCTGCCGCTGTTCCGGGCATCCTTGAAGCTCGGCTCGCCGGTGCCTCGCGCCGGCATCGAAACGGCATGCTCGGCGTCCACGTCGGCGATCTTGCCGGTGCGGATCTGATCGCGGATGGTGCGCTTCAACTCTTCGCGCGCCCGCCGCAGGAAACGCTGCCGGTTGCCGAGGCTTTTGTCCTTCGGGTTCAGTCGGCGATCGATGAAGATCGGCATATGTTACCCCGGGCTGGCTTCAACCCGCCTTGTTCACCCGCATGTACCAGTCCACCAGCCGGCGGACCTGGCGCTCGGTGTAGCCGCGCTGGATCATCCGCTGCACGAATTCGGTATGCCGCTTCTCCGTCACGCTGTCCTGCTTGGAGCCGAAGCTGATCACCGGCAGCAGATCTTCGACCTGCCCGAACATCCGCTTCTCGATGACTTCGCGCAGCTTTTCGTAGCTTGTCCATGATGGGTTGCGGCCATGGTTTCTGGCCCGCGCGCGCAGCGTGAACTTCACCACTTCGTTGCGGAAGTCCTTGGGATTGGCGATGCCGGCCGGCTTTTCGACCTGCGACAGTTCGTTGTCCAGAACCTCGCGATTGAGGATCTGGCCGGTATCGGTATCCTTGTAGTCCTGATCCTCGATCCAGGCATCGGCATAGGCGATGTAGCGGTCGAACAGGTTCTGGCCGTATTCGCTATAGGATTCCAGATAAGCCTTCTGGATCTCGTGGCCGATGAACTCGGCATAACGGGTCGCCAGCTCCGACTTTATGAAATCGAGATAGTCCGCCTCTGTTTCCTTCGGGAACTGCTCGCGCTTGATCGCCTCTTCCAGGATGTACATCAGATGCACCGGATCGGCGGCCACCTCTTCGGTGTCGTAGTTGAAGGTCTGCGACAGGATCTTGAAGGCGAAGCGGGTGCTGACGCCGGTCATGCCTTCATCGACACCGGCCGCGTTTCGGTACTCCTGGACCGACTTCGCCTTGGGATCGGTTTCCTTGAGGTTCTCGCCGTCATAGACGCGCATCTTGGTGTAGAGCGGCGAATTATCGTGTTCGGCCAGGCGGGTCGAAACGGTGAACCGGCTGAGGATATCGAGCACTTCCGGAGCGCAGGGGCTGGAGGCCAATTCGCTTTCGCGCAACAGCTTCTCGTAGATCTGCCGCTCTTCGGTGACCCGCAGGCAATACGGCACCTTGACCACCAGGATACGGTCGAGGAACGCCTCGTTGTTCTTGTTGTTCTTGAACTGCAGCCATTCCGATTCGTTGGAATGGGCAACGATGATGCCCTGATAGGGGAAAGCGCCGAAATTCTCGGTGCCGTTGTAGCTGCCTTCCTGGGTCGCGGTCAGCAGCGGATGCAGCACCTTGATCGGCGCCTTGAACATCTCGACGAATTCGAGCAGTCCTTGCGTGGTCCGGTTCAGGCCGCCGCTATAGGAATAGGCATCCGGATCCGACTGGCTGAAGTTTTCCAGCTGCCTGATGTCGACCTTGCCGACCAGGGCCGAAACGTCCTGGTTGTTCTCATCGCCCGGCTCGGTCTTGGCGATGCCGATCTGGCGAAGCCTGGACGGCATCAGCTTGACGACGCTGAATTTGGAGATGTCGCCGGACAATTCGTCGAGGCGCTTGGCCGCCCAGGGCGAGATCAGGCCGTTCAGCCGCCGCCGGGCGATGCCGTATTTGTCCTCCAAAAGGTCGCCCATGCGGTCGGGGTCGAACAGCCCGAGCGGCGATTCGAACACCGGGCTGACCTGGCCGCCGACCTTCAGCGTATAGATCGGACGCTGCTCCATCAGCCTTTTCAGCTGCTCCGCAAGCGAGGACTTGCCGCCGCCGACCGGGCCGAGGAGATAGAGTATCTGCTTGCGTTCCTCGAGCCCTTGCGAGGCATAGCGGAAATAACCGGCGATACGCTCGATCGTATCCTCCATGCCGTAAAAGTCGGCGAAGGTCGGATAGATCTTGATCGTCCGGTTCGAAAAAATACGGCCAAGCCGCTCGTCCTTGCTGGTATCGACAAAGGTCGGCTCGCCAATCGCCTCGACCATCCGCTCGGGCGCCGAGGCGTACATCGACTTGTCCTCGCGGCAGGCAAGCAGATATTGCTGGAGGCTTATCTCCTCCTGCGCCGCATTCTTGTAAACCTCGGAAAACAGATCGAAGACGTCGGATTGATTCTCACGCATGGTATTCCTAGCCCCGGAGCCGGTGTGGCTGCACGTTTGTCTCTTGAACAACCAAATGTCGGAAAGCCCTTGTGGTTCCCTTCACTTTGCAGAGAGTGCCTGTGACCGAATGATAAGACTCTAGATAAGGGCATCCTGAGTGCAGACAAGGCGTGGAACGCCCCGCTCGAAGCATTAAATCCTGAATCGCGCCACGCCGTGCGGGCGACCTCCGATAAGACGGAGGAACGGTTCTGGTCCTTCCCGGTTGTGAAGGAAAGGAGACGGTTCGATGTTTGAGACTAGTTTGTGGTTGCTCGTTGTTGCAGGCGGTCCACTGCTGCTGGCAATCCTGATCGCCTACGCCCTGCTCACGCAGCGCCGTCGCGGCCCGGCGGAGCGCAGGGAAAGCGACCGCGCCACCGAGCGCCTGTACCAGGAAAAGAAGGACTGACCGACAGGATCGCAGCTCAGCTGCCGGCAACCGCCAGCCCGGCCACTTTTTCGGCGCGCAGCAGCATGCCGAACAGGTCACGCGGTTCATCGGGATCGGCCAGAAGGTCTAGTTCCTCGTAAAGGCCGGTCCGCTGAAGCTGATCGCGGACGTAGCGCAGCGCGGAAAAATCCTCGATCGCAAAGCCGACGGAATCAAACAGCGTGATCTGTCCGGCGTCCGTCCGGCCTGCTGCCTTTCCTGTCATCACCTGCCACAATTCGGTGATCGGATGGTCCGCATCGAGCTGCTGGCTCTCGCCTTCGATGCGCGTCTGCGGCGGATACTCGACGAAAATATTCGAGCGCAGCAGAATGTCGCGATGCAGCTCGGTCTTGCCCGGGCAGTCGCCGCCGACCGCGTTGATGTGCACGCCGGACCCGACCATGTTGTCGGTCAGGATTGTTGCCGACCGCTTGTCGGCGGTCACCGTGGTGATGATCTCTGCACCTTCGACGGCCTCCTGCGCCGACGCGCAGAGCTTGATGTCGAAACCCATGCCGGCAAGGTTCTTCATGCATTTGGTCGAGGCCGCCGGGTCGATATCGTAGAGGCGCAGCCTGTCGACGCCAAGCAGCGCCTTGAACGCAATCGCCTGGAATTCCGATTGCGCGCCATTGCCGATGATCGCCATGCACCGGGCGGCCTCGGGAGCGAGGTATTTCGCCGCGACGGCCGAGCTTGCGGCGGTTCTGAGCGCCGTCAGGATGGTCATTTCCGAAAGCAGCATCGGATAGCCGTTGCCGACATCGGCAAGCACGCCGAAAGCGGTCACGGTCTGGCGGCCGTCACGCGTGTTCTTCGGATGCCCGTTGACGTATTTGAAGCCGTAAAGCTGCCCGTCGCTGGTCGGCATCAGCTCGATGACGCCGTCAATGCTGTGCGAGGCGACGCGCGGCGTCTTGTCGAACAGCTCCCAACGCGTGAAATCCTCTTCGATATAGGCGGCAAGCTCGACCAGAAAGCGCTCGATGCCGATGGCAAGCACCAGCTTCATCATGCGGTCGACGCTGACGAAGGGAACGATGTTCAAATTGACCGTCATGGCTCAGAACCCCCTCGTTGGGCGATCCATGATCCGCCGGCCCATCAAGCTTGCGGTCAGGTCGACCAAAAGCGTGGCGGTGCGGCCGCGTTCGTCGAGAAAAGGGTTGAGCTCGACCAGATCGAGACTGGTGACGAGGCCGCTGTCATGCAGCATTTCCATCGCCAGATGCGCCTCGCGGAAGGTGGCGCCGCCTGGGACGGTGGTGCCGACCGCCGGGGCGATCGACGGGTCGAGAAAATCGACGTCGAGGCTGACGTGGAGCATGCCGTTGGCGGCGCTCACCCGTTCGAGAAAGGCGCGAAGCAGTTGCGCGATGCCGTGCTCGTCGATCGAACGCATGTCGTGGACCGTCACGCCGGCTCTGCGCAATGCATCCCTTTCCGCCAGGTCCACGCTGCGGATCCCCAGCGCGCATATGCGAGCCGGCTCCACCTGCGCTGCAAGGCGGGGGAAATAGCCCTCGAAGCCGGGCTGCCCGCTGGCATAAGCCAGCGGCACACCATGCAAATTGCCGCTGGTCGTCGTGTCGAGCGTATGAAAATCGGGGTGCGCATCGAGCCACAGCACGAAGAGCGGCCGGCCGGCATTCGCCGCCCGGCGGGCAATGCCGGCGAGCGTGCCGGCCGAAATGCTGTGGTCGCCGCCGAGAAAGATCGGCATCGCATCGGCGCTCGCGGCATAGGCGGTTTCGCTGATTGCCGCCGTCCAGGCGGCGATTTCCGGCAGCGCCTTCACCGCCGCATTGCCGTGTACGACAGGGCGCATATCGGCAGGGACAATCGTTCCGAGGTCGGTCAGCGTATGGCCAAGCTCGGTCAGCGCGCCGGCCAGGCCGGCCGTGCGCAGCGCACTCGGCCCCATCTCGCAGCCCATCCTACCCGAGCCGGCCTGGATCGGTGCCCCAACGATTGTGCAATGCATTTGTCATACCCCACCGAATTACGATGCCTTTATTGAAGCGGGCATCGCTGGCAGAATGAACATGTCAAATTGGCAAATTTGTCGAAGTGCCTTACCATTGTGGCATCATCTACTTCCGTTGTGAGCAATCATGGACCAGCTCGACGAGCAGATCATCACCTCTTTGCGGCACGACGCCCGGCGCAGCATTTCCGATCTTGCCGTCAGCCTGGGTGTCTCCCGGGCAACGGTAAGGTCCCGGATCGAGCGACTTGAAAGGGACGGCGTCATCGTCGGCTACACCGTCATTCTGCGCGCCGACGCGGTCGATCAGCGCGTGCGTGGCATCATGATGATCGAGATCGAAGGCCACGCCGCCGATCGCGTCATTCGGGCGCTGGGCGGCTTCTCCGAGGTCTCGACCATCCACACCACCAATGGCCGCTGGGATCTGGTGATAGAACTCGGAACCCAGACCCTGAGCGAGTTCGATGCGGTGCTGAGACGTATCCGCCTGATCCCCGGAATTACCGGCAGCGAAACAAGCCTGCTCCTGGCAACGCCACGCACCACCAAGGCTCGGCTGTGACTTCGAGGAACTGCGCTTGACCTGCAGCGGTAACGAAATCCGCCAAGGAACCTTCAATTGTCGCCGCGGTTAGAGCAATTCCAGTAAAAGTGTGGAACGGTTTTCCGTTCGGAATTGCGTCAAAACGAAAAAATAGAGCGGTTCAGCGTTTCCGGGAAACGACGAACCGTTCTAGGCCCGGACAGGCCTCCTTCGAGGGAGAACAATCATGGCTCACGCCCAGCAGGAACTGGTCGAATTCGTTATCAGCAAAGCCTTCAACCCGGTCATGCGGGCCAAACCGGACGGAAAATCCGATGCCGAGCGCAAGACGCTCGAACATGTCCAGCAGGCCACGAAGACCGAGATTGAGCGCTATCGCCGTTACGGCTCGGCCGAGGAGGTCGCGACCAATTTCAAGCGCGACCTGAATTCCGACGCTGCCAAAAAGTTGCACGCCCAGCTGCGCCGACTGCATCTGCCGACGATCGAGGACATTCGTGACGACTTCGAGGACAAGGCCCGCAAGCTCGGGGTCAAGGCCTCGTCGTAGATCCGCGACCGATCGCCTCGGTGACGTCCGTCAGGCTGTCATCACAAACCGTCCTTGGTCGGAGGCCACCCTGACCGAACCGTCTCGGGGATGTTGTCCGACGTCAGATCGCCCCGATTGAGCTTTTCAATCGCTTCATCGGCTTCGCTTTTGTCGAGACCGGAAAGCGGCAATCCATCGACCACGACGGCTTCGTCGCTCTCGCTGTCATAGACCTCCCAGAGGCCTTCCGGATCCTGTCGTTTGTCGTAAACGGTTGGCATGGCCATTTCCGTAACCACTCCTGCAGGCAACGCCGCTATTGCACGCCCGCCACCCATTTCAGGGCCTGGGCCTTTTCGTCCTCCGGGAACACCCGCGCCTCGATTTGCGGAAACAGCGCGTCCGTCATTTCCGTGGCGGCCTTGATCTACTGCTTGTCGGAAATCACCGCGGCACGTTTGAAGCGGTGGAGCTCGCCAAGTTTGCTCAGCCCATACTGCAGGTCGCGCCGCAAGGCGCCAGCCGTCATGTCCTCGAAATCGGCAAGATCGGTCAGGACGCCGATGTCCTTGTGGTCGCTCAGTTTCGCTTCGATTGCCGGGATGACTCTGTCGTAGTCGTCCGCCGTCACGGTGCCGGTGACACGAAAGGCGGCTACGTTCTGGGGAGCGGAAATCATCTCGATCATTTTTTCCTCCGGTTTCTGACTGGCTGGCTGCCTGAAACAAACTCGGGCCATTCGCGGATGTTCCCTGCCAAAGGCGTGTTTCACTTCGACCTAAAATGACGATCGGCCGGCTTCCCGATCGGCCCTCGGATCGCCCGGGTGACGACGGTGTAACGCGTGATTTGGCCCTCCTCGGGGTCCTCTCCGTCGAAGTGGATTTCTGCATTCAGCGGCAGCTGCGCGGTGTTGCCGAACTGCTTGACCGCGGAGACATGCACAATCTGCACGTCGGGGTCACGCGTCATGGCCTCCATTGCTGCCAGCTCGGCGCTGCTGCTGCCACCGATCCGCCAGCTGGCTTCCAGCACACCCGATCGCCAGATGCCCGAGGAATCGACACCTTGGCCGATGTCGTAGTTGCGCCGTGAGGCGAAAAATCCGGGATAACCATCCATCGCTGCGTCATAGGTTCTCGCCTGCGCCACGGCCAAACCCAGCGTCGGCGATAATCGCAGCTCATCCAGCGCCTCCCATCCGCCGCGCACGACGACCAGATCGGATCCGCCGTAAACGGGCTGTCCGTCGTTGTCGGTCGTCGTCCGCTGGGTGCCGTAATAGCTGATCGACAATTCGTCGATCATGGTTCTGCCAACGCTCAGCGTAACGATGTCGCGAAGCTGCGTTTCGAGAACAAGGCCGTATTCGCTTAGGTCAGAGGATGGATATTGGTCCAGCAGCCTTTCGACATCGCCGACCGTCGCGGCGGTGTGCTGGTCGCGGCCCCGCGAAGCGCGCGGTGGCTTGAACCGGACCAGCCCGAGCTCCAGCAGACGTTGCGCTGCGCGCAGCGCGTCGTGGCGTGAAAATGCGGTGTAACCGGGCAGTACGGCCGCGGCGACGGCCCTGCCGAAGCCGGCGTGCCATTCTTTTGGCCGTGCCGCCGATCCGTCCACCAGCTCGTGGGTTATGGCCTTGGTGGTTGCGAGGCGCCAGGGCACCACACCGCCGAAGAGGTCGTCCGGCCCGTTTATGCCCAGTTGGAGCGCATCGACGGCAAGCAGGCTGTCGTCCGGCACGAAATACAGTCGGCCACTGTCACCGCCGCCGTCACGCAGGCCCTGGCGGAAGGCAAAGCCCTTCAACGCCGCAATCGTGCGCGCAACGGCAGCGACGGTTTCCCGCTCGTGGGTATAGATTGTCTCGCCGCCCGGCACGGAGAATGCGACCACAACACCTTTCGCCCCGCTTGGTTGCTTACCGCTTAGCCCGGTCATGTCGCGCCCTTCGTCCATTGCCGAGCCTCTTGCCGCCATTCCGCGGCGATGCGTCCGAACCGAAAAACCCGCTTCCTCGGCGAATGTTCCGGCCAACGGCCGGCTGCGGGTTTGACCAGGTGGCTGCCCGGAACATCGGTGGCTCGCGGTTGTTATGCGGGAACCTCAGCCAGGGAGATCGAGACCATGGCTTTCACGCTCAAAGCTCTGCCTTTGCCGATGGCGAAAAAATACCGCCGCGCTATTCCCGCGACGGCGGCAACGTCTCGCCGCCATTGGAGTGGACGGACGCGCCGCAAGGAACCAAAAGCTTCGTCCTGGCCGTCGAGGACCCCGACGCCCCTTCAGGCATGTTCCGTCATTGGGCGGTCTACGACATCGACGCACAGCGGAACTTTCTTCCCGAAGGCACGACCGCCGGCGCCAAGACCGAGAGCCTCGGACACGGCGTCAATGATTTCGGCAATCCTCATTATGACGGCCCCCAGCCGCCGCCTGGGCATGGGCTCCACCATTACCATTTCCGGCTTCTTGCGGTCGACGTCGAGACGCTGCGTCTCGACGAGAAGGCTGCCGTCGAAGACGTGCTGAAACAGGCCGCGCCGCACGTCGTGGGAGAGGCCGAGCTCGTCGGCACATTCGAACGGGCTTGAGACCGGAGCTCGCTGTCGCATGAACTGCGGCGAACGGCCGGAATAATCGCTAAAGCGCGTCGCGTTCGATCGGCCTCATGCGACGCGCTTTAGATTCTTGTTTTTACGCATGTCGTTATCACAAAACCGCTGCACACTTTTGCGCGACATGCATCAGCGGTTCATGTTCATGATCGCGTTCATCGGCATCAAATTGTGGTCGAGGTTGGCCATGATCCAGATCGAGCCGCCAATCACCAGAACTACGATCAGCACGCCGAAGGCAAGCGCTAGAGCGTTGTTGGTGTTGTCCGGCCCCGTCGTGATGTGCAGGAAGAAGACGAGATGCACGCCCATCTGGGCGATCGCAAGCACGACCAGCGCCACCGGAATGCCGGGTGCCCATATCAGGTTGGTTCCGAGCAACCAGAACGAGGCGATGGTCAACAGCGTTGCCAGCCCGAGGCCGATCACATAGCCGCGTAGCCCGGATCCGACTTCGGTGTCGCCGAGGTATTCGTCACCCGGCGCCGTATCGATGTCGTAGCGCTCCAGCCCATCGGTGTCGCGCCGTTGCGCGTGGCGATCGTCCGCATTGCTCATCGACTTGCTCCCAGGAGATAGACCACCGTGAACAGGGCGACCCAGATGATGTCGAGGGCGTGCCAGAACAGGCTGAAGCACATGAAACGCCGAAGAATATCGTCACGGAATCCCTTGGCGAAGATCTGCGCCATCATCGTGAGCAGCCACAGCAGCCCCGCCGTCACGTGAAGGCCATGGCATCCAACCAGCGTGAAGAACGCCGACAGGAAAGCACTGCGCGTCGGTCCGGCATCGCGGGCAACCATATGGGCGAACTCGCGCAACTCGAGCAGGATGAAGCTGGCGCCGAGCACGAAAGTGACAGCCATCGCGACATAGAACCAGGAGCTTCGCCGCGCTGTCACGGCGAGGCTGGCGAGACCGCAGGTAAAACTCGACAAAAGCAGGGCCGCCGTCTCGATCGCGACGTTGCGCAGGTCGAACAGCTCGGCCCCGCTTGGTCCGCCCGCCGTCTTGCCCGCCAGCACGGCGTAGGCCGCGAAGAAGGCCGAGAACATCACGATGTCGCTCAGGAGGAAGATCCAGAAGCCGTAGCCGACGACGATCCGGATCGGTGCCGGGCCGCCGTCGCCGTGGCCAGGTGCATGGCCGTGCCCGCCATGGAGGCGGTAAGGGTCACGCTCTCGAACATCGATCGCGGTCATGGCCTTGGCCCTGTGTAGGTAACCAGCGCCTCGCGGCGGGCACTTCGGTTGGCGCGGTCGATCCGGGCGACTTCGGCGGCAGGAATGACGTATTCGGGGATGTCGCGCCACGCGAATACGACGAAGGTGGCCAAAGCACCGAGAGCGCCGAGCGCCACCATCCACCAGATGTGCCAGATGAGGGCAAAACCCATTACGGTCGCAAAGAAGGCGCAGATGAACCCGGTGGGACTGTTGCGCGGCATCTCGATCGGCTCGTAGTCAGGCTCGTCGCGCAGCCGGTTTTGCTCGCGTGCCCGCTGCTTGATGCTCCAGTAGGGCTCTTCGCCCTCGACATGCGGAAGCGCGGCGAAGTTGAAGACCGGCGGCGGCGAGGGCGTGGCCCATTCCAGCGAGCGGCCGTCCCAGGGATCTCCGGTGGCGTCGCGAAGCGCCGCGCGCTGCCGGATGCTGACGACGAGCTGTACGATCTGCGCGACCACGCCGGCGGTAGTGATTAACATGCCGACGCCGGCAGCCAGCACCCAGGGATACCATGCCGACACGTCGAAATGCTGCATTCGGCGGGTCATGCCGAGCAGGCCAACAGCGTAGAGCGGCACGAAAGTGACGTAGAAGCCGATCAGAGTCAGCCAGAAGGCCAGCTTGCCCCAGCCCTCGTGCAGCCGGAAACCGAATGCCTTTGGAAACCAGTAGGTATATCCCGCGAAGGCGCCGAACAGCACACCGCCGATGATGACGTTGTGGAAATGCGCCACCAGGAACAGGCTGTTGTGGAGCAGGAAATCGGCCGGCGGCACGGCCAGCAACACGCCCGTCATACCGCCGATGACGAACGTCACCATAAAGCCCAGCGACCACAGCATTGGCGTCGCGAAGCAGATGCGGCCGCCATACATGGTGAACATCCAGTTGTAGATCTTCACGCCGGTACCGACAGCAATGATGCTGGTGGCGATGCCGAACGCGGCGTTGACGTCGGCGCCGGCGCCCATGGTGAAGAAGTGGTGCAGCCACACCATGAAGGAGACGATGCAGATGAAGAGCGTCGCGGCCACCATCGAGCGGTAGCCGAACAGCGGCTTGCTGGAGAAGGTGGAGATGACCTCCGAGAAGATGCCGAACGCCGGCAGGACGAGGATATAGACCTCGGGATGGCCCCAGGCCCAGATCAGGTTCACGAACATCAACATGTTGCCGCCGGCTTCATTGGTGAAGAAATGAAAGCCGAAATAGCGGTCGAGCGTCAGCATCGCGAGCGTGGCGGTGAGGATCGGGAAGGCGGCGACGATGAGCAGGCTGGCGGCGAGTGAGGTCCAGCAGAACATCGACATGCGCAGGTAGCTCATGCCGGGCGCCCGCATCTTCAGGATCGTGGTGACGAAATTGATCCCGGTGAGCAGCGTTCCGACGCCCGATATCTGCACCGCCCACAGATAATAGTCGACGCCGACGCCCGGTGAGTAGGCGGTCTCGCTGAGCGGCGGGTAGGGCAGCCATCCGGTACGGGCGAATTCTCCGATCACCAGCGAGATGTTGACCAGCAGCGCACCGGTGGCGGTGAGCCAGAAGCTCACCGAGTTGAGCGTCGGAAAGGCAACGTCGCGGACGCCGAGCTGCAGCGGCACGACCAGGTTCATCAGTCCGATGACGAACGGCATCGCCCCGAAAAAGATCATGATGGTGCCGTGGGCGGAAAAGACCTGGTTGAAGTGATCGGGCGGCAGATAGCCGGGCGCCTGGAAGGCGAGGGCTTGCTGGGACCGCATCATGACGGCGTCGCTGAAGCCGCGCAGCAGCATCAGCAGCGCCAGCAGCGTGTACATGACGCCGATCCGCTTGTGATCGACGCTGGTGATCCATTCGCGCCACAGATAGGGGAAATGGCCGGCCAGGAAGACCCAGGCCAGCACGCCGAGGATTGCCAGGGCGACGACCGCCGAGGCGATCATCGGCAGAGGCTGATCGAACGGAATGACGTCCCAGCTCAATTTTCCGAGCATTGTCAGCCTCCTGTCGTGGGCGATACGCTCGGCTCGAGGCGACCGGCCTGGGGACCGGGCGCGGGCGGAACGCCCTGCGTCGCGATTTCATGGAAAAGGTCCGGCTCGACCGAGCGATAGGTCGAAGGCGGCACGTCGATGCTCTGTCTGGCTAGTTCCTGGTAGCTGGCCTTGTCGAGTGCCTGTCCCTGGCTTCGCGCCGAATTGACGAACGCGTCGAAGGCATCCGCTGCGACGGCATGCAGCACGAATTGCATGCCTGGAAAACCGTCGCCGCTGAAATGGGCCGACCGCCCATAGAATTCGCCGGGCTGATCCGCCTGCAGGTGAAGCTGCGTCGTCATGCCGTTCATCGTATAGATCATGCCGCCGAGCTGAGGCACGAAGAACGCGTTCATGACGCTTGCCGAGGTAAGCGAGAAATGCACCGGCCTGCCCGCCGGCACCACGAGCTGGTTGATGCTCGCGACATTCTGCTCGGGGTAGATGAACAGCCATTTCCAGTCGAGCGAGACGACCTGCACCTCAAGCGGCTTTTGCTGCGAATCCAGCGGCTTCATTGGATCGAGGTCATGCGACCCGATCCAGATGATGCCGCTCAGAAACAGGATGACGAGGATGGGGATCGACCAGACCACCAGTTCGATGCGTCCGGAATAGGCCCATTCCGGCAGGTACCGTGCTCTTGTGTTGGTTTCCCGGAACCACCAGGCAAAGCCGAGCGTCGCCACGATCGTCGGGATGACGATGGCCAGCATTATAGCAACCGAATTGAGCAGGATCGCCCGCTGCGCCGCCCCCACCGGCCCTTGCGGATCGAGCACGCCGCCCTGGCAGCCGGCAAGCAGCCCGACCAGCAAAATCGTCGCGCCGAGGCAGCCAAGACGGATGGCGGCACAGTTTCGAACGATCACCCTCAGCAGCATGAGATCTCGCCGTTTCCTGAAAACCGATTGGAACGTTGCAGGCAGCGTGGCTGCCAACCCCGAATGTGCGCGCCGGTGTGCTCCTGGCGACAGTTTCTTCACGCACGCGGCTCCGGCTGGCAGAACCACATGCGGCGGACGTCATCGTTAAGCGGTCGACCTGTCGAGAACCCCTCCAAATCCTAACAAACCAGAGCCAAATCCTGAAAAACCAGAGCCAAATCTTAAGAAACCAGCGACAGGACCCAGATCGAAGTTATCGCCAGAAACGTGGCGAATGCCAAGGCGGTAAACCGGTTCATGGCCGCGCCCACCGTTGGTCCATTTAGTCCGCTCCCCGCGACTCGGCGCTGAATCCAGTGACGCATGATGCTGCTCAAGATGGCTGCGCCAACCGAACGAATGTTCGTCGCGAAAGTTCCCAAAAAGCCAGATCCATCGCAGCCTTTGGTTGCAGGCCGGCGGCAACGCGATGCGCACCAAGGATGATTGGGCGGCTTTCTCGCCAAACGGAAGCGAGGACTGGCTTTGCGTATGTAAAAACTACTTGTCTAGGTGAAAATAGTTGCTACTAATCGGCTGGGCCGGCGCATGGCCGGCTCTGGGAGGAATTTCGGCATGACAAGACTGCGCGGCCTCGCGTGGGATCACCGACGCTGCTGGGGTCCGCTCGACGCCAGCATCGGGCCGTATTGCGCCGCGAATCCCGGTCTTGAGATCGAATGGGACCGCCGCAGCCTCTATGAGTTCGGCGAGGGCGCGCTTGGTCCGGTGCTCGGCGCCTATGATCTTGTCGTGTTCGATCATCCGTTCATCGGCGATATTGCCGAAGGCGGGCTGATGGTGCCGTTTGATTTGTCGGCTGAGCAGCGCCGCGGCTTCGAACGGGATTCGGTCGGCGCATCCTGGCAATCCTACGCGAGGGACGGGCGCCAATGGGCGTTGCCGATCGATGCTGCCTGCCAGGTTGCCTCATATCGCCCCGATCTCCTGGAGCGCTACGGACCGCTGCCGCGCAGCCATGACGAGGTGCTGGAGCTCGGCCGGCGCGCCTTGAAGGACGGCAAATGGCTTGGGCTGCCGTTGGTGCCGACTGACGCCATGTGCCTGCTTTTGACGCTGGGCGAACCGCGGGAAGACGGCGACGAGTTCATCGCCGGGGAAAAAATCGAGCGGGCCGTCGGGCAATTGCGCCAGCTTGCGGCGCTGTCGCATCCGAACTCGCCGAAATGGAACCCGATCCGTTGCTACGATCACATGATCGCGCATGACGACGTGGTCTACGTGCCGTTCGCCTTCGGCTATGTGAACTACGCCTCCAGGGCAGACAGGCCGTATCTGCGCTTCGCCGACGTGCCGACGCCGCGATCCGCCGGCGCCTTGCTCGGCGGCGCCGGCATCGGCGTCAGCGCCCAATCGAAACACAAGCAGGCAGCCATCGATTACGCGCTGTTTCTGTGCTCGCCCGGCTATCAGCGCGGCGACTATGTGAAATCCGGCGGACAGCCGGGGTCGCTGGCGGCGTGGCAGGATACCGAGGTCAACGCTCTCTCGGGCGGCTTCTTCGCCTCGACGCTGGCGACGATCCAAGCCTCCTATCTGCGCCCGACCCATCCGGGCTTCATCAGCTTCTTCCGCCAATGCGCCCCTCATGCCGCGGCGGCGATCGCCGGCGAATTGCGGGCGGCCGAGCTCGCGGACCGGCTGAACCGGCTCTATCGCGAGACCAGGCATGGCCAGCCGCAACGGAGCGTCGCGTAATGGCCGCCGATATTGCCCAGATCGTCGACGAAGGCGAAAGCGGCCGCAACGGCTATCGGGTGCCGGCGGTGGAGAAGGCGCTCGACATACTGGAATTCATGGCTGCCAGCGGCGAGCCGCTGACCCAGACCGAGATCGCCACCGGAATGGGGCGCTCCATTCACGAGATCTACCGCATCCTGCTGTTGCTGGAGAAGCGCGGCTACATTTTCCGGACGCAATCGGACCGCTTCCGCCTGTCGCTGAAGCTGTTCGAGCTGGCGCATATGCATCCCCCGGTGAACCGCCTGGTCGAATGTGCGCTGCCGGTGATGCGCGGCCTCGCCGCCAATGCCGACCAGAGCTGCCATCTGGTCGTGCGCGAAGGCGAGAGCGCACTGGTCGTGCTGCAGATCGATTCGCCTTTGCCGATGCGTTATTCAGTTGCCCTTGGCTCGCATTTCCCGATCCTCGAAACGAGCTCCGGCGCGGTGCTGCTGGCGCATTCGAGCCGCGCCGAGCGCGACCGCATCGTCGAACGGATCGTCGCCGCAGGCGAAGGCCAAGGCAGCCGGGCGGAAATCGAAGCGCGGCTGAACGAGGTCGCAAGGCTCGGCTATGAAATGCGCGCCTCGCTGGCTGTCGAGGGCTGCACCAACATCTCGATGCCGGTGCGCGACCATACCGGCGCCGTCATTGCCGCGCTCACCGTCCCCTTCCTGCCGCAAAAGGCCGCCCGCTTCGATCGCAACACCGTCTTGGAGCGGACGAAGGCAGCGGCCGAGACGATATCGGCGGCGCTGGGCGCGGGCGAAGCTGCCAACTCTTCACGTGCCGACCCGGAACGGCGGGACTATCCGTTCAGCAACTGACAAGAAATACAGGGAGAAGAAACATGAACTGGTCCAAATCGATGCTGTTTGCCTCGGCGGCGGTGCTTGCTCTGAGCGCCGCCGCGGCACACGCCGAAAACATGCCGAAGCGCATCGGCTACGTCACCAACTACGCCACGCATGAGTGGTATCAGAACGTCATCAAGGGCATGCAGTCCCGCGCCAAGGAACTCGGTATCGAGCTCCAGGTGCAGGACGCCAATCTGGACGTTGCCAAGGAGGTCTCCGCCGCCGAAGATTTCATGGCCAAGGGCGTCGACGTCCTGATCATCACGCCCGTCAACGAGGAAGGCGTCGTGCCGCTGCTGCGCCAGGCGAAATCCAACAACGTTCCGGTCGTGCTCGAAGGCAATCCGGTCAAGGGCATGACCACCATGGTCGCGATCTGCGACTACGACACCGGCTACACCGCCGGCGTCGAAGCCGGCAAATACGCCAAGGAAAAGCTCGAAGGCAAAGCCAAGGTGATGAATGTCGGCTTGCCGCTGCTGTCCGCCACGGTGCTGCGGTCGCAGGGTTTCATGGATGGCCTCAAGACCATCATCCCCGACGCGGTCATGGTCCACGACCTCGACGGTGGCGGCAATCCCGATCGCGCGCTCGAGGTCTCTTCGGCGGCACTTGCCAAGAACGCCGACATCAACATCATCTACGGCATCAACGATTCCTCCTCGCTCGGCGGCCTTCAGGCCTGGAAAGCGGCCGGCAAGTCGCAGGACGGCCTGTTGACGGTCGGCACCGGCGGCGAAGGCCTCGCCTTCATCAATGCAATGCAGAACGAGCCGTCCTATCGCATCGAAGCCGCGATGTTCCCGGAAAAGGAAGGCTACACCGCCATCGATGCAGCGGTTAAGCTCTTCAACGGCGAAGAGGTGCCGGAACACATCGTCAGCCCGACCGCGCCGATGAACGGCGACGACTGGAAGAAGTTCTACGACTACGATGGCACCACACGCAAAATCAAATGGGATGCCGTCAATGCGCTTCAGCCACCGGAAAAATGCATGAAAACTTCCGCCGATCTGAAGAAGTAAGGATTCCGGCTAGCCCTTCCCGCGCGGCGGGAAGGGCATCGGATCGGATGCCGACGACAAAACAGGTCAACCGCCCTGTTTTGGCCGGCAGTTTCCAGACGGCGACGGCACCCGATGCGGCCCGGAAATGAAATGGACATGAGCGAGCTTACGCAATCCTCCGCGCCAAGGCGTTTCATCGGCGGCCAGCTGCTGGGCAGCAGCCAGCTGGTGCTCGGCGTGATCCTGGCCGTGCTCTGCATGGCCATTTCGATTGCCGCGCCGCAATTCTATTCCGAGGCCAACATCATCGCCATCCTGCGCCAATGCGCGCTGGTGCTGATCGTCGCCTCCGGCATGACGATGCTGATCATCACCGCGGAAGTCGACCTGTCGGTCGGTGCATCGCTGGCTTTTGTCGGCTGCATCGGCATGGCCGTGCTCAATTCGACGCACAGCCTGACGCTCGGCCTGCTGGCGGCGCTCGCCTTTGCCGGTGCCGTCGGCCTGTTCAACGGGCTGGTCGTCACCAGGCTCAAGGTGAACTCGCTGATCGCCACCATCGGCACCATGATGATGCTGCAGGGCGGCGTCTATCTGTTCACCCGCGAGGCGGTGCAGAACCACCACCGGCTTGCAAGCTTCACCGATCTCGGCGCCGGCTATCTCGGCGCGATCCCGCTGCCCGTGGTCGTTGCCGCGCTGATTTTCGCGCTGGCCGCGGCAACGCTGCGCTTCACCACGCTCGGTCGCTATCTGTACGCGGTCGGCGCCAATGAGCGAGCGGTCCGCCTCTCCGGCGTGCGCTCGCAACGGCTGAAGTTGTTCGCCTTCGTCGTCACCGGCCTGTGCGTCGGCGTCGCCGGCATGATCCTGTCGTCGCTGATGAATGCCGGCCAGCCGACCGCCGGCCGCGGCTTCGAGCTGACGGTGATTGCCGCCGTCATCCTCGGCGGCACCAGCCTGCTTGGCGGCCGCGGCTCGCTGCTTGGCACGTTGCTGGGCGTGCTGGTGCTGAAGGTCATCGACAACGGCATCATCATCCTCGGCTGGAACCAGGACCTGCAGATGGTGGTGCCCGGCATCGTCATCATCCTGGCGACCTATCTCGACATCGTGCGGAACAGAGCCAATGTCGGTTGATTTCCTTCACTCCGGCGAAACCGTGGCTGTCGACAAAAGCGTGCCGGCGCTGGAGATGCGCGGCATCGGCAAGCGTTTTCCCGGCGTGATGGCGCTGGACAATGTCGATCTGACCTTGGAACCCCGCAAAATCCATGCCCTGATGGGCGAGAACGGCGCCGGCAAGTCGACGCTGATCAAGATCATGGCCGGGGTCTACGGCAAGGATGCCGGCACCATCCGCCTGCGCGGCCGCGAGGCCGACATCAAGTCGCCGCGCGATAGCCTGAAAGAGGGCATCAAGGTGGTGTTCCAGGAGATCGCGCTGATCGCCGAATTCAGCGTCGCCGAAAACATCTTCCTCGAAGGCTATCCGACCGGCAAAGGCGGCTCGATCGACTGGAAGAAGATCCGTGTCGATGCGGCCGCTCTGTTCAAGCGTATCGGCTTCAATGTCGACCCGGCGGCGCGCACGGGATCGCTGCCGGTCAGCCAGCAGCAGATGGTCGAGATCGCCCGCGCACTCGCCCATGAGGCCCGCGTCGTGGTGATGGACGAGCCGACCTCCTCGCTGACGCCTAACGAGGTCTCGCTGCTGTTCACCGTCATCCGCCGGCTGGCCGCGCTCGGCATCGCGGTGCTCTATGTCAGCCACAAGCTCGACGAGGTCTTCGAGATCGCCGACACCGTGACCGTGCTGCGCGATGGCCGCCACGTCTCGACCAGGCCGATCGGCGAGCACACCAACGACACGCTGATCCAGGACATGATCGGCCGGCGCATCGAAAACCTGTTCCCTCGCAAGCGCGGCGCGCCGGGCAGCAAGGTCGCGCTTTCCGTTGAGGGGCTCAGCACCGCCAAGAAGCTGAAGGATGTGTCGTTCGAGGCGCATGCCGGCGAGGTCCTCGGCTTCTTCGGCCTGATGGGGGCCGGCCGGACCGAGCTCGCCAAGGCCATCGTCGGCTACGACCCGATCACTTCCGGCGCCATTTCGGTCGATGGCTGCCGGCTGCTGCCGCACGAAACGCACACCGGCGTCCGGCTCGGCATCGGCCTGCTCACCGAGGACCGCAAGAGCGAGGGGCTGATGGGCGAGTTGCCGGTCTACCAGAATGCCAGCCTCGCCTCACTCGGCGCCTTCGCCAGAATGGGCTTCGTCGACAAGGTCAGCGAACGCAAGGCGGTGCAGGACTATGTCGACCGTTTCCGCATCCGGACGCCCAGCCTGTTCCAACAGGTCAAGAATCTGTCCGGCGGCAATCAGCAGAAAGTGCTGATCTCGCGCTGGCTGATGCGCGGTCTCAAGGTGATCGTCGTCGACGAGCCGACCCGCGGCATCGACGTCGGCGCCAAGTCGGAGATTTTTGCGCTCATCGACCGGCTCGCCGGCGAGGGCCTGGCGGTCGTCATGATGACGTCCGAAATGCCCGAGCTGCTGGGGCTTGCCGACCGCATCGCGGTGATGTGCGAAGGCCGCCTCACCGCGATCATGCCTCGCGACGAGGCCACGCAGGAGAACATCCTCAATGCGGCAATCGGCTAAGACGATGACGCTTCGCAAAGGGACCAAGCGATGAGCCTGGCAAGCACCGATACCATGAAAGCTGGGCCGTCCATGCTGGCGCGGCTCGTCGCGCGGCAGGAATTGGCATTGCTCCTCTGCCTCATTCTGGTGATCGCGTTCTTTTCCTTCACCGCCGAGAATTTCTTCTCCGTGCGCAACATCACCAATGTGCTCGGTCAGGCTTCGCTGGCGCTGACAGCCGGCATCGGCTGCGCCATCGTCTTCATATCAGGCGAGGTCGACATCTCGATCGGCTCGCTGCTGGCGACCATCGCCCTGCCGCTGATCATCATCATGAACGACACGAATTCTCTGCTGCTCGGCATCAGTGGCGCGCTGCTGTTCGGGCTGATCATCGGCGTCGTGAATGGCTATCTGACGGCCTACGCCGGCATCAACTCGCTGATCGTGACCCTGGGCACGATGTTCATCATGCGCGGCGGCGTTTATCTCTATACCGGCCAGCGCGCTATTCCAGACGATGCCGCGCTCGACAGCTTCATCGCGCTGTCGGACGGCCGCCTGTTCAATGTCATTCCCTATTCGGCGGTCATCGCCATCGTCCTGCTCGCCGTCTTCGCCTACATGATGCAGCACAGGCCGTTCGGACGGCAGATCTATGCCGTCGGCGGCAATCCGGAAGTGGCACGGCTGGCAGGCTACGACGTGCGCCGCGTCAAGTTCATCTGCTTCATCATCAGCGCGCTGCTGGCAACGGTTGCCGGCATCATTCTGGCCGCCCGCGTCGGTTCGGCGCAGCATACGGCCGGGCTGAATTTCGAGTTCCAGGTCGTTGCCGCCACCGTGCTTGGCGGGGTGAGCCTTGCCGGCGGCATCGGCAGCCTGACCGGCATGGCGCTCGGCGTGCTGATCCTGCAATTCCTGTCCAACGGCCTGCGCGGCCTCGGCCTGCCGACCGAATGGCAACTGGTCATCACGGGCATGATCATCATTGCCGCCGTTGCCTTCGACGAAGCGAAGCGCCGGCGCGCCATTGGAGGCTGAAATGGATCGTCTCAAAGGGAAAACCGCAATTGTCACCGGCGCCGCCGACGGCATCGGCCACGCGATCAGCGAGGCGATGGCAAGGGAAGGCGCGCACGTCTTCCTCGGCGACATCGCCGACGAGAAGGGTGAAAAATTCGCAGCCGAGCTGCGCGCCGCCGGCCAGCGCGCCGACTACATCCATTGCGACGTGGCGGAGGAGGCCGACATCGCCGCCCTGATCGACGCAGCCGTCGGCAAGACCGGCCATCTCGATATTCTCGTCAACAATGCCGCCATCGCCATCGGCGGCATGCCGGTCCATGAGATGACCGACGAGCAGTGGCACCGGCTGATCGCGGTCAACCTGACCAGCGTGTTCCGCGGCTGCAAATATGCGCTGCCGCACATGATCGCGCAGAAATCCGGCTCGATCATCAACATGGCCTCGGCGCAAGGTCATATCGGGCTCGACGGCTGGACCGCCTATGCCGGCGCCAAGGGTGCGGTGATGGCGATGACGCGCCAGATGGCGGTCGAGTTCGGCCCGCTCAACATCCGCGTCAACTCGATCTCGCCCGGCACCATCAACACGCCGATGAACGACAAATTGGTCAAGGAGATCGGCGGCAATCTCGCCAAGGCCTGGGTCAAGATGCATCCGCTCGGCCGCATCGGCAAACCGTCCGAGGTGGCCGAAGCCGCCGTCTATCTGGCCTCCGACGCCGCCGGCTTCACCACCGGTACCGACCTGCGCGTCGACGGCGGCCTCACCGCAGCACCCCGCTACGTACCCGACCTGCTTTGACAACCAACGAGACATGAAATGAACAAAGCCCTCGAAGGCGTCCGCATTCTCGATTTCAGCCATCTGCTGCAAGGGCCGTTCGCCACGCAGCTGCTCGGCGACATGGGCGCCGACATCATCAAGATCGAGCGTGCCGGCGCCGGCGACATGTTCCGCGGCATGACCTTCTTCGCCAAATGGGTCGGCGGCTCCGAAAGCCCGAATTTCCTCGCCTGGAACCGCAACAAGCGCTCCATCGCGCTCAACCTGAAAAGTCGCAAGGTGCATGCCATCATCATGGACATGGCTGAGAAGGCCGATGTGGTGGTGCAGAATTTCCGCCCCGGCGTGCTCGCCAGGCTCGGCTATGGCTACGAGGACTTCAAGGCGGTCAATCCCGCCATCATCTATTGCTCGGGCTCCGGCTATGGCGAGGAGGGCCCCTACGTCGAGCGCCCCGGCCAGGACATGCTGATCCAGGGATTGTCCGGGCTGATCTCCAACACCGGCCGCGGCGATCAGGCTCCTGTTCCGGCCGGTGCCGGCCTGGCCGACCAGATCGGCGCCATGAACATGGTCTATGGTATCCTGTCGGCGCTCTACTATCGCGAGAAGACCGGCAAGGGCCAGAAGATCGAGGTCAATCTGCTCGCCGGCATGCTGGCGCATCTCAATCAGGAATATGTCGCCGTGCTCAATCTCGGCGAGGATTTCGTGCGCCCGAATTCCGGCATCGGCCACCCCGGCATGCAGGCGCCGTTCGGTGTCTATGAAGCGAAGGACGGCGGCTATGTGTCGATCGCCATGAGCCCGTTCAAGACGCTGTATGAAGTGCTGGAGGCGCCGCAGCTTGCTGTCTACGACGATCTGAAGACGCTGTTCGACAGGCGCGACGAGGTGTTCGACAAGGTCAACGCCGAAACCAGGAAGTTTGCCACGCAGGACCTGCTGGCGCGGCTGCTGGCAGCCGACATCTGGTGTGCCGAGGTGAAGGACATAAGGCGCGCAGCCGAGGACCTGCAGGTCAAGCACCTGGGCATGATCACCAGCTACGATCATCCGCGCGGCGGCAAGGTCAGGGTGGTCGCGCCGGCGGTCAAGATGAGCGAGACGCCGGCTACCATAGAACGGCCGGCGCCGCTGGTCGGCCAGCATGGCCGCGAGATACTGGCCGAGTTCGGCCTCTCCAGCGACGAGATTGCAGCGCTGGAGGCGTCCGGCGACATGACCGTGGACGCTGCCTGACGATGAGCGTTTACCGGACACTCACCTTGGAAATGTCCGGCCGCGTCGCGGTCGTCACCTTCCGGCGCGCCGATCAGCTCAACGCCATGAACCGGCTGATGCAAAGCGAGATCACCGATGTTTTCGAGGCGCTGTCAAGGGATGACGGTGTCGGCGCGATCGTGGTGACCGGCGAGGGGCGCGGCTTCATGGCCGGCGCCGACATCAAGGAATACGCGGGCCAGACAGCTGTCGAGTTCGACGCCTTCCAGGCGGCGGGCACACGCATGTATGCAGCCATCGAGCAGAACCGCAAGCCGGTCATCGCCGCGGTCAATGGTTTTGCGCTCGGCGGCGGCATGGAGCTGGTGCTGTGCTGCGACATCGTCATCGCCAACCAGTTCGCGAAGCTCGGCCTGCCCGAGATCAAGCTCGGGCTGGTCCCCGGCGGCGGCGGCACCCAGCGCAGCGTCCAGAAGCTCGGCCGCAACCGCGCCAATTTTCTGCTGATGACCGGCGCCATCGTGCCGGCTTCCGAGTTCGTCGGCGCCGGTCTGGTCAACGAGATCGTCGATGCCGAAAGGCTGATGCCGCGGGTGCTGGACCTTGCCGAGATGATCGCCGCCGAACCGGCCGCAGCGATCGAAGGGCTGAAAGCGCTGACCGCGCATGCCGTTTCGGGCGATCTGGCCGACGGCCTTGCCATGGAGCGCGATGTCCTGGGTGGCCTGTACCGCAGCGAGACCGGCCAGCGGCGCGTCAAGGAATTTGCTGAAAAGAGCGCGACGCGGCCGAAGGCTGCGAAATGACGTCCCTGGTCAAGCAAAACCGGCCGCGCTTCACCGATGTCGAGGGCCTGGCCGCGATGGTCGGCGGCGGCGACGTCTTCGGTGTCGGTGGCCATCATTTTGCCCGGCTGCCGATCGCCTTGTTGCGGGCCATCGCCCGCTTGGGCGTCAAGGATCTTCCCTATGTCTGCTGGGCCGGCGGCCTGCCGCTCGAACTGCTTCTCGAAGCGAATGCCGTGGCGGAGGTCGATATCTGCTTTTCCAGCCTCGATATTTTTGGTTTGCCGCCGCGCTTCCGCGCGGCTGCCGAGACGAATGCCGTGCCGGTTCGCGACTGGACGGCGCTGGCGATGATCCAGGCGCTGCGGGCGGGGCAGCAGAACCTGCCGTCGATGCCGTTTCAGCTTCCGGAGGGTTCGGACATGCTGGCGCGCGTGCCGGGTGCGATCGCCGCGCCCGATCCGATCGCGGGAATCACGACCGGGATCATCCCGGCCTTGCGGCTCGATACGTTCGTCGTCCATGCCCAGCGTGCCGACGAGAGCGGCAATGTCCAGATCATCGGGCCACGGGCGCTGGACTTCGCCATGGCCGGGGCGGCGCGCCAGGTGCTGGTCACGGTCGAGGAAATCGTCCCGGTCGGAGCGCTGCGGCATGATGGTCGGCAGAGCATTTTGACCCGCAACCAGGTGTCGGCGATCGCGCTGGCACCAGGCGGCGCCTATCCCGCCTCCTGCCTGCCATTCTATGTGACGGATTATCAAGCGTTGGCGGGGGCGTTCGCGGCCAAGGAAATACCTTTGTCGGACAGCCTGAGCATGCCTTCGGAAGGCGTGCCGGAGCGGGTTCAAGACGCTGCAAAAGTCCGCGCTGAAACAGTCCTCGCAATGCCCAGGCTCGTGCACGGCAACAAGGAGGCGTCCATCGACGAGATCATCGCCGCCCGCATCGCCGCTGAGCTCGACAATGAGAGCTTTGCCAGTGCCGGCGCGGTGTCGCCGCTCGCCAATGTCGCCTACCGGCTGGCCAAAGCGACGCACGCGCCGGACATGATCATCGCCACCATGAGTTGCGGCCATCTCGACATAGCACCGAGCCCGATGATCCTGTCGCTGATCGAAAGCCTCGATTGCGAGACGGCGGTGGCGCATGCCGGCGGCGACGACACCTATTCGACCTACTACCAGGCCGGCGCGGTGACGCATGAGATCGTCGGTGCCGCGCAGGTCGACCGCCGTGGGCGCGTCAACACCATTGCGCTGCGCAAGCGTGACGGCAGCCTTATCCGGCTGCCCGGGCAAGGCGGCATGGCCGACGTCGCCAACATGCATCGCGATTATCTGCTCTACGTCCCCCGCCATTCCGTGCAGTCGCTGGTCGAGACGGTCGAGATTGCCAGCTCGGCGCGCGGCCTGTTGACTGAGGCCGAACGCGAGCCGATGGGCTATCGGACCGGCGCGGCATTGGTGTTCACCGACCTTTGCGTGTTTCGGCTCGACGGCGAGAGCCGGCAATTGGCCGTCATCGAGACCATGCCGGGCGTGACGCGCCAGCAGCTCCAGGATGCCACCGGCTTTGCCCTGACATTCGATGCCGATTGCCGCCAAGTTGCGCTACCCTCGAACGAGACGCTCGACATCCTGCGAAACCGCATCGACCCGCTCGGCCTGCGGCGCCTCGAATTCGTCAGCGCCAGGGAGCGCAGCGCCCTGATCGCCGAGATCCTGGCCACCGACCGGCGGATGGTCGAGCGCTGCATCGCCGCACAGCGATCGCATACTGCACCGGATTGAAGAGGGGCGGCGCATGGCAAAGCCGTTGCTCGAAATGTCGGCCGCGAGGGTCTTCTTCGATGGCATCTTCACCAACCCGCGCGTCGCCCATCCGGAAGGCGTGGCCATCCATCGCGACGGCTCGATCTGGTGCGGCACCGAAACCGGCGACCTGCTGCGCCTCGCCGCCGATGGCGGCTCGGTCGAACGCATGGGCGGCACGGACGGCTTTCTGCTCGGCATCGCCTTCGATAGCGCGGGAAACTGTTTTGCATGCGATTTGAGACATTCGGCGATCTTTCGCTGGGATGCCGCGACCGCTGGTATGCAGCGCTTCGCCTCGGCCGGCATCCGCGTGCCGAACTATCCCGTGATCGACGAGGCGCGCGGCTGGCTCTACGTGTCGGACAGCGTAGGCGAAGACAACCGCTCCGGCATTTTTCGCTACGATTTGAAGACCGGCGAAGGCGGCCTGTGGTGCAGCGAGACCATGGCCTTCGCCAACGGCATGGCGATGGCGCCGGGTGGCGATGGGCTTTACGTCGTGGAAAGCCATGCGGCCTGCGTCAGCTATGTGCCGATCCGTGCCGACGGCACGGCAGGACCTCGCCAGCTCGTCGTGGACGGCGTGAGCAACGTTCCCGATGGCGTCGCCTTGGCGCCGGACGGGTCGCTGTTCATCTCATGCTACGAGCCGAGCCGCATCTATCGTTGGCGAAAAGATAGCGGGCTCGAGGTGCTGATCGAGGATCCGGCGGCAACGACGCTCGCCCATCCCACCAACATCGCCTTCAAGGGCGACAAGCTCTACACCGCAAATCTCGGCCGCTGGCACATCACCGAAATCGACTTGACGGCGATTTCCTAGATCGGGCCGAACCGGGCGGCGCTGCCCTATCCCAGCCGCCCGTGACTCGATCGAATGCGCAACACCTGCACCCGCGACGGCAACTCGATCAGGAACTCTTCGTCCCGCTCGAGATGGTGGATTTTCGTCGGATCGCCGCCGGTGAACGCCGCCATCGCCTCGACGTTTTCCCAATAGGAGATCGTCACGAATTCCGAATGGGTCGGCGTGTCCTCGCGAAAGGTCTGCACGCCCAGCGCCTTCTCGATCAGCGGCTTGATGCCGGCTTGATAGTTGTAACTCTCATAGGCATCCGCCTTTTCAGGCACGGTTCTGCCGCGCCAGACACGGGCGATGGTTGGAGTTTTCTCTGTCATGGCCATTGAATTCCTGCTGTCTCGAATCGCCGGCATTCGGCTTGGCAAGGCCAGCCAGGGAATGCATCTGCAAGCGACGGTTTTCGCCCCCCGGTTGACGTGAGCGCTACCTCCCGCTAGGGGCCTCATTGCCGACCGCTAGGAGACCTACTCCTGATCCTCGGCGCCGCCTCCGTGGAAGAAGGACCGGATTTCCTGCATGTCGACGCTGCCGTCACCGTTCTCATCGACGGCGTTGAATATTCGCCCGACGAAATCCTGGACTTCGCTTTGAGAAACCGCGCCATCGCCGTCCGCATCTACTATGGCGAACATCATGCGCATCCTCGCGCCATGCATCCCGCGTGCAATGTCACCGCGGCCTCCCATCTCCCAACCTCGCTCAGGCGGGCCCATCCTGTAGCCGCGATGCCAGCGGTCGCGACCTCGCCGTTCTGTCCGGGGCGCGCGATCTTCCTGCATTCTCTCCTCCAGCATCTCAGTCATCATCTGGCGCATCATTTCGCGCATGGCATCCTGGCTCTGCCCGCTCATTCCGGGCGACCGTTCGGCGCCACGATCCGGTGCCGGCGCGGCGGGCGCAGGTGGGCTCGTCTGGCCGAATGCCGGCGCGGCCAACATGGCCAGCGCCGCGGCAATTGCAGTGGTTTTGCTTGCGAGCGTCATCGTATTCTCCATCGGTATGAATTGGAGGCTGAACGTGTCTGCATCCAAGCCAAACCGGCTGCTCGCCTCATGGTTCCTGGGCAGTCGGTACGACGGCGCAAAAGTCCGCCTGGTCCCCGCAACGAAAGCCGCTTGCCCACGTTGCCATTCATGCGAAGCTCCACCAGGAGGAAAAAATGGCTGACGATAAGAGCAAGCGAGACTTCCGCGACCGCGATCGCGTTGCTGCGGAAGACGACCGTGAGGTCGAGTATTTTGCCCAACAGAACGGCATCACGGCCGACCAGGTCCGCCAGCTGATCAAGAGCTTCGGCAATGATCGCGGGCGGCTGACCGTAGCTGCGAAGGCATTGCGAGGGATTTCACCTGCCGGAGCCGACGAGGTGACCAGGGAAGCCCGCCAGCAGGCGACACCCATGCATCTCGGTAAACCCGACGAGTGATGCCAGGCAACTGCTCTGCCGCTGCCGCGGGCATCAGAACTTGCGGCTCAGATAATCCGAGTCGCGCAGTCCGAACCGCCACTCGGCATCGACAGCCTTGGAAATGCCGATCCGGCGGCCTGTTAGAACGGCGCTGGCGTCGCCCGGCTGCCTGAATTCGAATGGCGGCACGTCCAGCGGCAGCCCGTCATGGGATTTGTCGATTGCCAGCGCCTGGCAAAGGCGACCCGGTCCCGAACAAAGCAGGCGGGGATCGTCAACGCCGCGATTGGCCCGCATCACCTCCAGCCCTAATCGCGGTTCGATTGCGCGGATAAGCACGGCACTGCCGGGCAGGCACACGGCATTGAGGCACCAGTGCAGGCCATAGGAGCGATAGACATACGCGCTGCCTGGGGCGCCGAACATTGCGCCGTTGCGCACCGTCCTGCCACCGAAAGCATGCGAAGCCGGGTCATCCGGGCGATAGGCCTCGGTCTCGACGATGACGCCGCCAACGCCGTGCACAAGCAGCGTGGCGCCGATCATGTCGCGCGCCACGGTGGTGGCGTCACGGGCAAAGAATTGATGGTTCGTAGCCAACGTGCACCGGACTGATCGCGCCTGGACCTGGCGCGACAACAAATTCTCGGACCGGAAGCAAAATGTCCAGCCACTGCGCCGCGGGTCTGGAACGGCTGTACTCAGCGCAGCATGGCTGCGCCGATGAAAACCGCCGCGGCCAGCACGACGATGGCGGCAATCACCAGGACTGGCCAATATCTGCGCGGTTGGACGTCGGGCTCATCCTTCAGCGGGCGCATCGCATTGGCATAGCTCGCCTGGTTGGTAAACTTCGGCGTTTCATGGCGCGCGGCAGGGCTCTTCGGCGGAGCGTTGCCGGCGGATTCCGCGTCCGTTTCCATGGGAGCCGCAGCCGGATCGATGCCCGGGGTCTTGTCCCCTTCGCGCCCGGCATCGATATCGCCCCGCGCCTGAGCCGGGCTTCGCCCAAGAGGTGCTGCGTCGGTCATCGTCGAGGTCCTTTCAGAGCATCGGCCTCAAGCATTCTAACCTGCGTCTCATTTCAAAGTTCCCCCGTTTCAAAGTTCCCCCGTTTCAAAGTGCCCCCCGTTTCAAAGTGCCAACGAGCGAAAACCGCCTAGGCCTGCTTCCAGGAACAACCGGCGATCGAGCGGGTTGAGCAAGCATCGGGGAGAGCAACATGGACTTGGTGCGCCACGCGCCTACCTGCGCGGCAGTTCGACAACAGGCCCAGCGAGTGCGCATGATCTACTTCACCGCAGACACGCATTTCAGCGACCCGCGCATCCTGCGCATCGACCGCCGCCCGTTCGGCTCGCTGGCGGAACATGACCGGTCGCTCATTGCGATCTGGAACGAGACTGTCGGGCCGGAGGACGAGGTCTGGCATCTCGGCGATTTTGCCAGGGGATCGGCCACGTTCGTGTCGTCGCTTCTGGCGTCTCTTCATGGCAGCAAGCATCTGATCATCGGCAACAATGACGGCGCAGCCATCATCGGCGCCACAGGTTGGGCGAGCACGCAACACTACAAGGAGCTGGCGCTCGACGGCAGCCTGCTGATCCTTTGCCACTACCCTTTTCGCACCTGGAACCAGATCGGCAGGAAATCGATCGACCTGCATGGCCATTCCCACGGCAGGCTGACCCCGGTCACGCGCCAGTATGACGTCGGCGTCGACAGCTGGGATTTTCGTCCGGTCACGCTGACCACCATCCTTGCCAGCCGCGGCCGAAGGGCGGCGCGGCAAAGCCGTCAAAAAGTCGAGTGATCGAAAGTGCCGGCCGTGCGTTGAGGAATTTCAACGCCAGGGAGCACGCCATGAACAGACGTGAACTGATCGATGCCGACGGCGGCAATCATGCCGCAAAACCCATTCCGCGCGCCGCGTTCGATAGCACCTTGGCCCTGCTGCGCGAAGGCTATGACTTCATTTCGGCCCGCTGCCGGCGCATGAACACCGACATCTTTGCCACGCGCCTGATGCTGCGGCCGGCAATCTGCGTCCGCGGTGCCGAGGCTGCCGAGATGTTTTATGGCGGCGACCATTTTACCCGAATTGGCGCGATGCCGCAGACCACGCTGCGTCTGCTGCAGGACAAGGGCAGCGTCCAGGCGCTCGACGGCGCCGCTCACCGCCACCGCAAGGCGCTTTTCCTGTCGATCCTGTTGGATGGTGACCAGATCGAGCGGCTCCGCGCAACCTTCCGTCGCGCCTGGCTCGACCAGCTGGAAGACTGGCAGCGGCGTGACGAGATCATCCTGCTCGACGCCGTAAACCTCGTCCTGACCCAGGCGGCAGCGGCTTGGGCCGGCATCCCCGCCGACAAGGATCGCGCCGAACTCTGCCGCGAGCTCAGCGGCATGGTCGAGAACGCCGGCGGCATCGGGCCGTCGACCATGCTGGCGCTGTGGCGGCGCCGCCGGACCGAACGCACTATCGGCGAGCTTGTACGGCGCGTTCGAAGCGGCGCGCTTGATTTGCCGGCAAACAGCCCGGTCCGCCTGGTCAGCGAACATGTCGATGCCGAGGGAATGCCGCTCGATCTTGCCAGTCCCGCGGTCGAGATCATCAACATCATCCGGCCGGTTGTCGCCATCGGCCGCTTCATCATGTTTGCGGCGCTGGCGCTTCACCAGCACCGCCAATGGTACGATAAGTTCGCCGCCGGCGATGACGACGGGCTGGAAGCCTTCGCCGAGGAGGTTCGCCGGCTCTATCCGTTCTTCCCGTTCATCGGCGGCCGCGCCCGCCACCCCTTCGAATGGAAGGGCTACCGCTTCGGCAAAGGCGACTGGGTTCTGCTCGACCTGCACGGCACCAACCATGATCGCCGCCTGTTTGTGGAGCCGGCCCGATTTATCCCGGAGCGCGGCTTGAGCTGGAAAACCCACGGCTTCGACTTCATCCCGCATGGCGGCGGAGATCCGGCGACTACCCATCGCTGCCCCGGAGAAGCCGTCACCGTCGCGCTGATCATGGAAGCGGTTCGCCTGCTGACGCGGTCGATGGCCTACCGGGTGCCTGATCAGGATATGACCGTCTCGCTTGCCCGCATGCCGGCGCGGCCGAAATCCGGGTTCAGGATAGATAATGTGCGGCGAAAACCCGGCTGAAAGGCTGCCGGTCGAACCGGAACCTCTGCGCAGCTGAGGCGTTCGAAAATTGCAAGGTAAAGGCAAACGCAATGGCTCAGAAGATCACGACAGGCGCGAACGACCGGCCGCGCAATGAGACCATCGGCCAATCCGGCGAAGGCCTGCCGGACGACAGCAGCAGGCCGCTCGAGGCCGACGAAGGCTGGGTCGCCCGGCTGAGAAACAAGCTGCAGGGCAAGCCCCAGCAAGCCGGTCAGACCAACACGGACGAAGTCCCCGCAGGCACTCCAGGCGCTGGCGAGAATATTTGCCGCCGCTGTGCAGGGTCAGGCATGATCGACGGCCGCACCTGCCCCGAATGCGGCGGAACCGGCAAGGTGATGACGCCGATAGGCGGAGGCTGAGCAATTCCAGGAAAAGTGTGAAGCGGTTTTCCGTCCGGTATTTGCGTCAAACAATAAGATAGACCGGTTCTGCGTTTCCGCGGAACGATGAACCGTCAAGCGCCGGTCAGATCGCCGGCACCCACTTCCAGAACACGCCTTCCTTGCGTTCGGGGTAATGCTTGAACTCGCATTCGAAGCGCCAGCCGTAGTTCTTGGCGGTGGCAAGCGCCTCCTTGCTGACCGGGTTCATGCCGGTTCCCGGCGCAAACCAGTCCTCCAGCAAGTCGTCGGGAATATAGGCGCCGATCCTCAACGGCAGCTTTTCGAGGACGACATCCATTTCAGGTGGTGCGGGCACGGGGCGCTCCTTTGAAAATTACCTGACGAACAAACCATTCGAGGCTCATTGAGTTCCAGAGGACAGCTGAGACCGAACGCTACATGGGCGGGCAGCCCGATCGCCGGGGGTTCTGGTCATGTTGCGCTATTCTTGACCAACAAGTTCCAGTCGAGCGCTTTTTGGACTGTATTGGAACTTGACGATTGATCTGTCTCGAATCTTATCGACGACCTCATCGATCACCGGCAACGGGACAAGGAACCACTCTCGTGGCTTAACGGGATTGCCGAAACGATCCTCGATAGTGAGGTCGAGCTGCGCTGCCGAAAACACGCGGTGCAGAATGTTCTCCAGCCGTGTTCGATTGATGTTGAACAGCTTATAGGTGGCAATCACTTCGACGTCGGCGAGCAGGTACGTAGCATCGAGCGCCGCATTCGCGATTCGGGTCTCGACCTTTCCGCCAGTCACGCCAATCTTGTGGATGAGTTCTCGGTGTGGGGCGATGCCCGGATGGTTGGATTTGCTGCGAAGGACGTAGATTGTCCCGCTTTCGAGGTCTCCGTCGTCGGCTTCGCCGCCAAAGAGCGGCCCCGCCGATGGGTCGGTGATGCGCCGCCCCGCCTCATCGCGATGAAGCGCACGCTGGAGCGAGCGCAGAAGCACATCGCTCTCCGTCCCATTGTCGTATATGACACGTAACCGGCTGTCACGCCGGTCATACTCGGTCATAAACTCCTCGCCCACTTCCGCGATGTAGGCGATCTGGCCGCCGACGATGAAGAACTCGCCTTTCTTGATCTCGGCCATGGTCTGAAATGGTCGCGTCTGGCGAATACCGGAGTCCAGGTCTTTCCGAACCTGAGCAAACAACGGTTTGAACCTGTCGAAGTCTTCGCATTTCGTGCGGTTTGCGATCTCCTCGGCCGCGCGTTTGTCGGCGGCGGTGCGGACATGCCGAAGCTCGGTGATGTCGGCTGCGCCGGCCGCGCCGGCCAGTTCCGCAAGCAACTCGTCGTCATTGGCTGGTTCCGCAAAGCCGCCCACGGCACTGCTGGCCGGCTGGAGAAGGCCCTGATGGTCCAGCGGCAGGAGCAGCGACCTGCATTCTTCGAGCGCGGAAAGGCGGTCCAGTCGCACCGCATAGAGCCGCTCGAAGATATCACGGTCCTCGCCATGGAGCGGTGGATGGCCGTGCCGTTCGACAAACCGCTGGATTTCCCGAAGCCGGCGATGATGCGTTCCTCGCGAGGGGAGCGGCCACCCCTCTTCTCCGGCTGGGCGAAGTCATCGAGTTCGGCGCGCAGGTCGTCGAGGTCGAGATCACTCATAGCGACCCTCGTCCTTGAAGCGGACGAAGGCGGCGGCGCCTTCGGCCATCCGTTTTTCCCAGGCGTCGGTCGAACTGATCGAGGGGAGTCGCCCCCGCTCTTTCTTGAATTTGACCGCGCGGACGGCGAGGTCCTTTGCCTCCTCCAGGGTCAGGCTCGTGCGTTTGGCGGCGATTGCCGCCGCCACCTGTTTCAGACTGTCCTCGCTCATGGCCTTGGCGAGGATCGCGTAAGCCTCGCCAAACGGATTGATCCGGTCGATGAGGTCGATATCCAATTCGCGGACATCCATCGCAAACCTCCGCACGCCATCGATCAGCGCGGTATTGGCACTCGGTTCGCCGCCGGCGCTTCCACCGTCCAGTGCAATCCGCTTCGCCTGCTGAGTCAGATTAAGAGCGGTTATGGCGTGCTGGCGCACTGCTTCCTGGTCTGCTTCGTCCAGTTCGGGATATTTGTCCTTGATGATCTTGCCCATGCGAACCTGTGTCAGTTCCTCGGGCACCAATTCCTCGTCAAACAGGCCGCGCTCGATGGCGGTCTTGTCCTGAACGAAGGCGGCAATTACTTCGTTCAAGTCCTCCTGACAGATGCGTACCGCTTCCTTGCTCTTGGGCTCGGCTAGACCCTGGATCTCGATCTGGAATTGGCCCGTTTCCTCGTTGAAGCCGACATTGGTCTTGTTCGGGTCGTACCCACCCTCGCCATAGTCGAAACCTTCGACAGGGCCGCTATTCGGGTTCTTCGGGGTAAAGTTGAAGCGGGGCGCGAGCACTTGCTCCATCAGTAAGCTCGCGGCGATGGCTTTCAGCGTGTCATTGACCGCCTCCGTGACAGCCTCTTCGGAGGCATCCGGCTCGGCGATCAGATTGGTGAAGCGTGCGCGGGTCTTGCCCGGCGCATCGCGGGTCGCTCGGCCGATGATCTGCACAATCTCGGTGAGGCTGGACCGATAGCCGACCGTCAGCGCGTGCTCGCACCAGATCCAGTCGAAACCTTCCTTGGCCATGCCAAGGGCGATGATGATGTCCACATGGTCGCGGTTGTTTTTCTGTGCCGGGTCTTTCAGCGCGGCCGAAACTCGGTCCCGCTTTGTCGAGTCGTCATCAACAAGATCGGCAATCCTAAGCACACGGCCGTCGGGCTTCTTGACCAATTGGAAGCCGGTCGCGGGGTCGGTCCCCTGCCACTCACCCAATTCCTCGATGACATGCTCGACTTCCCTGATCTTGTCCTTTGTGCTTTCACGCGAATTGACACTCGGTATGTGGATGATCGTTTTTTCGGTCGGTTCCAGAACGTTCAGAATGTCATCGGCATAGGAGCCGGAATAGAAGAAATAACCGATGTCCAGCTGTTTGAGATATTCGTAGCCGTTCAACTGCTCATAGTAGGTGTATGTGACGGTATCGAATTTCGCCTCGTCCTGTGGGGCCAGCACTGGCATAGCGTCGCCGCGGAAATAGGAGCCGGTCATGGCGACAATATGCGTGCGTTCGCGGGCGATTAATTGTCCAAGATGCTGACCGAGCTTGCTGTTGGGATCGGCCGAGACGTGGTGAAATTCGTCGATGGCGAGTAGCCGGTCATCGAACTTCTCCACACCGTATTGATCGACAGCAAATCGAAAAGTGGCGTGGGTGCAGACCAGAACCCTATCGTCACTGTCCAGAAAGGCCGCAACGGACCTGATCTTTCCCCCATTGTCTTCACCGGGCGCGTTGCAGAGGTTCCATTGCGGCGCGACGGTCCAGTCGGCCCAAAAGCCGTATTTAGTCAGCGGCTCGTCATTGAAGCTCGCGCCGATGGATTTCTCGGGTACGACGATGATCGCCTGCTTTAGGCCCTGATTGTGGAGCTTGTCCAGGGCGATGAACATGAGAGCTCGGCTCTTGCCCGACGCGGGCGGCGACTTGATGAGAAGGTATTGCTCGCCCCGCCTCTCATAGGCGCGCTCCTGCATCGGTCGCATGCCAAGCGCATTAGCTTTGGTAGAACTGCCGTTGCGGGCATAGGAAACCGATACGGAGGGGACTTTCTCAACGCGGTCAGTCATTCGCGGACTCCTGGGCAAAATGCGCTTCGAACGCGCGCACGCTCCCGTAGGCCTCGACTACGCGGGTCTGGACCTTGCGCATCATGTCCGACCCACGCTCGGGCCAACCGTGGTATTCGAACATTGCGGCGAATCGGCCGAACCTGCTCTTTGCGACCTTGGCAATGACCCTTGCATCTCCGCTGCGTGTATAGTTGTCCTTGTTCATGCGCTTGCCCCCGCCTCTCGTTTTTTTGCTGCCCCTGTTCTTTGGGCCGCGCCCGGTGACGCGGTTATCTTGGTATAAAGTTCGAACAGCTTTTCCAGCCGCTCAGTGTCGTTGCGGAACCGCCGGCCGATATAGATGCGCTCCAGCGCCTCGTCGTTGCGATCGTGGGCGGCACGTAGCTCGTCCGGCATGGCCTCCGGATCGTATAGCTCGGCGACCGTAGCCGGGAAATGAGCCTCACGTGCAAGCAGGATATCCTCGGCGCAACGGGTCAGATCGGCCTTGTTCTTTTCCGTGAGAGTTGGGACCGGAAATGTGTTCCAACCGAGAGTGTTGGAATAGCGAAGATCCGTCTTAAGCTTGCCGCAAACGGTGGTGATCCAAACGAGGTGGATGCGGGAAGCGATCAGCGCCATGTTCCAGAGAGGAGCGTCGAGTAGCACATATGCTTGGTCCGTCGTTAATGTTCCGGCTGGTTCATGGCCCACAGTGATGTACTCACGGCGTTCGGAAAGTATCCGAGGCAAGAGGGTTACCACCTCGGATCCAGCTTGCGCCACCCAACCGAAACGGTGAGGTGCTTGCGCTAGCTCGAGTGTTGCAGGACGCGCTGACGATCTTCGAAACTTCTCCACCTTTTCGAGTCGATCTTTGATGCCGGGCACCTGAGCGACTTCATCACTGTCATCATCCGCAATCCACAAGCAATATCGGCTTTGGCCGCGCACAAATTCTGCACCGCCGTAGATACGACGAATGAATCTCTTGCGAAGCTCGGCGCTCAGTCCAGCTGCCTCAATTTCATCTGTTGTAAATGAAAGGCCGCCGCCGTCGATGGGCATATTGCCGAATACCATCGGATTAAGGCCGCTAAGATTTTCGCTCCTTGGGTTCACGTAAAGCTCAGGTCCGCTGACAAGGTAAGCGTTAATAGTAGGCACTTCCCTCGCTTCTAAGCTGTGCTTGGTAGTTACAAAGAGGTGCTTCTTGGCGCCATTTCGAGGTCCAACGCCAACCACAACAACCGTCACTCCAGCATTATAGTTGGCCAAGTTGGCCCACTTAAAACTTGTGTAGGCGAACTTAATTTCTAATTGCCGCCCAAGCACGTTCGGCCAAAGATTGGATACCGCCTTGCCTTGGCAAATCGAGTTGGTACTAACGAAGGCGAAGGAAGCTTTCTCAACACCGCAGTAATCGGACGCTTTTTTGAACCATCCTCCCACATAGTCAGTGCCCTTCCAGTTGACGTTCGTTCGGCGGAAGACTAGCTCCAGATCTCCTTTCTGAGTGTCATCTTGCGATTGACTCCCTTTGTATGGCGGATTACCGCAGATGTACGTTTCGCCCCCTTCGTTCTCGAAGTCGATCTGAGCTTGGTCAAGTGGCGTGTGAAACAAGTCGTCGGCCTGGAATTTCACGCCCGTCCCCGTCGGTGGACAGACGCTTAGCCAATCGAGCCGCAGCGCGTTCCCGCAGGTGATCCAGTTCATTGCATCAAGCGGCAGAAACTCCGCCAGCGCTTCCTTCTGCCCGCGATAGAGCACATCGCACTGAAACTCGGCGATAATCAGCGCAAGGCGCGCAACTTCAGCCGGGAAGTCGCGCAGCTCGATCCCGCGAAAGTTCGTCAGCGGAATTTCGGTGCGCCGGTCTGGCTCGCCGCGCCGCCTATTGATTTCTACCTCAATCTCCCTCATCGCCTTGTAGGCGATGACAAGGAAGTTGCCGGAGCCGCAGGCCGGGTCGAATACCCTGATCTTCGCCATGCGCTTGCGCAGATTGAGCAGCGACCGGGAATTATCCATCGCTTCATCAAGCTGCGCCCGCAGGTCGTCGAGGAACAGCGGGTTGAGCACTTTCAGGATATTCGGCACGCTGGTGTAGTGCATGCCGAGCGCACCGCGTTCGTCGTCATCGGCGACAGCCTGGATCATCGACCCGAAAATATCCGGGTTAATCTTCGTCCAGTCGAGATTGCCAATATGCAGAAGATAGGACCGCGCGATACGGCTGAAACGCGGCACGTCCAGGCTGCCGGAAAACAGCCCGCCATTCACATAAGGAAACACGTCGGCCCAGCGCGACAGGGTAGCGCTCCCCCGCTCGGCAATTTTGGTGTTCATGGCCCGGAACAGCTCGCCGATCACCTCATGGGTATTGGACGAGTCCCTTGCGCTCATCTGTTCGATCGTTGTCGTGAAAAGGCGCGACCCGTTGAAGATGTCCGTATCCTCGGCGAAGAAGCAAAAGATCAGCCGCGCCATGAAATGGTTCATGTCGGGGCGGCGCTCTGCGGTTCCCCAATCGGGATTGTCTTTCAGCAACTCAACATAGAGCCGGTTCAGGCGGCCGGTGGCGCGGATGTCGAAAGAACTTTCGCGGATTTGCTTGACGGTCGTGATTCCGGCGAGAGGCAGGAAGAATCCAAAGTGGTCCGGGAAATCGGCATAAGCGCAGGCGACCGTCTCGCCGTTCGTCAAATCCTCAGCTTCAAGATCCGCGCCGTCGGTTGCGAGGATAAACCGCGCCTTCGCCCTAGCCGTGGCGGGGCTTGCTCTCAGCCCAGCGAGGGTCTTTGTGACTTCGCCCAGCGGGCAGACAGCGAGATGAATATTGTTGGTCTGAAGTACGCCGCCCATGTCGGACCGGTTTGACGTACCAGAACGCAGCCGCTTGATCGTCGTTTCCTTGTTGCCGAAGGCGGTGAGGAAGGCGAACGGAAAGTCATCCGCCTCGAACGGCGCTGCCGCCAGCTCGGAAACGGCTTCCTCAATCTCGACGGCGTTCAAATGCACTCTCCCCAACACCCGACACGTCGACGTAAAGCCAGCGATTGCGAACGCATGACCACTGATTGCTCTGGTATTACCTCTCTATCCGACTCGCCGAGCGCTTCAAACAGACAAAATACATTGCAAAAACAGCAGGTTATTGGCGCACCCGACAGGATTCGAACCTGTGACCTCTGCCTTCGGAGGGCAGCGCTCTATCCAGCTGAGCTACGGGTGCCTTCAGGATCGGTGATCCCAAAAACGAACCAGCCGGTAAACCGGCCAGCCACGGCTTCTTAGCGGAAGCGGCGGCGGGCTTCAACGGGCAATCGCCGACGGGCTCAAGTTGCCGTAGCAGCCCGCGGGAGACAGACACCGTCCCGTCCGGCGCCACCGCCTGCTCATCCTGCCACGGTAAGCACTGCTTTGCCGCTGATGCTGCGCTGCCGCAGCGCGTCGAGGGCCTGGCCGACGTCCCGCCACGGCACGGTCAGGACCACGCGCGTTTCGAGCCGGCCGGCTGCGATCAGCGCGAGCAGCGAGGCGATGTCGGCGCCAACCTCCGGACCGGAAGCGTAGTAGGCGAAGGTCTGCAGCCGCGCGCCTTCGTGCCCCGGCACGAACTGGCGGAAGCCGATGGGCGTGAGTTCGCCGCTGCTCGAGCCGAACATGACGACGGTGCCGCCGGGCGCGATCCGTTCGATCGCGTGGGCGAGGCTATCGCCGCCCACCGATTCGGTAATCAGCGAGAACAGTCCTTCGGCCAGCTCGATCGTTTCGACGACCCGCTCGGCTCCGAGGCCGCGGAGATCCGCGGCATGCCGGTCGGCGGCGACCGCCACCACCGACACGCCCTGACGGCGGGCGATCTGGATCTGGAAACGGCCGACGGCGCCGCTTGCGCCGGTAATCAGGACCCGCTGGCCGGCCAGGGCGCCGCCGAGGCGCAGGGTCCGCAGCGCGGTCGTGCCCGCGACCGGAACAGTGGCGGCGGAGACGAAGCTGACGTCGTCCGGCAGGACGGCGAGGTGGTCGGT
The DNA here is from genome assembly GCF_040322295.1 of Mesorhizobium sp. M0159. Classification (NCBI taxonomy): domain Bacteria; kingdom Pseudomonadati; phylum Pseudomonadota; class Alphaproteobacteria; order Hyphomicrobiales; family Phyllobacteriaceae; genus Mesorhizobium; species Mesorhizobium sp. M0159. The sequence goes on from NZ_JAMYTF010000002.1 coordinate 85,791, forward strand.
CGGAACGGCGACCCGTTCGGCCCACCCGGCCTCGTCGACCAGAGCCGCAACCCGGGCGCCGACGGCCGGCCCGGAGCCGTCGGCCGCGGCGCGCTCGACAATTCCGGCGACGTCCTGGCCAGGGACCCAGCCGTTCGGACGGATGTTGAGCAGGCGCAGTTCGCCGCGGTTCAGCGAGACTGCCCGGACCGAGACCAGCGCCTCATGCGGGGCGGGCTTGGGCTCGCCAAGTTCGGCGAGTTTCAACCCGGTGGCGCTGTCGGAAGATGTGACCAAGGCGAGCATTGGTATCGTCCCTTCTTGCTGCGTGGCGGACGCCAGCCTGTTTTCGTGCGCCGGGCTTGTTGGTCCGACGTTCAGAACGCAAGCAGGGCATGACTAAATGGAAGCCCGCCTGTCGGCTTCTGAGTTACTCATCCCTAAACTATCGACTTTCCTGTTTGAGTAATTTAGATATCTTGGCAGTCGATCGCTAAAATCGGTCAAAATGAGACAGCCTCTCCGCTACCCCTGGCCTTTCGATCCGGATGATGTCCTCGTCCCGGCAATCGCCGTGCGCGTTGACGTTACCGAAACCAGGGCGGAGGTGCCGGACCATCGCCACCGCAAGGGGCAACTTGTCTTCGCGCTGGGCGGCGGCGTCACATGTCGGGTCCCCAGCGGCCTGTGGATGGTGCCGCCGCATTGCGCGGTGTGGATTCCGGGTGGCATGGAGCACAGCAATATCGCGACCGCCAATGCCCGGATTTTCTTCGTCTATATCGAGCCGGGAGCTGCCGACCTGCCGGACCGGTGCTGCACGCTTTCGATCACGCCGTTGCTGCGCGAGCTCATCTTAGAGCTGACGGATCGCGTTGAGGACGATGACGCGAGGGGCGAGCTCCTGACCAGGGCTCTGCTCACCGAACTGCCGCGCATGCCTGTCCAGCAGCTGCATTTGCCGATCTCGTCCGAGCCGCGCTTGAGGCGCATCGCGGCGGCGTTGGCGCAAGATCCTGCCGATCGCAGCACCCTGGCGGAATGGGCCAGTCGCGTCGCGCTCAGCGAGAGCAGTCTCGCACGTCTCGTGGTGAAAGAGACAGGGCTGACCTTCGGGCGCTGGCGCCAGCAACTGCACCTGATCGTCGCAATGCGCGAGCTGGCCTCCGGCGCCAGCGTGCAGCAGGTTTCGGCCGATCTCGGTTACGAATCGGTCACCGCCTTCATCACCATGTTCAAGAAAGCGCTTGGCAAGCCGCCGGCAAAGTATCTCAGCAGTGTCGCGCAAAACGGCGGCTCTGCGTTTGTCGCCTGAACCCGCACGCGGTCAACACTCGGACTTCAACTGTCACTGCTCCTCGGCATACAGCAGCCGCGTCTTTGCCTCGGAGGTCGGCAACAGGCTGCGCTGGATCAGCGCCTCGACGTGGTCGTTGCGCTGGCGCGCGCTGTCGGCGCCCATCACCACGACGATCAGCCTGTGCCCGTCCGCATTATAGGAGGTGACGATGTTGAAGCCCGAAGCCCTGATGTAGCCGGTCTTGATGCCGTCGACGCCGCGCACCCGGCCGAGCATGTCGTTGTGGCCGCGCACCAGCCTGCCGCGGAACATGAAGTCGCTTTCGGAGAAATAGTGGAAATGCTGCGGGAAGCGGGCGTGCAGCGCCATGCCGAGCACCGCCATGTCGCGCGCGCTGGTGTGCTGGTCGCCGTCCGGCAGGCCCGAGGCATTGCGGAACACGGTGCTGCTCATGCCGATCTGGCGCGCCTTGGCGGTCATCATGCCGGCGAACGCCTCTTCGCTACCGCCGAGATATTCGGCAACGGCGACCGCCACGTCATTGGCCGATTTGACGACGATGGCGCGGATCGCCGAATCGACGTCGATCGTCTCGCCGCGCCTGAACCGCAGCTTGGTCGGCGGCTGCCGGGCGGCGTTGTCCGACACCGGAATTTGCGTCTCCTTGCTGATGCGGCCTGAATCCAGCGCCTCGAACAGGAGATAGAGCGTCATCATCTTGGTCAGCGACGCCGGGTAGCGCGGCGCGGTCGAATTGACCTCGAACAGCGTCTTGCCGGTGCCGGCATCGATGACCATGGCGGCATATTTCTGCGGCGGCGCCGGTACCGCCAGCACGCTGTCGGGCGGCGTGACAGTCGTGCAGCCGGCAGCAAACAGCAGCAGCGCCAGCACAGCGACGCATTTGTGGATGGACGAAAAGAACCGGAAGGCGGACAAGTCAGTTCCGAAGGCAGGCAGTTTCTGAGACGACGCGAAGCTATCTTAACGCAAAGGCACAGTCCATTTGGTTAATATCGGTCTGGCCCTCGAACGGTGCCCTGTCCACAGGCCGACGTGGCGCCGCCTGATGTGAATTGCCGGCCACCGCGCTTGCGCAACCGGCGGCGAGTGGGCTTTGCTGGCGCCGGCAGAATCGGGCCGCCAGAATCGGGCTGGCAGAATCGGTAGGTGCACATGGATACAGTCACGATCACGGCGAAGGGCATTTCGGTATCGGTCGATCTTGCCGTCGGCCATCTCGCCGACATGACGGTCGATATCGATGGCCGCCGGCTGAAGCCGCTGCATCGCGCACCCTGGGTCGGCGAGCCGCGCGAGATGCTGCCGAAAGACCTGCCTGAAGGGACGGTCCACCTGTCCGGCGATTTCCTCTGCGCGCCGTTCTCGATCAGCGACGTCGAAGCGGCACCTTTGCATGGCTGGCCGGCAAATAGTCGCTGGGACGTCGTCGACAGCGCGGCAACGGCCGACGGCTGGCGCGCCGTCTTCCGCCTGCAGCGCCCGGTCATGGGCGCAACCGTCGACAAGATCCTGATCGTGCGCGACGATCATCCCTTTCTCTATCAGGAGCACGTCTTTTCCGGCGGCGCCGGCGCCATTCCCGTCGCCCACCACCCGATGACGGTGATGACGGCCGGCGGCAGGCTGGCCTTCTCGCCCAAGCGCCTTGCCGCAACGCCGAGTGAGGCGCCGGAGCCCGATCCGGCCCGCGGCCGCTCGTTGCTCGCCTACCCGGCGCGAACCGCCGACCTGACGCGCTTTCCCGCCGCCAACGGCGGCACGATTGACCTGACCACCTATCGCATGGACCAGCTGCGTGAGGACTTCGTGACGCTGGTCGAGGCCGATCATGGCGGGCCGGGCTGGACCGCGCTGGCGCGCCAGGCGGAAGCCGATCTCGTGCTGGTGCTGAAGAACCCGGCCGAACTGCCGGTCACCATGCTGTGGGTCAGCAATGGCGGGCGCGATTATGCGCCATGGAGTGGCCGCCACCGCGGCGTGCTCGGCATCGAGGACGGCCGCACGGCCGTCGGCCACGCCGCATCGCTCGGCGACAATTGGCTGAAGCGCGAAGGCGTGGCGACCGCCTTTGCCCTTTCCGAAGGGCGCCGCTTTTCGTTCCGCCATGTCATCGGCGCACTGCCATGGCCATCCGGCGAGCCGCCGCACGACGTCACGACCTCGCCGGGCCGCATGCGCATCCTGGCGGCTGACGGTGCCGTGCGCGACATCGCCTTCGACGGCGATTTCCTGCGGATCGGTCAATCCAGGCCCGATTGAAGGCTTGGCACAATCCGGCGTTTGAAATTTTCGAAAACTGCCGCCAAAATGCGCCAGAACCACCGTAAGGGGGCCAATGTCAGAAATCGCCCATATCGCTGCTGCCATTTTCAAGCGCGCCGGCAAGGCGCCGCGCTTCATCGTTGCCATTGCCGGTCCGCCCGGCGCCGGCAAATCGACATTGTCGGCAGGCTTGCACGACCTGCTGCCGGAAGGCACGGCGGAAGTCGTGCCGATGGATGGCTTCCATTACGATGACGTCGTTCTCGATCGACGCGGCCTTCGCGCGCGAAAAGGTGCTCCGGAAACCTTTGATTTTGCCGGCTTCGAAACGCTGCTGAAGCGCATCCGCGCCGGCGAGCCGGATATCGCCATCCCGGTCTTCGACCGCAGCATGGAGCTGTCGCGCGCCGCCGCTGCGATTGTCGCCGCCGACACCAAATTCATTCTGGTCGAAGGCAATTATCTCCTGCTCGACGAGGAACCCTGGACGCGGCTGGCGCCGCTGTTCGACTTCTCGATCTTCGTCGATGTGCCGCGCGCCGAGCTCGAGCGCCGACTGCTGGCGCGATGGCACGAGCACAGCCGCTCCGACGAGGACGCGCGCGCCTGGATCGCCTCTAACGATATGCCGAACATCGACCGCGTGCTTGCCCGTCGGCGGCCCGCCGACCTGGTGGTCGGCGACCTGGCCTGACTTGCAAGGAACCGCCCGGCCGGAACCTTGACAGTTTCAGGCCGTTATCCCGGACACGGCAATTGTGCCCATGAGGGAACCGTTCGATGGAAACCATGGCAAGAAAGCCTGCGCCCGCCAAGGGCAGGGCAACACGATCAAAAGCAACTCGCGCGAAAACCAGCGCCGGTCCGGCAGCGGCGGCGCGTTCCAAGGAGGCGGCAAAGCCCAGCTTTGGCAAGGCAGCGCCGAAAAAGGTGATGCCTGCTGCGACCAAAGCCGCAGCTCCCAAAGCCGCCAGCCCTAAAAAGCCGGCAAGCAGAGGATCGATCGCAGGCAGCGCAATGCGCACCGTCAAAACGACGGCCAACGTCGCCGCTGGTGCCGTGCTTGCCACCGCCAAAGGTGCGGCGTCGCTTGCCGCTTCCGTAGTCGGCAAGAAACCCCGGACCAAAGCAAAATAGCCGAGCGGAATCGGCGTAAGATCAGCTTCTGGCCGGAATGGTGAGGCCCCTCTGCACCGCTGGACGAGCGAGGCCACGCTCCAGCCATGCGCCCACGCTGGGGAAATCGTCGAAACCGACGAGTTCCCGCGCCTCGTAGAAGCCGATCAGATTGCGCACCCACCCAAGCATCGAAATATCGGCGATGGTGTAATCGTCGCCCATGATCCAGCTGCGGCCCTTGAGCCTCGTTTCGAGGACGCCGATCAGCCGTCGCGACTCGTCGCGATAACGTTCCAGCGGGCGCTTGTCGGCGATTTCGCGCCCGGCGAATTTGTGGAAGAATCCGACTTGGCCGAACATCGGCCCGATCGAAGCCATCTGGAAGAACACCCACTGGATCGTCTCATAACGCAGCGTCGCGTCTGCCGGGACCAGCTTGCCGGTCTTGTCGCTGAGGTAAAGCAGGATGGCGCCGGATTCGAACAAGCCGATCGGTTTGCCGCCCGGGCCGTCCGGATCGATCATCGCCGGTATCTTGCCGTTCGGGTTCAAAGACAGGAATTCCGGGGTCCAGCTCTCGTTCTTGCCGATATCGACGGCATGCGGCTCGTAAGGGAGGCCAAGTTCCTCCAGCGCGATCGATATCTTCACCCCGTTCGGCGTCGGAAACGAATAAAGCTGGATGCGGTCGGGGTGGCTCGCCGGCCAGCGCCTGGCAATCGGAAACGCGGACAGATCGGTCATCGAAACTCCTGGTGGGGGACCGCGCCGAGCGGCACGGTCATGGCGGGTCGCAGAGAGTTAGGCGCGACGCCTGGCGCGATCAATATGCGCATGGAAAGTTTCGCCGGCCCCGGTGAAGGACCCGCAAGGGGTGCGGTCACACGGCCTTGACCGCCAGCACCGCATTGGTGCCGCCGAAGGCGAAGCTGTTGCTGATCGCGGTGCGCACGGTGCGTTCGCGCGCCACGTTCGGCGTGATGTCGAGATCGCAGTCGGCGTCGGCTTCCCGATAATTGGCGGTCGGCGGCACGATGCCTTCGCGGATCGCCATCACGCAGGCGATCATTTCCAGCGCGCCGGAGGCGCCGAGGCAGTGGGCGTGCATCGATTTGGTCGAGGACACCGAAAGCTTGTAGGCATGGCCGCCGAACACGCGTTTGATCGCCGCCGTCTCGATCTGATCGTTGGCCTTGGTGCCGGTGCCATGCGCGTTGAGATAGTCGACGTCCTCGGGATTGAGCCCGGCATCGACGAGGCAGAAGCGCATCGCCGCCTCAGGCCCTTCGATGGTTGGCGCGACGATATCGGAGGCGTCGGCGGAAAGGCCGACGCCGGCGATTTCGGCAAGGATGGCGGCGCCGCGCGCCATGGCATGCTCATATGTTTCCAGCACCACCATGCCGGCGCCTTCGCCGAGCACGAGCCCCTGGCGGTCGGCCGAAAACGGCCGGCAGGTGTCCGGCGACAATACCCGCAGGGCCTCCCAGCCCTTGAGGATGCCCCAGACCAGCGGCGCATCGGTGCCGCCGGCGACCATGACGTCGGCCCGGCCGAGCCTGATCTGATCGACCGCCGAGGCAATGGCGTGGTTGGATGACGAGCAGGCAGAGGTGATGCCGAACACCGGCCCGCGCAGACCAAGATTCATGCTGACATGGCCGGCTGCAGCGCCCGGCATTACTTTCGGGACGGTGAAGATGCCGGCGCGGTTCTTGCCTTCGAGCAGGATGGCGCGATAGTTCTCTTCGATTGCCTCCCAGCCGCAGACGCCGACGCCGACGATGGTGCCCATCCGGTAGGTGTTGGCCGCGTGCGGGTTCAATCCCGCCTGCTGTGCCGCCTCCCGCGCGGCGATCGTCGCCAGAAGGCTGAAGCGGTCCATCGACACGACCTGCTTGCGGTCGATGCCGTGCTCGGGAAGCGCCTTGATTTCGCAGCCGACCTTGACCTTCAGATCATGCAGCAGCGGATTGTCGATCGCGCCGATTGCCGAACGGCCGGCGCGCATTTCATTCCAGATTGCCGGTGCATTGGTGCCGAGCCCGCATAATCCGCCGATGCCCGTGATGACGACGCGCTTGTGCATTCAGTCAGGCTTTTTTCGCGATCAGCGCGCGAACCGCCTCGACCATGTCGCCGACATTCTTCAGATTGCTCCAGGCATCGACAGTGTTCATCTCGATTTCGATGCCATACTCTTCCTCGAGATCGAAGATGATCTCCGTCAGTTCCAGCGAATGGATGCCAAGGGCGGTCAGTTCGGTACTGGTGGTGATTTCCTCGCCGCCCGGCTCGGCATGAGCCTTGATCTTGGCGATGATATCGTTTGCCAGCTGGTCAGCCATTCGGTTTCTTCCCCAACTCTGTCGTTTCCCGACGCCAACTGATCAGCGCCCCTTTTGTCCTCGATTACGTCGTCATCGTCGCCTTTTACCCCCGCCAGGCGCCGGTGACCGTACCAAGGTGGCTCCCTCTATAGAAACCGAAACGCTGTCAAGCAACAAGCTATATATCGACAAAGCCGCCGCAGTGCTTAACGTTGGTGTCGTGGATACGATCGCATATAGCTTGACTTCAGTGCCGCCGGCCCAGCGTGTTGCCGGCGTCGCGCGGCTTGGCTGCGACTGGAACGGAGGCCGCACGCGTCTTCGGCGCCTGTACCAGGACGGTTCGGCCAAGATCCGCATGCCGGCGGTCTCGGCCGATCCGCTCGAAGCCGTCCTGATCAACACCGCCGGTGGGCTGACCGGTGGCGACCGTCTCGCCTGGGAGGTCGATGTCGGTGCCGGCGCCTCCGCAACCATAACAACGCAGGCCTGCGAGAAAATCTATCGCGCCGCATCCGACCGCGCCGAAGTGCGGGTGCAGCTGACTGTCGGGGAAGACGGCCACATTGCCTGGCTGCCACAGGAAACCATCGTCTTCGACCGCTCGGCCTTTGCCCGCAGCCTTGACGTGGAGCTTGCCACCGGAGCCGAGGCGCTGATCCTGGAGGCTACCGTCTTCGGCCGCCTGGCCATGGGTGAACGGGCTTCGCAAGGCCATTTCCACGACCGCTGGCGCGTCCGCCAGGACGGGGCGCTGGTCCATGCAGAGGAGTTCCGCATCGGGCCGGACGTTGCGGCCACCTTGAACCGTCCCGCAGCGGCCGGCGGTGCCGTCGCCGTGGCGACGCTGCTGATGGTATCGCCACGGGCAGAGGCTTTGCTCGAGCCGGCCCGGGGCATAGTCGGCGGCCAGGGCGGCGTCAGTTTCTGGAGCGTGCGGAAATCTGGCAAGCTTCTTGCGAGGCTGTTCGCTGAGGACGGCTACCAGCTCCGCAAGCGGCTGGTGCCGCTTGTCGAATTGCTCAACGGACGGGCGGGCCTGCCCAAATTATGGTCACTCTGATTTCGATTGTGCCACCGCAGGAAAAAGCATGAATCTGACGCCGAGGGAGAAAGACAAGCTGCTGATCGCCATGGCCGCGATCGTGGCCCGCAAGCGGCTCGAACGCGGCGTCAAGCTCAATCATCCGGAAGCGATCGCGCTGATCACCGATTTCGTCGTCGAGGGTGCCCGCGACGGCCGCGCGGTCGCCGAGCTGATGGAGGCCGGCGCCCATGTCGTCACCCGGGCCCAGGTGATGGAAGGCATTGCAGAAATGATCCACGATGTGCAGGTCGAGGCGACGTTTCCAGACGGCACCAAGCTGGTGACCGTGCACGAGCCGATCAGATAACACCGCCAAGGAGAGGAAAATGCTTGAGCTGCGTCCCAACTGCGAGTGCTGCGACAAGGATCTGCCGCCCGATGCGACGGATGCGGTGATCTGCACCTTCGAATGCACCTTTTGCGCCGACTGCGCACAAAACGTGCTCGGCGGCGCCTGTCCGAATTGCGGCGGCAACTTCTCGGCCCGCCCTATCCGTCCGGCAGCGCTGCTGAAGAAATATCCGGCCTCCACCAAGCGCGTCCTCAAGGCAGAGGGCTGTGGTCCGGCCCGCAAGGCGGCGTGAGAGGCATGATGATCTCGAAGATGGAAGCTACGCCGATGATCCCCGCTACGATGAAACGCACGACGCTGTCGGCGGTCCTGCTGCTGGCGGCAGCTATGCCAGCCTATGCCCATGTCGGCGTGGGCACGGTTTCGTCCTTCACCGCCGGCTTCTCCCACCCGCTCTCCGGCCTCGATCACATGACGGCGATGATTGCCGTCGGGCTATGGGCCGCGCTCAAGGGCGACAAAGCGACCTGGGCATGGCCGCTGGCCTTCGTAAGCGTCATGCTGGCCGGCGGCGTGCTCGGCAGGCTGCATGTGCCTATGCCTTTCGTCGAGCCGGCGATACTGGCGTCCGTCGTGGCACTCGGGCTGCTGGTTGCGCTCGCCGTCGATCTTCCCGTCTCGGCCGGCGTCGCCGTCATCGGCCTGTTCGCGCTGTTCCATGGCTACGCCCACGGCACCGAGGTTCCTGAAAATGCCGCTGGGCTCGGCTATATCGCAGGCTTTGCCGTTGCCACGGCACTGCTCCACGCCGTCGGCATCGCGGCCGGTCTCGGCCTCGGCTGGCGCTTCCGCGGGCTTGCCCGCGCCGCTGGCGCCGCTTGTGCCGCGATTGGCGCCGGCCTCGCTTTCGGCGTCGTGTGAGGCCGCGATGATCCCCGGCGAAATCATCACGGCAAGCGGCGAGATCGAACTGAACAAGGGTCTGGCGACGGTCACTTTGAAGGTAGCCAACAGCGGCGACCGGCCGATCCAGGTAGGCAGCCATTATCATTTCTTCGAGACCAATGAGGGACTGAGATTCGATCGCGACAAGGCGCGCGGCATGCGCCTCGACATCGCTGCCGGCACCGCCATGCGCTTCGAGCCCGGCCAAGAGCGCGACGTTACCCTGGTGCCGTTCGGCGGCAAGCGCGAGGTCTACGGATTTCAACAGAAGATCATGGGCGCGCTGTGAGATCGAAGGCGTCGAGCAGTTTCGGCTCAGCCGGGCGGCTTGGCCGCCGCATAGATGATGACCTTTCCCGGATCGTCGAATTCCACCGCCAGAACGTCCTCGGTTTGCACTCGCCGCGAATCGATGGCGTTGAACAGCAATGCGTTCGCTTCGATCTCCTTGCGCAGCTCGGCGATGTCGTCCCGATGTTGCCTGACCTTGTTTTCGATCGCCGGTGGCGGGCCGCCTTCAGTGCGCGCGGCATCGGTAAGAAACACGATATCGACCTTGTCGAGCTTGGATGTCTTGCGCACGGCGGCGATGTTTTCACGCGTGCGGTCGATCGCCGAACTGACCTTGCCGGCTTCCGCATTTGTCTGGGTCTCTTCCTGGCCGACCTCCGAGCCGACGATCCGGTTGACGGTCTCGGCGCTGTCGAGGCTCTGCGCGTTCAGCGCGGCGTGCGGAATGCTGGCTGCCAGAAACGCGGTCGCGGCAATCCCATGCAGCCATCTGGTGTCGGAGAAGGTGGTGATCGCCATCGCTCGTTCTCAGGGTCCTTTTCGAGGCTCGTGTCAGGGCGACAGGACCGAAACGTAACGTCCCCCGTGAAGGTTCCCTTTGTGATGCGGCGGGCTGGCCGGGCGCCGGCCCGCCGCCTCGTCTCGTCAGCTCGCTTTCTTGGTGATCAGCGTCAGCGCGCCATTGGTGCTCATGCTGGCGGCGATCACCTGCGCCGAGGTGAGCCCCTTGGCTTCGAGCGCGGATTTGACCTGCGGTGTCGCGTCGATCGAGCCGCGCAGTTTCTGCAGGTCGGCATCGCTGCGCTTGGCGATCACCTCGTTGACCTTGGCTTGAGTGTCCGCGGGCAGATCCTTGATATCGACGACGTTGATCGCCTGGATGGTGGGCGCCTGCGGCTGCGCCCCGGGCGCGGCAGGAGCAGGCGCAGCCGGCGCCGGACTGGGCTGCTGCGCAGGCTGTTGCTGGGCGCTGGCGGCGGTTGCGAGCACCAGCGTGGCGGCGGCTGCCAGAAGGGTCGTTTTGCGCATGGATGTTCCTTTCCATCGATTGGCAAATGGTCGTTTTGGGGTGGCCCGGCCACCTCAAACGCTAAATGGGATCGGAAAGTGTCGCTCAGCGGGTCATTGCGTGACCATAGGATGGCGGCAATGTGGGGCCCGGCTTCGACAAGCGGTATTTTCGGGCTGTATTTCGGGAGCAATTGCTGATGGCTAAAATCACCCGCGCCGCCTATGCGCAGATGTACGGCCCGACCGTCGGCGACAAGGTCCGGCTCGCCGACACCGAGCTGTTCATCGAGGTCGAAAGGGATCTCACTCTTCACGGCGAGGAGGTGAAGTTCGGCGGCGGCAAGGTCATCCGCGACGGCATGGGCCAGAGCCAGGTGTCGCGCGCGCAAGGCGCGGTCGACACCGTCATCACCAATGCGTTGGTCGTCGATGCCACCGCCGGTATCGTCAAGGCAGATATCGGCCTCAGGGACGGCCGTATCGCCGCGATCGGCAAGGCCGGCAATCCGGATACCCAAGGCGGCGTCACCATCATCATCGGTCCCGGCACCGAGATCATCGCCGGCGAGGGCAAGATCCTGACCGCCGGCGGCTTCGACGCGCATATCCACTTCATCTGCCCGCAGCAGATCGAGGAAGCGCTGATGTCGGGCATCACCACCATGCTCGGCGGCGGCACCGGCCCGGCGCACGGCACGCTGGCCACCACCTGCACGCCTGGGCCGTGGCATCTGGCGCGCATGATCCAGTCTTTCGACGCCTTCCCTATGAATATCGGCCTGTCGGGCAAGGGCAACGCGTCCCTGCCTGCCGCGCTCGAGGAGATGGTGCTCGCCGGCGCCTGCTCGCTGAAGCTGCACGAGGACTGGGGCACGACGCCGGCTGCAATCGACTGCTGCCTGTCGGTCGCCGACGATTACGACGTGCAGGTGATGATCCACACCGACACGCTGAACGAGTCCGGCTTCGTCGAAAACACGGTCGCGGCGATCAAGGGCCGCACCATCCATGCCTTCCACACCGAAGGCGCCGGCGGCGGCCACGCGCCTGATATCATCAAGGTCTGCGGCCTGCCTAACGTCATTCCGTCCTCGACCAACCCGACCCGCCCCTACACGATCAACACGCTGGCCGAACACCTCGACATGCTGATGGTCTGTCACCATCTGTCGCCGTCGATCCCCGAAGATATCGCCTTTGCCGAAAGCCGCATCCGCAAGGAAACCATCGCCGCAGAAGACATTCTGCACGACATCGGCGCCTTCTCGATCATCTCGTCGGACAGCCAGGCCATGGGCCGTGTCGGCGAAGTGGCGATCCGCTGCTGGCAGACCGCCGACAAGATGAAGCGCCAGCGCGGTTCGCTGCCGCAGGAGACCGGCGACAACGACAATTTCCGCGTCCGCCGCTACATCGCCAAATACACCATCAATCCGGCCATCGCGCATGGCCTGTCGAAGGACATCGGCTCGGTGGCGGTGGGAAAACGCGCCGACCTCGTGCTGTGGAATCCGGCCTTTTTCGGCGTCAAGCCGGACATGGTGCTGATCGGCGGCATGATCGCCGCCGCCCCGATGGGCGATCCCAACGCCTCGATCCCGACGCCGCAGCCGATGCATTACCGGCCGATGTTCGGGGCCTACGGCAAGGCGATGACCAATTCGTCGGTGACCTTCGTTTCGAAGGCCGCGCTCGACGCCGGCCTGCGCGGCAGGCTCGGCGTCGACAAGCAGATGGTCGCGGTCGAAAACACCCGCGGCGGCATCGGCAAGCATTCGATGGTGCTCAATGACGCCACGCCGCATGTCGAGGTCGACCCCGAAACCTATGAGGTCCGCGCCGACGGCGAACTCCTGACATGCGAGCCGGCTACCGTGCTGCCGATGGCGCAACGCTACTTCCTGTTCTGAACCACAGGCGTTAGAACGACCGATGTAGAACATGCCGCGCCAGGCCTATGGACCCGCAACTCCCCTACGCCCACGACATTTTCCCGCATATCCGCATCGTCCTGGGCATGGTGATCGGCCTCGGCGTCACCCGCCTGCTGTCGGGGGTCGCCCGCATCGTCCAGCATCCCGGCCAATACCGGCTCTATCCCGTGCACCTCGCCTGGGTTGCGTCGGTGCTTTTAATGCTGGTGCATTTCTGGTGGTGGGAGTTCGGCCTGTTCCAGATCGAGAATTGGACCTTCGGCAAATACCTGTTCATCATCTTCTACGCCGTCACGCTGTTCCTGCTCTGCGCGCTGCTGTTTCCGGATTCGATGCTGGACTACACCAGCTATGAGGATTTCTTTTATTCGCGCCGGGCCTGGTTCTTCGGCCTGCTGGCGGCGACCTATCTGCTCGACGTGATCGATACGCTGCTGAAAGGGCCGGAGCATTTCGCCCATTTTGGCGTCGAATATCTGATCCGCACGCCGGTTTTCGTCGCGCTTTGCGTCATTGCGATCCTGCTGCGCGACCGCCGCTTTCACATCGCCTTTGTCGCCGGCGCGCTCGTCTATCAGATATCGTTCATCCTGCGGCTCTTCGACACGATCGTCTGAGCCCCATTGGGGCGGCGGACGCGATAGGCTAGGCTTTTTGGGAGAGGCAGTTTTTACATGAAGCTCGATATTCGCACCGACTTCACCAAATTCCCGCGCGCCGTCTCCGTCCTGGCCGCAGGCGAAGCCGGAACCACCACGCCATACGACAGTGCGGTGCTTGCCCATGACGAGCGGCATCTGCGCCGTCGCGCCATCGAAACGGCCCGTAGCGACAAGGTGCTGGTCGACCTGCCCGAACCGGTGACCTTGAACCATAGTGACCGGCTGGTGCTGGAGGATGGCCGCCACATCGAGATCGTCGCGGCCGAGGAGCCGCTCTACGACGTCCGGGCCAGCGACCCTGTCCATCTGGCAGAGCTTGCCTGGCACATCGGCAACCGCCATCTCGCAGCCGCCATCGAAGCTGGGCGCATCCTCATTCTGCGCGACCATGTCATCAAGGCGATGCTGGAGGGATTGGGCGCCACGGTGAGCGACGTCTCCGAGCCGTTCAAGCCGGTGCGCGGCGCCTATTCCGGGCATGGCGGCCACGGCCACGCTCATGCCGAGGCGCATGCGCACAGCCACGCCGAAGCGCATTCCCATGGCCATAGCGAATCGCATTCCCACAGCCATTCGCATGACCATGACCATGACTGACCAGCCTTCCAACGTTGCCCAGCCTTCCAATATTGCTTTGTTGCGGCTGATGGCGTGGCTGTCGCCTTCCTTCCCGGTCGGCGGCTTTTCCTACAGCCATGGTCTCGAGCAAGCCGTGCATGCCGGGCTGGTTGCCGACAGCAAAGAGCTCGCCGCGTGGCTGGAAACGCTGGTCGAGATGGGTTCGGGCTGGAATGATGCGGTGCTGTTTGCCGAAAGCTGGCGCAGGGCGCGCGAAACCGGCGATCTCGATGAAATCGTCGCCCTTGCCGAAGCTCTGGCAGGCTCGCGCGAGCGCCATGCCGAGACCATGCTGCAGGGCGCTGCTTTCCTGAAGGCGGCCTTCGCCTGGCCGTGCCAAGTGCTGGATCGCCTGCCGGCCGAATGCGCCTATTGCGTTGCCGTCGGCGCCGTTGCCGGCGATCACGGCATTGCGCTGCGGGACGCCCTGGCGGCCTTTCTGCAGGCCTTCTTCTCCAATCTCGTCCAGGCTGCGATCCGGCTTGGCATCGTTGGCCAGAGTGCCGCGATGACGCTACTGGCCGCCTTCGAACCGCTTGCCCTGGCGACGGCCGACCGCGCTGCCGGCTCGACCCTCGATGATCTCGGCGGCTGCGCTTTCATCTCCGACGTCACGGCGATGAAGCACGAGGCCCAGTATTCGCGGCTGTTCCGCTCATGATCGTCCTCGCTTTCGCGCTCTCGCTGGTCCTGCTGCTGATCACCACGCTGCATGTTTATTGGGGCATTGGCGGCATCCGGCCGGGCAGGGACGCTGCCTCCTGCGCCCGCGCGGTGGTCGGCTTCCGTGGCGTCGACGAAATGCCGGCGCCCTTCGCCAGCTTCGCCGTCGCCGCCTGCCTCGGCCTGGCGACGCTGTGGCCGATGGCGCTCGAAGGCGTGTTTGCCACGCCCTTTCCCAAGGCCGGGCTCGCCGCCACAGCGCTGCTCATCGCACTGGTCTTCCTGGCGCGCGGCATTGCCGGCTTCACGCCTTGGTGGCGCCGGCTGGCGCCCGAACAGCCTTTCGCGCGGCTTGATGTCAGCTACTATTCGCCGCTCTGTCTGTTGATTGGGCTCGGCTTCGCCATTCTTGCCATCACGGAGTTCCCTAGATGACACAAGCCAACGGTCCTCTTCGCATCGGCATCGGCGGCCCGGTCGGCTCCGGCAAGACGACGCTCACCGAAAAGCTTTGCAAGGCGCTGCGCGACGAGTTTTCCATCGCCGTCGTCACCAACGACATCTACACCAAGGAAGATGCCATGATGCTGGCCCGGCTTCAGGCGCTGCCCGAGGATCGCATCATCGGCGTCGAGACCGGCGGCTGCCCGCACACCGCCATCCGCGAGGACGCCTCGATCAATCTGCAGGCGATCGCCGAAATGACCAGAAAATTCCCGGATCTCGACATCGTCTTCATCGAATCGGGCGGCGACAACCTAGCCGCCACCTTCTCGCCGGACCTTGCCGACCTGACGCTCTATGTCATCTCGGTTTGCCAGGGCGAGGAGATCCCGCGCAA
The DNA here is from genome assembly GCF_040322295.1 of Mesorhizobium sp. M0159. Classification (NCBI taxonomy): domain Bacteria; kingdom Pseudomonadati; phylum Pseudomonadota; class Alphaproteobacteria; order Hyphomicrobiales; family Phyllobacteriaceae; genus Mesorhizobium; species Mesorhizobium sp. M0159. Next base: position 101,149 of record NZ_JAMYTF010000002.1, read on the forward strand.
GGGCGGCCCGGCAATCACGCGGTCGGATTTCCTGGTCATCAACAAGAGCGACCTTGCGCCCTATGTGAACGTCAATCTCGACGTGATGGAAAGCGACGCTGCCCGCATGCGCGGCAAACGGCCGTTTGGCTTCACCGACCTGTCGCGCGGCAAAGGGCTTCAGGAGGTGATAGATTTCATCGTCGAGTATGGCGGGCTGAGAGCCGGCACTGCCACCAGCACGGCGGCATAGCAATCGCGTTCGCCTGCACCAAACGAAACCGGTTGCGCGCGTTCCAGTCGCGCGGCATCCTCGCCTCTTTCACGGAGGTTACGATGAGCATCGCCCGCCTGCAGAAGGAAGTGCTGACCAACCTGCCGTTCTATGAGGAGCGCGTCGATCTGGCTTGCGCCTTCCGCTGGACGGCGCGGCTCAACATGCACGAGGCGGTGGCCAATCATTTTTCGCTGGCGGTCAACGACGATGGCTCGCAATTCCTGATGAACCCCAACCAGGTGCATTTCTCGCGCATCAAGGCGAGCGATCTGCTTCTGATCGACGCCAATGATCCCGACACGCTGGTCGGCCTGAATGCGCCCGACCCGACGGCGTGGGGCCTGCATGGTGCCATCCATCGCAACGTGCGTCATGCACGCTGCGTCATGCATGTCCACTCGATCCACGCCACCGTGCTTGCCTCGCTCGCCGACTCGACGTTGCCGCCGATCGACCAGAACTCGGCGATCTTCTTCAACCGCCATGTCGTCGACGCTCATTATGGCGGGCTGGCCTTCGAGGAAGAGGGCGAGCGCTGCTCCCAGCTTCTTGTCGACCCGAAGGTCAAGGTGATGATGATGGGCAACCATGGCGTGCTGGTCATCGGCGACAGCGTCGCCGACACCTTCAACCGCATGTTCTATTTCGAGCGCGCCGCCGAAACCTATATCAAGGCGCTGTGGACCGGCCGGCCGCTGCGGGTACTGTCGGATGAGATCGCGGAGAAAGCGGCAAGGGAACAGGAAGACTATCCCGGCCAGGCCGAGCGCCACCTTTCCGAACTGAAGGCGATCCTCGACGAGCAGGAGCCTGCCTACCGGAGTTGAGCGCGGTCCCGCCGGGCCTGGCTTAAAGCCCGAGTTCGGCCCGCAATTCGCCGGCGCTGTTGATGACAATCGCCCCCGGCGGCCCCTCCATGGGCACCTCTGGCCAGAAAATCGTCTTCATTCCAGCTGCCAGCCCCGCCGTGGCGCCGGTCACGCTGTCGTCGACCGCCACGGCCTCGGCGGGATCGACGTCGGCCAACCAGGCGGCGCGCAGGAAAGGTTCGGCATGCGGCTTGCCTTCACGCACGTCGTTGCGGCTGACCGTCTTCATGCCGGGATATACGAGGCCTACGGCGCGCAGATTGGCATCGACGATCAGCCTGTCCGAGTTGGACACCACCGCTTGCGGCACGCCAAGCGCGAGCAGCTCATTGAAAATCTCGATCGCGCCGGTGCGTGGCGTCAGCGTTTCGGCCATCGGCAGATAGTGATCGTATTTGCGCACGATCCAGTCGTCGAAAGGCAGGTCGAGGCCGAACTCGTCGCGCAGCATTTCGTAGACCGGCCATGCGGCGATGCCGAGCACGCGCTCATGCAGGTCGGCCGGCGGCGCGATGCCGACGCTGTGCAGCGCCGCAATCAGCGCCGCCTCGTGCAGCGGCTCGCTGTCGACCAGCGTGCCGTCCATATCCCAGAAAACCGCTTTCGGCGTCATGCAAGGCTCCATTCTCAAAAAATTCCTTAAAGCGTTTAGCGCGCGAGATAAACCGCCGCGTCCCCCGCTAATGCATGTCGCGCAAAGTGTGCAGCGGTTTTGCAATGACGACATGCATAAAAAGGAACCTAAAACGCGTCGCATGAGGCCGATCGAACGCAACGCGCTTTAGAACCGGGATTGGTGCGACCTCGACAGTCTTGCTGTTGCAACGAGACTGGGTCGACCTGTCACTTCGCTCCAAACACCCAAGTTTCATCACTAAGCAATTGCTCTTACAATAGGCAATTGCGCGCAAGTTCATTCCCTGCGAAACTACTGCGCTCCGCCTCTTATGCTCGGCGGGGTTGGGAGGCAGGAACTTGAATTCGCGGCAGGACAGCGGCGGCAACAGGCTGGACGACGCGGCGCGTGCCGGCTGGCTCTATTATGTCGCAGGCAACACCCAGGACCAGATCGCCGCCACGCTTGGCATCTCGCGGCAGACGGCGCAGCGGCTGGTGTCGCTCGCAGTCTCCGAAGGGCTGATCAAGGTGCGCGTCGACCATCCGATCGCCAATTGCCTCGACCTTGCGGCACGGCTGAAATCGCGCTTTGCGCTCGATCTGGTCGAGGTGGTGCCGAGCGACCCTTCTTCTTCCTCCACCGTCATGGGCGTCGCCGTGGGGGGGGCGCCCGACTTCGCCGGGCGGCTGCGGGGGCTGGTGCGTCTCGTCATGGCTTGTGGCACCGGCCGCACGCTGAAGGCCGCGATCGAGCAACTGCCGCCGATGGAATGCCCGCAGCACAAAGTGGTGTCGCTGACCGGCAACATCTCGCCGGACGGCTCGGCGGCCTTCTACAACGTCATCTTCACCATGGCCGACAGGGTCAAGGCGCGTTCGTTTCCGATGCCTTTGCCGGTCATCGCTTCCTCGCCCGAGGAGCGCGAGATGCTGCTCAGCCAGCCGATGATCCAGCCGACGCTGGCGCTTGCGGCCGAGGCCGACGTCACCTTTGTCGGCATCGGCGATCTCGGCCCGAAGGCGCCGCTTTACGAGGACGGCTTCATTTCGGAGGGTGAATTAAAGGCGCTGCAGAAGGCCGGCGGCGTCGCCGAGATCGTCGGCTGGGTATTCGATCGTGACGGCCGCATGATCGAGGGCATCACCAATGATCGGGTGTCGTCGGCGCCGCTGCCGTCGCGCGAAAAGTCGCTGGTGATCGCGCTTGCCATGGGCGACCGCAAGCTGCCGGGCATCTTCGCGGCCGTCAACCGGCGGCTGGTCAACGGCCTCATCACCGATGAGCGGACCGCCGCCGCCTTGCTGGCGGGCGCATGATCTCCGAGCCGCTGGCGGTCGGAAACGATCATGTGAAGTCGAAACGCATCTGAATCCCCGATAAAACGAGCGTCACTACTGGTGCCGGCCGCAAGGATCGTTGCCGTCGAGAAAGCCCATGTCGCGCTGCAGATGCGGCGGCAGCTCCCGGACGTCGAGATAGGCCCGTTTCCGCGCCGCGTGCCTTGCCAACCCCCGCGCCAACCGTGAAAACCAGCCATGGGCTGGAGCAAGAAGCAGCTTTTCCTGTATTGTGGTCATGATCGTCAGCCTTCGCTATCTCTAGGCGTAATTGATCTTCAATACGGAATATCGGTAGGACCGGCCGGTGCCGCCAATCAAACGTCGATCACTGCCCATAAGGAGGGCTTATGCCGGAGCTCAATTCACGACAGCTGGTTTCGCAGCTTCCTCCGCTTCAGGCGATCCGGGTGTTCGAGGCGGTGGCGCGGCATCTCTCGTTCACCAAGGCCGCCCAGGAGCTTGGCATGACGCAGGCGGCGGCAAGCTATCAGATCAAGCTTCTGGAGGAGCGCATCGGCGCGCCCCTGTTCTTGCGCCAGCCAAAACAGATCGTGCTGACCGAACCCGGCCAGCGCCTGGCGCCCGCGGTCAGCGAGGCGTTCGCGCTGTTGAGCGGCGCCTATGCCGCCGCGCGCACCGGCGCCGACGGCGTGCTTTGCGTTTCGACGCTGCTGACATTTGCCTCCAATTGGCTGGCGCAGCATCTCGGTTCGTTCCAGGTCGCGCATCCGTCGCTGGCGGTGCGCGTCGATACTTCGAACAGGGTTGTCGACTTTGCCAGAGAGGATATCGACATCGCCATCCGCTCCGGCGGCGGCAACTGGCCGGGCGTCGAGACCCATATGCTTTTCAGGGCCGATTTCACGCCGGTCCTTAGTCCAAAGCTCGCGGCAAGCATCGGCGGCGTCAAGGAGCCGGCCGACCTGCTGCGGCTGCCGATCCTCGACCCGGGTGACATCTGGTGGCGGGACTGGTTTGCCGCCGCCGGCCTGCCGGTCGAGGAGCTGGCCAAGCGTCCCGGCACCAGCATGGGCGCGCAGGCCTACGAGGCCAATGCCGCGATTGCCGGCCACGGCGTGGCGATCGTTACCAAGGCGCTGTTCAAGACCGAACTTGCCGACGGCCGCCTGATCCAGCCCTTTGATCTGGTCGGTGACGACGGCCACGCCTATTGGCTGGTCTATCCGACGGCACGACGCAACGTGCCGAAGATCCGCGCCTTCCGCGATTGGATCCTGAGCGAGATCGCTTGCCAGTAGGCTGAATCCCAGCAAGCCCGAGCAAAGCGCCGGGCCCAATCAGCCCGGCCGAATCCTTCGTCAGACATGCCGCAAACGTCCCAGGCTTGCCGCTGCACGAGACCCGGCGTGCTGCGCTGCAGCAACGAATCCGTCTTGACATAATTCATCGCAAGTGAGTAATTGCTCACAGCCAAGGCAAATGCTCATCTTGGTTTATGGGAGGAATTTTGATGAAACTTCGCACGTTCACCCTAGGCCTGTTCTCGGCCAGCGCCCTCGCTTTCGCAGCGCATGCCGAATCCATCACCATCGCCACGGTCAACAATGGCGACATGGTCCGCATGCAGAAGCTGACCGACGACTTCACCGCCAAAAATCCCGACATTCAGCTGCAGTGGGTCACGCTCGAGGAAAACGTCCTGCGCGAGCGCGTCACCACCGACATCGCCACCAAGGGTGGCCAGTACGACGTGATGACCATCGGCACCTATGAAGTGCCGATCTGGGCCAAGCAGAACTGGCTTTTGCCGCTCGACAAGCTCGGCGACGATTACGACGTCAAGGATATCATCCCGGCCATAGCCGGCGGCCTGTCGGTCGACGGCAAGCTCTACGCCGCCCCGTTCTACGGCGAAAGCTCCTTCGTCATGTACCGCAAGGACCTGGTGGAAAAGGCCGGGCTCAAGATGCCCGATGCACCGACCTGGGACTTCATCAAGCAGGCCGCCGACAAGATGACCGACCGCGCCAACGGCGTGAACGGCGTCTGCCTGCGCGGCAAGGCCGGCTGGGGCGAGAACATGGCCTTCCTGACCGCCATGTCGAACTCGTTCGGCGCGCGCTGGTTCGACGAGAACTGGAAGCCGCAATTCGACCAGCCCGAATGGAAGAACACGCTGCAGTTCTATGTCGACCTGATGAAAGCCGACGGCCCCGAGGGCGCGTCGTCCAATGGGTTCAACGAAAACCTGGCGCTGTTCCAGCAGGGCAAATGCGGCATGTGGATCGACGCTACCGTCGCTGCCTCCTTCGTTTCCGACCCGAAGAACTCCACCGTCGCCGACAAGGTCGGCTATGCGCTGGCGCCGGACAATGGCCTCGGCAAGCGCGGCAATTGGCTGTGGGCATGGTCGCTAGCCATCCCCGCCGGCACGCAGAAGGCCGACGCCGCTCAAAAGTTCGTATCCTGGGCAACCAGCAAGCACTATGCCGAGCTCGTCGCCTCGAAGGAAGGCTGGGCCAATGTTCCGCCGGGAACGCGCTCGTCGCTCTATGCCAATCCCGAATACCAGAAGGCAGCACCTTTCGCCAAGATGACGCTGGACTCGATCAACTCCGCCGATCCGACGCACCCAACCGTCAAGCCGGTGCCTTATGTCGGCGTCCAGTTCGTCGCCATTCCTGAGTTCCAGGGTCTCGGCACCACCGTCGGCCAGCTCTTCTCGGCGGCACTTGCCGGCCAGTCGAGCGTCGACGATGCCTTGAAGCAGGCGCAGGACGCCGCCACCGCGACGATGACCGAGGGCGGTTACATCAAGTAAGCTCCTCCCGGTGCCGGTTGCCAATGGCGACCGGCAACGGCCGCCCGAATCCCAGTTCGGGCGGCCAGCTTTCACACCGCTGAAAAACTTGGCCGACCTCGAAGGGTGACCGTCATGGCTACTCAGCAGACCCGTTCGCTTGCCCGTTTCATGATGGCGCCATCCGTGGTGCTGCTGCTGGTCTGGATGATTGTGCCGCTGGCATTCACGCTGTGGTTTTCCTTCCAGCAATACAACCCGCTCAATCCGATGCGCGACGGCTTCGTCGGGTTTTCGAACTACGCGCTGTTCTATTCCAACCCGGCATTCCTGCAGTCGATCCTCAACACGCTCACCATCGTCGTCAGCGTGCTTTTGATCACGGTGATCGGCGGTATTCTGCTCGCCCTTCTGCTTGATCAGCCGATGTGGGGACAGGGCATCGTCCGCATCCTTGTCATCTCGCCGTTCTTCGTCATGCCACCGGTGGCAGCACTGGTCTGGAAGAACATGATCATGCATCCGCAGTACGGGGTTTTCGCCGATATTGCGCGCTTCTTCGGCGGGCAGCCGATCGATTGGTTCGGGCAGCACCCGCTCCTGGCGATCATCATCATCGTTGCCTGGCAATGGCTGCCGTTTGCTACGCTGATCCTGTTGACCGCGCTTCAGTCGCTCGACGTCGAGCAGAAGGAAGCCGCCGAAATGGACGGCGCCGGCTTCATCAGCCGCTTCATCTATTTGACGCTGCCTCATATGTCGCGCGCCATAACCGTCGTCATCCTGATCCAGACGATCTTCCTGCTGTCGGTCTATGCCGAGATCCTCGTCACCACCAATGGCGGCCCGGGTTACGCCTCCACCAACCTGCCCTTCCTCGTCTATCAGAAGGCATTGCTGGAGTTCAAAATCGGCCAGGCGTCCGCCGGCGGTATCATTGCCGTCATTCTCGCCAACATCGTTGCCTTCTTCGCCATGCGCGCTGTCGGCAAGAACCTGGATAAATAAGGGAGGATAAGATGGCACGTGCGCTGAACCACCCCCACTCCGTCCCGCTGCGCGGGACACCTCTCCCCCTGCCCGGGAGAGAGGAAAGGCCTGCATCGAAGCCGCGCCCTTCCTCTACCCCGTCGATCGGGGGAGAGGTGGTTTGCGCAGCAAACCGGAGTGGGGGTCGACCCTGCCGCCAACATCGCCGATAGGGAGGACCTGACCATGGCACGTGCAGTCACCACCCAGCACAAGACGATTGCTACCGCGGCCGCCTGGATCGTCGCGCTGCTGATCTTCTTCCCGATCCTCTATACGATCATCACCTCGTTCAAGTCGGAGCAGGAGGCTATCCAGGGCTTCAACCTGTTCCCGTCGGGAACCACGGAGAGCTATTCCGAGGTCCAGGCGCAGAACGGCTATTTCAAATTCTTCCTGAACTCGGTGTTCCTGTCGGTCGGCTCGACCATCCTGGCTCTGCTCGTCGCCATACCGGCGGCATGGTCGATGGCGTTTTCGCCGGGCAAACGCACCAAGGACATCCTGATGTGGATGCTTTCCACCAAGATGATGCCGGCCGTCGCCGTGCTGTTTCCGATCTATCTGATCTTCCGCGATACCGGTCTGCTCGACAGCCGCATCGGCCTGATGGTCATGCTGATGCTGATCAACCTGCCGATCGTGGTCTGGATGCTTTACACCTATTTTCGCGAGATCCCGGGCGAGATCCTGGAAGCGGCGCGCATGGACGGCGCATCGCTCTGGAACGAGATCATCTATGTGCTGACGCCGATGGCGGTCCCCGGCATCGCCTCGACCATGCTGCTCAACATCATTCTCGCCTGGAACGAGGCGTTCTGGACGATCCGGCTGACCACCACCGAGGCCGCGCCGCTCACCGCTTTCATCAGCTCCTTCTCCAGCCCGCAGGGGCTGTTCTGGGCCAAGCTTTCGGCCGCCTCGACGCTGGCGATCGCGCCGATACTGATCATGGGCTGGTTCAGCCAGAAGCAGCTGGTCCGAGGCCTGACATTCGGTGCGGTAAAGTAGCGGGCATCGCCTGACGCAAAACGAAAAGATAGCCCTTCGGGGGAGGAAACCATGGGAAACATCACGCTCAAGAACGTCTCCAAATCCTTCGGGGCGACGTCCATCATCCCCGGCCTCGATCTGGTCATCGAGGACGGAGAGTTCGTCGTCTTCGTCGGCCCGTCGGGCTGCGGCAAATCCACCCTGTTGCGTCTGATCGCCGGTCTCGAGGATACCAGCGGCGGCACCATCATCATCGATGGTCGCGACGTCACCGGCGAGGCGCCGGCCAAGCGCAAGCTGGCTATGGTGTTCCAGTCCTATGCGCTCTACCCGCACATGACGGTGGCCAAGAACATCGCCTTCCCGCTGAAGATGGCGGGCGAAGACCAGGCGACCATCGACAAGAAGGTGAAGGACGCCGCGCGGATCCTGAACCTCACCAACTACCTCGACCGCCGCCCCGGCCAGCTCTCCGGCGGCCAGCGGCAACGCGTCGCCATCGGCCGCGCCATCGTGCGCCAGCCGTCGGCCTTCCTGTTCGACGAGCCTTTGTCCAATCTCGACGCGGCGCTGCGCGGCACCATGCGGCTGGAGATCAGCGAGCTGCATCACCAGCTCAAGACCACCATGGTCTACGTCACCCACGACCAGATCGAGGCGATGACCATGGCCGACAAGATCGTCGTGCTCAATGCCGGCAATATCGAGCAGGTCGGCTCGCCGATGGAGCTCTATAAGACACCGAAGAACCTGTTCGTCGCCGGCTTCATAGGTTCGCCGAAGATGAACCTGATCGAAGGCGCGCCGGCCGCCAAATATGGCGCCAAGACAGTCGGCATCCGCCCGGAGCATATGAACATTTCGAAGACGTCAGGCGACTGGAAGGCGACGGTCGGGGTTGCCGAGCATCTCGGCTCCGACACGTTTTTGCACGTCCAGGCGGATGGTGTCGGGCAGCTGACGGTGCGTGCCGACGGCGAGTTGGCCGCCCATCACGGCGACACGATCTACCTGACGCCGGAAAAGGCCAAGCTGCATCGTTTCGGCGCCGACGGGAAGGCGATGCTGCAATGAGGCTCCGGGGCAAATCGGCGCTGATTACCGGATCGGCGCGCGGCATCGGCAGGGCGTTTGCCGAAGCCTACATGCGCGAAGGGGCGACGGTCGCGATTGGCGACATCAATCTCGAAGCCGCCGAGAAGACGGCTTCGGAAATCGGCCGCAACGCCTACGCGGTAAAGCTCGACGTCACCGATCTCGCGTCTATCGATGAGGCCGTCAAGGCGGTCGAAGCCAGGGCCGGCGGCCTGGATATCTTGATCAACAACGCTGCTTTGTTCGACCTGGCGCCGATCATCGAGATCACCAAGACAAGCTACGACAAATTGTTTTCGGTCAACGTCGCCGGCACGCTGTTTACGTTGCAGGCCGCCGCCCGTTCGATGATTGCCCGGGGCAAGGGCGGCAAGATCATCAACATGGCAAGCCAGGCCGGGCGCCGCGGCGAGGCGCTGGTCACCGTCTACTGCGCCACCAAGGCGGCGGTCATCTCGCTCACCCAGTCGGCAGGGCTCGATCTGATCAAACACCGCATCAACGTCAATGCCATCGCCCCGGGTGTCGTCGACGGCGAGCATTGGGACCATGTCGATGCCTTGTTCGCCAAGTTCGAGAACCGGCCGAGGGGCGAGAAGAAGAGGCTGGTCGGCGAAGCCGTGCCTTATGGCCGCATGGGCACGGCGCAAGACCTCACCGGCATGGCGGTGTTCCTGGCCAGCGATGAGGCCGAGTACATCGTCGCCCAGACCTACAATGTCGATGGCGGCCAGTGGATGAGTTGAGGGGGCGAAGGCGCTCTTCCCCCCGTCTCCTCCACGGGGGGAAGAGCCGTCCCGCTAAAGGGTAAAAGCAGATGACCGTGAAACTCTCTTCTTCCATCCTCGCCAAGCTGCCGCCCAAGGTCGCCGGCCCGAAATATGATCGCGCCGCGCTCAAGGCCGGCATCGTGCATTTCGGCGTCGGCAATTTCCATCGCTCGCACCAGGCCGTCTATCTCGACGACCTGTTCAATTCGGGTGTCGGCCACGACTGGGCCATTGTTGGCGCCGGCGTCTTCGAGGGCGAGAAGGTCGGCCGCGGCAAGTTGCAGGAGCAGGACTGGCTGACCACCGTGGTCGAGCAGGACAGCGGCCATATGAGCGCGCGCGTCACCGGCGTCATGATCGACTTTCTGGTGCCGGGCGATGCGGTCGCAATCGTCGAGCGGCTTGCCGATCCGTCGATCAAGATCGTCTCCCTGACCATTACCGAGGGCGGATATTTCATCGATCCGGCATCCGGCGTCTTCAATCCGACACATCCCGACATCGTTGCCGACGCTGAGCCGGGGGCGACGCCGAAGACCGTCTTCGGCCTCGTCCTCGCCGGGCTGCTGCGCCGCCGCGCCGACGGTATCGTGCCCTTCACAATTATGTCCTGCGACAACATCCCCCATAACGGCCACGTCACCTCAGATGGCGTCATCGGCCTTGCGCGGCTGATCGACGAAGGTTTGGCAAACTGGGTGAGCGAGAACGTTGCCTTTCCCAATGGCATGGTCGACCGCATCACGCCGGCCACCACCGACCGCGAGCGCGGCATTCTCTCCAGCGAGTTCGGCCTCGACGACAATTGGCCGGTGTTTTGCGAACCGTTCAAGCAATGGGTGCTGGAGGACCGTTTCACCGACGGCCGCCCGCCGCTGGAAAAGGTCGGCGTGCAGTTCGTCAGCGACGTCGCGCCCTATGAGCTGATGAAGATCCGCATCCTCAATGGCGGCCATGCGACCATCGCCTATCCGGCCGGGCTGATGGACATCCATTTCGTCCATGAGGCGATGCAGGAGCCGCTGGTACGCGGCTTCCTCGACAAGCTCGAGCATGACGAAATCATCCCGACCGTGCCGCCGGTTCCGGACACCGACCTCGAAGATTACTACCAGCTCATCGAGCACCGCTTCTCCAATCCGAAGATCGGCGACACCATACGCCGGCTTTGCCTCGACGGCTCCAACCGCCAGCCGAAATTCATCATCCCGACCATCGCCGACCGGCTGAAGGCTGGCAAAAGTGTCACCGGCCTTGCGCTGGAATCGGCGCTCTGGTGTCGCTACTGCTTCGGCACGACGGATTCCGGTGCCGTCACCGAGCCCAACGACCCGAACTGGGGCCGGTTGCAGGCGACGGCCAAGGCGGCCAGGGACATGCCTGCCGCCTGGCTTGCCATGGAGGACATCTATGGCGATGTCGGCCGCTCGCCGCCGTTCGCTGAAGCCTTCGGCCAAGCGCTGAGACTGCTGTGGGCGGACGGCGCGCGCGCGACACTGACGCGCTATCTCGCCGGCGACCTCTGAAGCCGATCCAGCGCGATGACGCCTGAACTAGTCATTTTCGACTGTGACGGCGTGCTGGTGGACAGTGAGATGCTGTCCGTCTCGGCATTGCTGGAGATGATCGCGCTTGCCGGCGGCAACGTCAGCGAGGACATTGCCTACGAGCACTTCCTCGGCAAGAGCATGAAGAGCGTCCGCGAAATCCTCGCAAGCGACTTCGGGCTCGATCTCACCGACCAGCATCTGACCGAGATGCGCTCCGAACTGATGCGCAGATTCCGCGAGGAGCTGAAACCGATGCCAGGTATCGCACAGGTCCTGCCGAGGCTCGGCGTACCGTGCTGCGTCGCCTCCTCCGGCACCCTGGAACGCATCCGCTATGCGCTCGCCGTCACCGGGTTGCTTGGGCTGCTGGAGCCGCATTTGTTCAGCGCCGCCATGGTGGCGCGGGGCAAACCGGCGCCCGATCTCTTTCTCCACGCAGCAGATAAAATGAGAGCGGCCCCGCGAAACTGCCTCGTCGTCGAGGACAGCCCGGCCGGCATCGAGGCGGCGCGGGCGGCCGGCATGCGCGTCCTTGCCTTCACCGGCGGCTCGCACACCGGCAACCCGGCATTGAAAGCGCGGCTTGCGTCGAGTGAGCCGGACTTTATATTCGCTGACATGCTGCAATTGCCCGATCTGATTGCAGGCCTGGGAGCGAGAGCAAGAACACCTTGACCAACAGTTTCGTTTGCGCGGTCGATGTCGGCACCGGAAGCGCTCGTGCCGGCATTCTCGACACCGGTGGCGCCTTGCTCGGCCGCGCCGAGCACCCGATCGCCATGCAACAGCCGAAGGCCGACCATGCCGAGCACGATTCGCAGGATATATGGTCGGCGGTGTGCATGGCCGTCCGCGCTGCCCGCGAAAAGGCGGGCGTGCGGGCCGAGGATATCGTCGGCATCTCCTTTGATGCCACCTGCTCGCTGGTGGTGCGAGACCGGCATGGCGGCCAGCTCAGCGTGTCCGTCACTGGTGAAAGGCGCTGGGACACCATTGTCTGGCTCGACCATCGCGCAATTGCCGAGGCCGACGAATGCACTGAAAGCGGCCACGCTGTGCTCGACTATATCGGCGGCGTCATGTCGCCGGAAATGGAGACGCCGAAGCTGATGTGGCTGAAGCGCAACCTGCCCGGAACATGGAACGAAGCCGGCTATCTATTCGACCTCACCGACTTCCTCACCTGGAAGGCAAGCGGCTCGCTCTCCCGTTCACAATGCACGCTGACCGCCAAATGGACCTATCTAGCCCATGAAGCGACCGGCTGGCGGCGCGACTTCTTCGAAGCCGTCGGGCTCGGCGATATCTTTGAGCACGGCAACCTGCCGGAAAAGGCAAGCCCGGTCGGTGCCGATATCGGCCCGCTCGGCGCGCAAGCCGCGACGGAGCTTGGCCTCACCGAAAAATGCCGGGTCGGCGCCGGCGTCATCGATGCCTATGCCGGCGCGCTTGGCGTGCTCGGCGGTTTCGCCGGTGACGCGACGAACATCGGCCGACATCTGGCCCTGATTGCAGGTACGTCGAGTTGCGTCATGGCGATGTCGCCCGATCCGCAGCCTTTCGCCGGTGTCTGGGGCCCATATTATGGCGCAGCCCTTCCCGGCCTGTGGCTGTCGGAAGGTGGCCAGTCGGCCACCGGCGCGCTGCTCGACCACATCATCCGCTGGCATGGCGCCGGCGGCGAGCCGGATGCCGCCATGCATGCCAGGATTGCCCACCGCGTCGCCGAGCTGCGCGCCGCCGAGGGCGACAACCTCGCCGCAAGGCTGCACGTACTGCCCGATTTCCACGGCAACCGCTCGCCGCTCGCCGACCCGCATGCCGTCGGCGTCATCAGCGGGCTGACGCTGGATGCCTCCTTCGACAGTCTGTGCAAGCTCTACTGGCGCACCGCCGTCAGCATCGCGCTTGGCGTCCGTCATGTGCTGGAAGCGCTGAACGAGAACGGCTATCTGATCGACACGCTGCACGTCACCGGCGGCCACACCAAGAACCCGCTGTTGATGGAGCTCTATGCCGATGCCACCGGCTGCACGGTGGTCGAGCCGCTGGCGGATGAAGCGGTGCTGCTCGGCACCGGCATGATTGCCGCCACCGCGGCCAGGCTTTTTCCCGATTTGAACGCTGCCTGCGTCGCCATGCAACAGGGCGGCAGGACGCGAGAGCCCAATCCGGCTGCCGCCGGCCGGTTCGATCGCGACTACCGCGTGTTTCTCGAAATGCACAGGCAAAGGCAGGCGCTGGACGCGATCCGATAAATCGGGATCGGTTGCTATCTCTGGTTCCAGCGCCGGATGACCGGCTCGTCAAGGTCGTGCTCATAACCGAGCACGCTTATGCCGGCGGTATCCAGCACGAAAAACGCGCCGGCTTGCGGCGGCAGGCCGAGGCAGCGTGCGGCCAGCACCCTAAGGAAATGCGAGCTTGAGAAGACCAGGACATTGCTGCCGACCTCGCGCAACTGGCTGACGATCCGGTCCGCCCTCGAGCCGACATCCGTGGCGGACTCGCCGCTCGGGCAGCCGTCGCGAAAGAGACGCCAGCCGGGGCGCTCGGCGAGGATTTGCTTGGTGGTCAATCCCTCATAGGCACCATAATCCCACTCCGCCAGATCGTCCTTCTTCACGCCTGACGAGCCGAAGCCGGCCAGCGCACAGGTGTTGAAGGCGCGCTGCGACGGGCTCGACCACACCGCCGAGAAGGACAGGCCCTTGAGCCGCTCAGCGATCCGCCTTGCCGCTTCCTCGCCGGCCGGCGTCAGCGGTATGTCGGTTCGGCCGGTATGTTTTCCGGACGCACTCCATTCCGTCTCGCCATGCCGAACCAGATAGATTTCGGGAAACGCGCTCATCAGGCTGCCTTTCAAATGGATTCTGCCGCGACCATAGCGGCTTCCATAGCCTCTCCAATAGCCTGCATTGAACCGACTGGCTTAACCCTTCCGCAAGTCAGCCTCTTGCCACCGGTGCCCATTTGATAGACAAACCCGTCGTAATGCGGAATCCGGCCGATCTTGGCCATTTTCCGCGCTGAGACGCGGCTTCCGGCTCTTGCCGACGTGCCGCAATCGGATAGGCGGAAAACTAGAATGTCTGCGATCGAAGCCGACGCTCGCGCGCCGGAAAACCTTTGGCGTCGGGAAATCAGGGCGATGCTGGCGCTCGCCTGGCCGATGGTGCTGACCAATCTCGGCCAGACCGCGATGACCGCTACCGACGTCATGATGATGGGGCGGCTGGGGCCGGACACGCTGGCCAGCGGTGCGCTTGGTGCCAACCTCTACTTCATGCCGCTTATCTTCGGGCTCGGCCTGATGCTGGCGACCTCGCCGATGATGGCGACCGAGCTCGGCCGCCGTCGGCACTCGGTGCGCGACCTGCGCCGCACCGTGCGCCAGGGTCTGTGGCTGGCGATCCTCATTTGCATTCCGATCTGGGCCCTTCTCTGGCACGGCGAGAGCGTGTTGCTGGCCATGGGTCAGGAACCGGCGCTGGCGCACCAGGCCGGCATCTATCTGCGCTGGCTCGAATGGGCGGTGCTGCCCTTTTTCGGCTACATCGTCCTGCGCTCGTTCATTTCGGCGCTGGAGCGGCCGGGCTGGGCGCTGATCATCGTGTTCGTTGCCGTCGCCTGCAACGCCTTCTTCAACTGGCTGTTCATGTTCGGCAATCTCGGCATCCAATCGATGGGCATCGCCGGCTCCGGCCTCGCCACCACTCTGTCCAGCACGTTGATGTTCGCCGGCATGGCGGCGGTGGTGATGCTTGAGAAGAAATTCCGGCGCTATCGTCTGTTCGGACGCTTCTGGCGCGCCGATTGGCCGCGCTTCAAGGGCCTGCTGCGGCTCGGCCTGCCGATCGCGGGCCTGCTGGCGTTCGAGGTGACGATCTTCAACGCGGCGGCCTTTCTCATGGGCCTGATCGATGCAGCTTCGCTTGCCGCCCATGCGATCGCCATCCAGATCGCCTCGATCACCTTCATGGTGCCGCTCGGCCTCAACCAGGCGGTGACGGTGCGCGTCGGACTTGCCCACGGCGCCGGCAATCCGGAAGGTGTCAGCCGGGCTGGCTGGACCGCCTATGTCGTCGGTGTCTCCTTCATGGCGCTGATGGGGCTAGTGATGATCCTGTGGCCGCATCTCTTGATCGGCGCCTTCATCGATCTCGGCAATCCGGCTAATGCCGAGGTGGTGGCGCTTGCCGTGTCGTTCCTCGCCTTTGCCGCGCTGTTCCAGGTTTTTGACGGTGCGCAGGCGGTCGCCAGCGGCATGCTGCGCGGCCTGCACGACACCAAGGTGCCGATGATCTATGCCGCGATCGGCTATTGGGGCATCGGGCTGCCGCTCGGCGTGCTGCTGGCCTTTCGTTTCGGCTTCAACGGCGTCGGCATCTGGATCGGCCTGTCGTCGGGACTGGCGGTAGTTGCGGCGCTCTTGCTAGGGCGCTGGCTGCGGCGTGACAGGATCGCGCCGCCGCTGGTATTCGGGCGTTGAATTGCTGGTCGCCCGCTCAGCGGGCCGCCGCCCGCTGCTCGAGCGAACGTGCGTATTGCGTCAGCGGAAAGCACATGACGAAGAAGATCAGCGCTACCAGCCCATAGACTTTGAACGGTTCGAAGGTCGCATTGTTGATCGCGTTGGATGTCCTCACCAGCTCCTCGAAACCGATGATCGACGTCAGCGCGGTCGACTTGATCAGCTGCACCAGAAAGCCGACGGTCGGTGCGCGGGTGATCGAAAACGCCTGAGGCAAGATGATCAGCCGGAGTTCCTGCAGATAGTGCAGGCCGAGGCTGGCGCCGGCGTCCCACTGGCCGCGCGGCAGTGCATCGACGCCGCCGCGCCAGATCTCGGCGAGATAGGCGCTGGCAAAGAAGGTCAGGCCAAGCACCGCCGCGGTCCACGGCTCGATGCGCAGGCCCAGCATCGGCAAGCCGAAGAACATCAGGAAGAGCTGCATCAGCAGCGGCGTGCCCTGGAAAAGCGCGATGTAGCCGGAGGCAAACCGGCGCGCCCATTTATTCTTGGCGATCCGGAAGAACAACACGATCATGCCGACCACGGCCCCGCCGACAAAGGCGGCCAGCGACAAGAGCACCGTCCAGCGCGCCGCCAGCAGCAGGTTGCGCAGAATGTCCCAGAAGGTAAATTCGATCATGACACGCCGGCTCCGAGAAGCCGGCGCCCGCCGCCGACCAGCAGCCGGCGCAGCCCAATCGACAGGATGAGATAGACCATCGTCACGATGAGATAGGTCTCGAAAGCCCGGAACGTGCGCGCCTGCAGCATGTCGGCTTCATAGGTCAGCTCGCGAACGGCGATCTGCGATACCACGGCGGATTCCAGCATCATGATAACGATCTGGCTGGTCAGCGCCGGATAGATCACCTTGAGCGCCTGCGGCAGCACGATCTTGATGAAGACCTGGCGCGGCCTGAGCCCAAGCGCCAGTGCCGCTTCCGTCTGCCCGGGCGGCACCGCGTCGAGCCCGGCGCCAACGATCTCGATCGTATAGGCGGCCATGTTGAGCGTCATCGCCAGCATGGCTGCCAGCATCGGATCGAGCCTGACGCCGATGCTGGGCAGCCCGAAGAAGATGAAGAATAGCTGCACCAGGAACGGCGTGTTGCGGATCACCTCGACATAGACGCCGATCGCCCGCTTGAGCAGGAGCGGACCGTTCCGCCGCCCTGCGGCGCCGAGGATGCTGAGCAACGTTCCCGCCAGCGTGGTGACAGTGATCAACAGGATCGTCGTGGCCGCGCCGCGCGCGATCGCCCCTGTCGCCCCGGCAAGCCAGCCGAAGTCGAGGCTATAGCTCACCGGCCATCAATCCTTGAGATTGGCGGGATCGAGCGGCGTCTTCAGCCAGGCTTTCGAGCTTTCGTCCAGTCTGCCGTCGGCCAGCATCTTGGCAACCGCGTCATTGACCGCCTGCTTCAGGCGGTCTTCCTTCTTGTTGAGGCCGATATGCGAGGGCGAGGTGAGAAGCTGGAATTTCTGCTCCGGCTTCAGTTCCTCCTGGCGGGCAAGCACCTGGGCGCCGACATCGTTGCCGACCACCATCAATTGGGTCTGGCCCGAAATGAAGGCCTGGATGACGGAATTATAGTTGTCGAAACGGCGGATGTCGGCCGAGGCCGGTGCCGCCTCGGTCAGCGAGGTATCCTCCAGCGTGCCGCGATTGACGGCGATCGACTTGTCGGCGAGGTCTTCCTTGCCTTTGACCGCAAGAGCTGCCGGGCCGATGACTGCGATGTAATAGGGCGCGTAGGCGGCGGCGAAATCGATCACCTGCTCACGCTCCTTGGAATAGCCGACACTCATCAGCAGGTCGACCCGCTTGTCGGTCAGGTACGGAATGCGGTTCTGGCCGGTCACGCTGACCAGATTGAGCTTGACCTTGAGCTGGTCGGCGATGGATTGCGCCACGTCGATGTCGTAGCCCTTGATGCTCATGTCGGCGCTGGCCGAGGAGAAGGGCGGGAAGTCGGAAAAGATGCCGACATTGATGGCGCCGGCCTTGGCGATGTCGTCGATCGCGTCGGCATTGGCGGCCTGGTTGGTGAAAGCAAGACCGGTCGCGCCGAGCATCAGCACGGCGGCGATGGATGATTTGAGCTTCATGTGAAGTGTCATTGTCATTCCCCTGCTGGAAGCTTGTTTGTTTGAGTGCAACCGCCGACTCCAGCGCGGCGGTCGCCTTTGGGTTCTCTAGTGGACCATGATCTTCTCCGAAAACCGGTTCCCACTTTTCGGGATCATGGTCGAGCGTGTCAGCCCGCCTTGCTGGTGATTGCCGGGCTGAAGACGATCAGGCTGAGGATCTCGAACAGCACCTGCGCGCCGGCATGCGCCGTGTTGGTGGTCGCGTCGTACTGCGGTGCCACCTCGACGACGTCGCCGCCGACGATGTTGAGGCCTTTCAGGCCGCGCAGCAGCTCGAGCACTTCGCGCGTCGTCAGCCCGCCGACCTCCGGCGTGCCGGTGCCCGGCGCGAAGGCAGGATCGATGCTGTCGATATCGAACGAGACATAGGTCGGGCCGTCGCCGACTATCCTGCGCGCCTTGTCGATAATGGCGGGAATGCCGAGGCCGGTCACCTCTTCGGCATGCACGACGGTCATGCCGGACTCATAGGTGAACTCCCACAGATACTCGGCCGAGCCGCGAATGCCGATCTGGATGGTGCGGCTCGGGTCGAGCACGCCGTCCAGCACCGCGTTACGGAACGGCCCGCCATGGTGGAACTTGGTCATGTCGAACAGGCCGCTGGTATCGCAATGCGCGTCGATATGGATCATGCCCACCGGCGCCCTCTTGCCGACAGCCTTCAGGATCGGGTGGCTGATCGAATGGTCGCCGCCGACCGAAAGCGGCAGAACGCCGGCGTCGACGATCTGGTTGGTGCGGCGTTCGATGTCGTCATGGCTGGTCTCTAGCCGGTAGCGGCTCTGGAACGGCACATCGCCGATGTCGGCGACCTTCAGCTCATGCGTCGGTGCGCATTCCAGCACATGATTGTAGGGGCCGATGCGCTCGATGGCGCGCAGCGCCCTTGGCCCGAAACGGGCGCCCGGCCGGTTGGTGACGCCCAGATCCATCGGCACACCGATCATCGCCACCTGCAGATCGCCGAAATCCGGATTGTCGGCGGCGATTTCACGATAGGGCGCCGCGAGGAAGGTCGGGATGCCGGAATAGGGCGCCAGTCGCGTGCCGGTCTTGGAGAAGATCTTGTCGGCGACACGCTGGAATTTCGGGTCGAACATTTCGCCGCCATGGCTCTCGCCGTATTTGCGGCGCAACGCTTCGAGCTTGCCGCGGTCGTAACCCATGTCGGTCCTCCATGGCTGGTGCGGCGCGCGGACAGCGGTCCCGATAGCCGCAGCCGTCGGCTGCCTGCAGATTTCACGTCTTGATGCAATGCCTGGGCAAAGTGTCCCGTAGCTGCATTGAAAAATCAATTGATATTGTTAGTGTGTTATCTGTGAGAAAATCTCACAGAGCCTCGGGTCCAAATGGCCAAGCGTTTGCCACCGCTCAACCCGCTGCGCGCCTTCGAGGCGACGGCGCGCCACGCCTCGCTGACCAAGGCGGCGGCTGAGCTCAACGTCACCCACGGCGCCATCAGCCATCAGATCAAGGCGCTCGAGCAATCGTTGGGTGTCAAGCTGTTCGAGCGTGCCGGTCAGCGGGTGAAGCTGACGCCACACGGCGCCGAGTTGCTGCCGGCGGTGTCGACCGCCTTCGACGGCATTGCCGCCGCCACGCAGCGCATGACGAGGCCGGCCAGCACCGGCGTTCTCTCTGTATCCTGCGTGCCGGCGCTACTGTTGCTGTGGATGATCCCGCGGCTGGGCAGCTTCACGTCGCAATATCCGGATATCAGGCTGACGCTGATCCCATCCAATGATGCCAAGGACGTCCGCGCACCGCATATCGATGTCTGCGTGCACTATGGTGACGGCAGCTGGACCGACTGCTGGATGCGCAAATGGTCGGGCCTCGAACTGTTCCCGGTGGTCAGCCCGACGCTGATCAACAACCGCCCGATCCGCACCGTCCGCGACCTCGCCGATCACGTCTTCCTGCATGGCGACGACGGCCGCGAATGGCATACCTGGCTGGCCGCCGCTGACGCGCTGGACCTGGAGCGCGGCCGCCGCCACCATCTTGGCGACGCGCGCATGGCGACCGAGGCCGCTGTCCACGGCCATGGCGTGGCGCTCGGCGACACGGTGACGGCAAGCGGACTGCTCGCCAGGGGCCTGCTTGTCGCCCCGTTCAGTCTTTCCGTGCCGGCCGTCGACGATTTCTACATCGTCTGCCGCAACGAGATGCGGTCGGCGCCGATCGTGCAATTGTTCATCGACTGGCTGTTTGCCGAGAAAGAGCAGGCCGACCGCCGCGCCGACGCGCCGGTGGCAGGCCGCATCGGCATTCGCCGCAAGCGTCCAGCGCTCAAGGTGGTCGGCGCCAAGACCGCATCCTGAGGCCGAAACTGCCGTAGGCGCCGCTTGCCGCAGGGGCTTCTTTTTGTCGGGCCAGCCCGCAAAGCGGGAGGCGCGTTCAAAAATTCGATGCTAAGAGGCATTTGGAGCAATTCCAGGAAAAGTGCGCAGCGGTTTTCCGTCCGGAATTGCGCTAGACAAAAGCTAGACCGAGCAGCGAAGGCGCATTGAGCGATGGCAAAGACCGATATAGCGCGGCGCGTCTACAATCACACCTGGAAGCTCGACCCGATCGTCCGCAGCTTGCTCGACACCGATTTCTACAAGCTTCTGATGCTGCAGATGATCTGGGGCATGTATCCCAAGGTCGACGCCACCTTCTCGCTGATCAACCGCACCACCTCGGTCCGCCTTGCCGAGGAGATCGATGAGACGGAGCTGCGCGAGCAGCTCGACCATGCCCGCACCTTGCGCTTCTCTAAGAAAGAGATGATCTGGCTCGGCGGCAACACCTTCTATGGCCGCAAGCAGATATTCGAACCGGAATTCCTCGCCTGGCTGGAAAATTTCCGGCTGCCCGAATACGAGCTTTCCAAGCGCGACGGTCAATACGAACTCGCCTTCAGCGGTCCGTGGATGTACACGACGCTGTGGGAGATCCCGGCGCTGGCAATTATCAATGAACTTCGATCTCGCGCGGCCATGCGGGCGTTCGGGCCGTTCGCGCTCGACGTGCTCTATGCCCGCGCCAAGGCCAAGATGTGGGCCAAGACCGAGCGGCTGAAGGCGCTGCCCGGCATCCGCATCTCGGATTTCGGCACCCGCCGCCGTCATTCTTTCCTGTGGCAGCGCTGGTGCGTCGAAGCGTTGAAGGAGGGCATCGGCGAGGCCTTCACTGGCACCTCCAACGTGCTGCTCGCCATGGACAACGATCTCGAGGCGCTCGGCACCAATGCGCATGAACTGCCGATGGTGTTCGCCGCGCTCACCAATTCGGAAAAGGAATTGAAACAGTCGCCCTACAACGTGCTGCAGGACTGGCAGCGCTACTACGGCGGCAACCTGCTGATCGTACTGCCGGACACCTTCGGCACCGCGGCGTTCCTGCGCGATGCACCGGACTGGGTCGCCGACTGGACCGGCTTCCGCCCCGACAGCGCGCCGCCGATCGAAGGCGGCGAGAAAATCATTTCCTGGTGGCGCGAAAAGGGCAAGGACCCCAAGCAGAAGCTGCTCATCTTCTCGGATGGGCTGGAGGTCGAGACCATCGAGGAAACCTACCGCCACTTCCGCGGCAAGGTGCGCATGTCCTTCGGCTGGGGCACCAACCTGACCAACGATTTCGAGGGCTGCGCGCCGACCGAGACCAACCGGCTAGACGCCATCTCGCTGGTCTGCAAGGTCACCGAAGCCAACGGCAGGCCGGCGGTCAAGCTTTCCGACAATCCGGCCAAGTCGACAGGCGACGAGAAAGAGATCGAGCGCTATTTGCGCATCTTCGGCCAGAAGGACCGCGTGGAGCAGTTGGTGAAGGTGTGAGGTAGGGGAACTCTTGCGTAGTATGAGTTCCTTCGCGCCCCCCTCTGTCCTGCCGGACATCTCCCCCACGAGGGGGGAGATTGCGCCCTCATTGCTGCTTTCGCCAATCGCTAAAGTTGCAGAAGGAGAGCCGACGGCGGAACCGCCGATCTCCCCCCTTGAGGGGAAGATGTCCGGCAGGACAGAGGGGGGCGCCGTAGAGCGCTGCATTTCTGCAATCAGGCCCTTTCCCGGTCTCGTCGCTTCCTTGGCATTCCCATCCACGCCCGCCTTCGCCCACGCCTCCGACCGCGGCCACGTCCTGCTCCTCCCCACCGGCTACTACGTCGTCGGTGGCGCGCTCTCGGTTGCCGCCAGTTTCCTTGTCCTGGCGCTACTGCCGCCGGACTCCCTCGACCGCTTCTGGCGCAAACGCCTGCCGCTTTTTACCTTCGGCGACGGCGCGCGGACTGCCGTCAGCCTGGTATCCTTTGCCGGCTTTGCAATTCTGATTGCCGCCGGCCTGTTCGGCAGCCGCGATCCGCTTTCCAATCCGATGCCGCTGACCGTATGGACGCTTCTCTGGGTTGGCCTGGCTCTGTTGCAGGGGCTCGGCGGCGATCTCTGGTCGTGGCTCAACCCCTGGTACGGGCCATGCCGCGTCGCCTCGCGCCTGTCCGGCAGAACGCAGCCGTATCTGCTCCCCCAACGGCTCGGCTATTGGCCGGCTTTCCTGCTGTTCTTCGCCTTCGCCTGGTTCGAGCTGATCGACCCTGCGCCCGACGATCCGGCGCGGCTGGCCTGGGCCGCCGGCCTCTACTGGCTGCTGAGCTTCGCCGCCATGCAGGTCTTCGGCTACCGCGACTGGACCCTGCGCGGTGAGTTCCTGACCGTGTTCTTTTCCATGGTGGCGCGCTTCGCCATCGTCGAACGTAGCGCAGACGGCCGGCTAAAACTCTGCTGGCCGGGCGCCAAGCTGCTCGGTGCCGCGCCGCTACCGCGCAGCGGCGTCGCTTTCCTGCTGCTTGCGCTGTCGTCGGTGTCCTTCGACGGCCTGTCGAAAACCTTCTTCTGGCTAGGCTGGTTCGGCATCAATCCGCTGGAGTTTCCGGGACGCACCGCTTTGATCGGCATCGGCAGCTTCGGCCTTGTGCTGAGCTTTGCCGTGCTTGCGGCCGTGTTCGCGCTCGCCGTCTTTCTTGGCCAGAACCTTGCCGGCAGCAAGCATTCGCTCGGTCACGCCGCCGGGCTTTTGGTCTGGTCGATCGTACCGATCGCGCTCGCCTACCACTTCGCGCATTATCTGACGGCGCTGCTGGTCGACGGCCAATATGCGATTGCCGGTCTCTCCGACCCGTTTGCGCTGGGCTGGAACCTGTTCGGTACCGCCGACATGTCAATTGAAGCCGGCGTCGTCGCCGGTGCCGGTTCGGCGTGGTGGCTGTGGAACCTCCAGGCCGGCGTCATCATAGCCGGCCACATGCTTGCTGTGCTTGTCGCCCATGGCTTGGCCTGGCGGCTGCACGCCATTCCGGCTCGCGCCGCGCTCAGCCAGTTCCCGCTCACCGTGCTGATGATCGCCTACACCGTCCTCGGCCTATGGCTGCTTGCGACGCCGAGCGCCGGATGAACGAGGTGTGCGATGCCCGCCAATCGAACCTTGGGGAAAGCTCGCTTGCCACGTCAGAGCTTTGGTGATTTAGTTTGTACACATGCAATTTTCGCCCCTCTTAACAAGAGTGGCCTGCCTGCTACAGCCATTGGTCAAAGCTCAAAAACAAGGGGAACTGCCGTGACTGACAAGAATGGGTTTTTCGATCTCTCCAGATCCGCTCTCACCCGCCGCACGGCGCTGAAGGGCCTTGCCGCCGGCGCCGGTCTTGCCGTCGCGCCGGGTTTCGTGCGTTACAGCCAGGCGCAGAGCTCGGCGCCGATCAAGATCGGCTTCCAGTCGCACCGCACCGGCATCGGCGCCGCCTATGGCCGCTGGTACGAGAAGACCACAGCGGCTGCCGTCAAGGCGATCAACGAAGCCGGCGGCATCAACGGCCGGCCGGTCGACGTGATCATCGAGGATGACGGCACCGATCCCGGCCGGGGCGCCGAAGTCGTCGGCAAGTTCGCCTCCCAGCACAAGACCGACATCGTCTACGGCACGCTGTTTTCGCATGTCGTCATCGGCTCGGCGCCGGCCGCCGGCGAGGCCAAGATGCCCTATTTCGTTGTCAGCGAAGGCCACCACGTCGCCTCGACCAAATTGAACCGCTACGTCTTCCAGCCCGGCATCACCGACGTGAAGAGCCAGATCCAGTCGATGGCGCCGTGGATTGCCGCCAATGCCGGCAAGAAGGTGACGCAGATCTTCCCCGATTTCGCCTTCGGCTACGACCATCGCGATTACCTGCCGCCGGCGCTGAAGGCGCAAGGCGCCGAGGTCATCGCCCAGATCGCCATCCCGCCGACGGAATCCTCCTTCACCAAATATTTCCCGCAGATCCCGGCCGAGACCGAGGTGATCTACCACGTCATGGTCGGCCCGGCCGTGCTCACCTTCGTCAAGGAACTTGGCGAGTTCTACGGCTCCAACCGGCCGCAATTGTTTGGCTTCATAGATTCTCTCGAAGCCACCGACATCAACAGCCCCGGCCTCGAATTCCTCGATGGCAGCCATTTCTGGGAAGGCTCGCCGCGCTATGCGCAGCCTGATGATTCCGCCGCGCAGAAGGCCTATCGTGCCGCCGTCGGCATCGACGACAATGGTGCCGCCGTCGGCGATCCCAAGGACGTCTCCACCGCCGCGCATATGTTCGGCTGCTGGGAAACGCTCTATGTCGTCAAGAAGGCGATGGAAGATGCCGGCTACAAGGGCCCGGAAGACCGCGCCAAGCTGGTCGAGGCGACCGAGGCGTTGACCGAGTTCGCCGAGGGACCGGAGCACCCGCAGGGCCCGAAAACCTTCAACGGCAAGATCCACCAGTGTTTTGGTATCCAGAACATCTCCAAGGTCGAAGGCGGCCGGCTGAATGTCGTCCACAAGACCAAGATCGAGGACGGCCTCTACGAGCCGGAAGGGGATTACACGACCCAGGCGCTGTGAGCTTAGCTGTTTTGGCCGTAGTGCGCTTCGAGCCACCCCACCGCTTTCGCCAATCGCCGAGGTCGGTAGACGGCCGCCTTCGCAGGAACTGCCAATCTCCCCCGTTGAGGGGGAGATGGCCGGCAGGCCAGAGGGGGGTGCTCTGGGCACCTCCCTTGGGGGCGTAACCGATGCACTTCGGACCCCACCTTCTCCTCGCCGCCCTCGAAGGCCTCGTCACCTCCGCCGTGCTGGCGCTGACGGCGCTCGGCTTGTCGCTGGTGTTCGGTGTCATGCGCGTCGTCAATGTCGCGCATGGCGAATTCTTCATGCTGGGCGCCGTGCTTGCCTGGGCGATCTCTACGGCGATATCGGGCCATCCGGCGCTCGGCTTCCTGGTCGCCCTGGTGCTGGCGCCGCTGATCGTCGGCCTGATCGCACTGGTCGCCGAACGGCTGGTGCTGCGCCGGCTGAACTACAATCCGGAAGCCACCATCGTCGCCACCATCGGCATGCTCTACATCATCCAGCAATTGGCGCTGACCTTCTATGGTCCGGAGGCGCGGCCGGTGGAGCCGCCCTTCAGCTACCGCATTCTTCTGCCGTGGTTCGGCTATTCCGGCTACAAGCTGTCGATCATCGCAGCGTCTGCGCTGCTGCTGATCGCAACCTGGCTGGTGCTGACGCGCACGAAAATCGGCCTTGTTATGCGCGCCACCCAGTATGACAGCGAGACGGCGCAGGCCTTCGGCATTCCGGTCGATCGCGTCTATGCCGGCGTCTTCGCGCTCGGCGCCATGCTGGCTTCTATCGCCGCGGTGTTGATCGTGCCGATCAGCCAGGCGCATTATCTGATGGGACAAGACCCGCTGCTGCTCTCGTTCATCGTCGTCATCATCGGCGGCCTCGGCTCGTTGCGCGGCACGGTGGTCGCGGCGGTGCTGATCGGCCTTTCCGACGGCATCATCTCGGTGTTCTTCTCGCCGACGCTGGCCAAGATCATCGCCACCTTGCTGGTCGCCATGGTGCTGGTGTTCCGGCCGCAGGGCCTGTTCGGGACGGCATCGCGATGAAGGATGCTTCGCCGGCAAAGCCCTATGCACTGCATCTCGGCGTCATCGCCCTGCTTTTCGCACTTAGCTTTGTCCTGCCGGAATACCATCACGGGCTGCTCGCCCGTATCATGGTGCTGGCGGTCTTCGCCATGGGCTATAACTTGCTGTTCGGCTATGTCGGGCTGCTCAGCCTCGGCCACGCCATGTTCTTTTCAGCCGGGCTCTATGGCGCCGGCCTTGCCATCATCCATCTCGGCTGGAGCGTGCCGGCGGCCTTCGCAACCGGGCTTGCCTGCGGCGCGCTGCTTGCGCTGGTGATCGGGCTCCTGGCACTGCGCACCTCCGGCGTCGCCTTCATGATCGTCACCATGATGTTCGCGCAGGTATTCTACCTCGTCATCCTCTATTTCGCCGCCTGGACCGGCGGCGACCAGGGCATGGTCGTGCCGCAGCCGATGCGTGTCCTTGTCCTCGGCGGCGCGTCGTTCGACCTCACCAACCCGACCGTGCGCTACATGAGCGCGCTGGCGCTGTTCTCGATCGTGCTGCTCATAAGCCTGGCTATAGTCCGCTCCAGCTACGGTCGTGTGCTGGTCGCCATCCGCGAGAACGAGGAGCGGACAAAAATGCTCGGCTACAACACGTTCTCCAACAAGCTCGCCGCCGTCGTCGTCTCCGGCACCATCTGCGCGGCTTCGGGTGCCGCCTATGCGCTGCTGTTCGGCTATGTCGGCTCGAGCTTCGCTTCCGTGCAGTATTCCATCCTGCCGCTGCTCTGGGTGCTGCTGGGCGGCGCCGCTACCACGCTCGGGCCGCTGATCGGCACGCTGTTCATGTATTATGTCATCGACGTCGCCAGCGGCTACACCTCCGCCTATCTGCTGATCGTCGGCATCGCGCTCATCCTGCTGGTGCTATTCTTCCCCAAGGGCATCCTCGGCAGCATCCGCCAGCGCTGGCTGGGGTGGCTGCCATGATGCCGCTGCTGACCACCAAAGGCCTGTCCCGCAGTTTCGGCGGCCTGCGTGCCGTCGACGGCGTCGACTTCGCGCTGATGCCGGGCGAGGTCCGCGCTGTCATCGGCCCCAACGGTGCCGGCAAGACCACCTTCGTCAGCCTGGTCAGCGGCCGTATCCAGCCCTCGTCGGGCATGATCGTCTTCGACGGCGCGGACATCACCAATCTGCCGGCCTACGCCAGGGTTCGCCTTGGCGTCGCCTACACTTTCCAGATCACCAGTGTCTTTGCCAATCTCAGCGCCTACGACAATGTCGCCCTGCCGGTGCAGCGCACGCTGACCGATGGCCGTTCGAAGGGCGCGGTTCACAGCGGCGTCATGGCGGCTCTCGAGCGCACCGGCCTTGCCGATCGCGCTCAAATGCCGGCCGGGCAATTGTCCTACGGTCACCAGCGCCTGCTGGAAGTGGCGATGGGGCTGGCGCTGAAGCCGCGCCTGCTGATCCTCGACGAACCGACGCAAGGGCTGGCCGACAGCGAGATCGACAATTTCATCGAGCTGGTGCGCGAGATCGCCGATAGCGCCACAGTGCTTTTGATCGAGCACAACATGCCGGTGGTCATGCAACTCGCCGACCGCATCACCGTCTTCAACGCCGGCAGGATTCTGGCCGAAGGTACGCCCGAGCAGATCCGCGCCAATGCCGCGGTGCAGGACGCTTATCTGGGGACCACGCATGGCTGAGGTCCAGTCCAAGGCACTGACCGTTTCCGGGCTCGATTGCTTCTACGGCGAGGTCCAGGTGCTCTATGGCCTGGATCTGGTTCTGAACGAGGGCGAGGTGCTTTGCCTGTTCGGCCGCAACGGCGCCGGCAAGACGACGATGCTGAAGGCGATCATGGGCCTGGTGCCGGCAGCCGCCGGCTCGATCAGGCTCGAAGGGCGGGAATTGACCGGCCTGCCGGCACATGAGGTGCCCAAGGCCGGCGTCGCCTACGTGCCGCAGGGCCGGCGGCTATTCGCCGAGATGACGGTGGCGGAGAACATCGAAATCGGCCTGATGGCCCGCAACAAGGGCAAGGCGACGCGCGAAAACGTGCTCGATCTTTTCCCGCTGCTGCGCCAGCGCCTCAGGCAGTGTTCCGGCACGCTGTCCGGCGGCGAGCAGCAGATGCTGGCTATGGCGCGGGCGTTGTGTCTGGAGCCGCAGGTGCTTCTGCTCGACGAGCCGACCGAGGGGCTGATGCCGTCGATGATCGCAAAAATCCGCGAAACCGTGTCGAAGCTGCGCGCGCTTGGCGTGTCGACAATCCTCGTCGAGCAGCGCGTCGATGCCGTGCTGTCGGTCGCCGACCGTGTTTGCTTCATTGAAAACGGCCGCAACCGCGAGACGGTCGACGTCGAGGAACTGCGTGCCGATCCCTCGGCCGTCCGCCGCTATGTCGGCGTTGGCTGATCAGCGAAAGAACAGGAAGCCGGCGAGCAGGAAAGTCGGGATCAGCACGGCACCCGACCATACCATGTAGCCAAA
Source organism: Mesorhizobium sp. M0159 (assembly GCF_040322295.1). Lineage (NCBI taxonomy): Bacteria > Pseudomonadati > Pseudomonadota > Alphaproteobacteria > Hyphomicrobiales > Phyllobacteriaceae > Mesorhizobium > Mesorhizobium sp. M0159. Next base: position 129,521 of record NZ_JAMYTF010000002.1, read on the forward strand.
GAAGCTCGGCATCTTGATGCCGCGATGCCTGGCGATAGCATAGACCATGAAATTCGGCGCATTGCCGATATAGGTGTTGGCACCCATGAACACCGCGCCGGCCGAGATCGCCGCCAGCGTCGAGGCGAGCTCGGTCATCAGATGCTGCGGGTCGCCGCCGGCGAGTTCGAAGAACACCAGATAGGTCGGCGCATTGTCGAGGAAGGACGACAGCGCCCCGGTCAGCCAGAAATAGGCGAGATTGTCAGGCGCGCCGGTCGGCGAGCTGACCAGCAGCACCAACGGCGCCAGCGCGCCGTCGAGGCCGGCCCGCAATATGGCGACCACCGGCACGATGCAGATGAAGATGCTGGCGAACAGCTTCGCCACCTCGGCGATCGGCCCCCAGCTGAAGGCGTTTGCACCGCGAAACTCCTTCGGCGAGACGACAAGCGAAGTGAAGGCCAGTATCATGATGGCGGCGTCGCGCACCAGGTTCTGCAGCTCGAGGCTGACGCCCTGAAAAGAGAAGCTCACTCCCGGCTTCCAGGCAGCAGAAATCAGGATCGCAGCGATTACGCCGGCCAGCAGCGGTATGTTGGCCAGGCCGCGAATGCGCACCTTGGTGTCAGGCGTCGGATCCTTGATCTTCGGCGCACCTTCCTCGCGGTGATGCAGGATGATGTCGATCGCCAGGAAAACGGCCAGCACCACGCCGGCGACGAACAGCGTCTCCGGCAGCAGGTGAACGGTCGTCCAGAAGAAATCGACGCCGCGCAGGAAGCCGACGAACAGCGGCGGATCGCCGAGCGGCGTCAGAGACCCGCCGATGTTGGACACCAGGAAAATGAAGAAAATGACGACATGGGCGTTGAAGCGCCGGTTGTCGTTGGCGCGGATGAGCGGCCGGATCAGGATCATCGAGGCGCCGGTTGTGCCAATGATCGAGGCAAGCAGCGCCCCTCCCAGCAACAGCCCGGCATTGACCAGCGGCGTGCCGTGTATGTTGCCGGCAACGAAGATGCCGCCCGAAATGGTGAACAGCGCAAACAGCAGGATGATGAACGACATGTACTCGGTGAGCAGCGCGTGCAGCACCGCCTGCGTCGCCGACGGGATGCCGAAGGCGATTGCCAGCGGCCCGATCACCAATGCTGCCCAGAACGCGGCAATCTTGCCGTAATGGTGCTCCCAGGCATGATGGAAGAGCAACGGCCCGGTCGCGATGCAAAGCAAGAGCCCGGCAAACGGCAGCACCCACCAAAGCGACATGGCGGCGCCCGGCAATTCGTGCGCTTCGGCCGCGAGAACCGCTCTCGGAGAAAAGATTGCTGCAATAAGTGCAGCACTTGCCGTCAACGCCGCAAACCGCATGAAGCCCCTCAAAAGTCTGTCAGGTTCGGCTGGATGACGTTCAAATCAGTGTCACGCCGGCATCGCGCATCCGGCCCAGCATCCTCTCCACGGAGCCGTTGAGATCGATGCCGCGGCAGGCGTCGAGCCGCACGGATGTCTCAAAACCGAGCTTGACTGCGTCGAGCGCCGAAAAGGCGACGCAGAAATCCGTCGCCAGGCCGACCAGGGTCAGCGTCTCGATGTTCCGATCCCGGAGATAGCCGGCAAGGCCGGTCGGCGTCGTCCTGTCGTTCTCGAAGAATGCGGAATAGCTGTCGATCGCAGGACGGAACCCCTTGCGGATCACCAGCTCGGCCTTGCTCCAGGCGAGGCCCGAATGGAAATCCGATCCCAGGCTGCCCTGGATGCAGTGATCCGGCCACAGCGTCTGGTGGCCATAAGGCACGTCGATCGTTTCGAACGGGTGCTTGCCGGGGTGGCTGGAGGCAAAGCTCGAATGGCCGGCAGGGTGCCAGTCCTGCGTCAGCAGGACGTGCTCGGTCCGCCGGATCAGGTCATTGACCAACGGCACGATTTCGTCGCCACCGGCCACTTCAAGGGCGCCACCCGGGCAGAAATCGTTCTGCAGGTCGATAACGACAAGCGCTTCGTCGGCCATGGAGCCTCCTTATTTTCTTGGTCTTGAGCTTAGGCTCCAATGAAAACGCGACCGGACGCAGAAACTTGACCAGATGGCCGGCTGCGTCAACCTCTCATGGCATAACAAATGCGTTCCGGGTGCACCGGTGCCAACAGCCGTGCAAACTCTGGCTTTGACAATTCCTGCCGGCTTGATATCATTTGCATACGAATGAATTTCCTGCCTTGAATGCTCGGGAAAATCTTTCGGCAGGATCCCCTCTCGGGAAGCCCATTCTGGGAAGGCAAAGCGTGATCCGTTACGCAAAACCCACCACGGTCGACGACGCCCTCGCTTTGCTGGGCGAAGGGCAATGGCGCATCCTCGCCGGCGGCACCGACTTCTATCCGGCACAGGGCAGCAAGCCTTTCCGCGACAATGTCCTCGATATCAATGGCCTGGTGGCATTGCGCGGCATTGCCGAAGCCGAAAACCATTGGCTCGTCGGCGCGCGCACCACCTGGACCGATCTCGTCCGCCATCCTCTGCCGGCGGCTTTCGACGCGCTGAAGCAGGCGGCGCGGGAAGTCGGCTCGGTGCAGATCCAGAACGTTGCCTCGATTGCCGGCAATCTCTGCAACGCCTCGCCGGCCGCCGACGGCGTGCCGCCGCTGCTGGTGCTCGATGCCGAAGTCGAACTGCGTTCCGCTGTGGCGACCCGGCATCTGCCCCTTGCAGAATTCATCCTCGGCAACCGTCGCACCGCACTGCAGCCCGGCGAAATGGTCATGGCAATCCGCATTCCCAAACCCGCGACCGCCGGCAGCTCCGCCTTCGTGAAACTCGGCGCGCGGCGTTATCTCGTCATCTCCATCGCCATGGCCGCCGCACGCCTGGCCGTCGAAGATGGTAGGGTCAGGAACGCGGCCGTCGCCGTCGGTTCCTGCTCGGTTGTCGCCAGGCGCCTGGCGGGTGTCGAGGCGGCGCTACGCGGCCGGCCCGTCGGCCACGCGCTGGCCACTGCGATCCAATCCGCACCGATGGACGAGCTGTCGCCGATCGGCGACGTGCGCGGCAGCGCCGAATATCGGCTGGACGCTGCGCGCGAGATCGTCGCCCGCGCCGTGCTTGGTGCGATGGGCGCTGTTCCCGACGAAAGGGCGGCGGCCTGATGGACATGGAGCGCGCCGACATCGCCTTCGAAGTCAACGGCGCCGCCGTCAGCGTTTGCGTGCCGCCGGTGCGGCGGCTGTCCGCGGTGTTGCGCGACGAACTGCGGCTGACCGGCACCAAGATCGGCTGCGATGCCGGCGATTGCGGCGCCTGCACGGTGCTGGTCGACGGCGAGCCGGTCTGCGCCTGCCTGATGCCCGCGGCTTCCGCCTCCGGCACCGTGGTGACGACCGTCGAAGGCCTCGCCAATGGCCGGTTGTCGGCGCTGCAGGCTTCGTTCCTCAGCCATGGCGCAGCGCAATGCGGCGCCTGCACGCCCGGCCTGCTGGTCGCGGCAACGGCACTCCTGGACAGGACGCCTTGCCCGAGCGAGGCCGAAACGCAGGATGCACTGGGCGGCGTGCTCTGCCGCTGTACCGGCTACCGCAAGATCGTCGCCGCGGTGATGGATGCTTGGCGCCACGCCGACGGTCTCGATCAGCGCATGCCATCCTCTGGCCATGCCGTCGGCTCCTCCCCGATCCGCCTCGATGGCCTTCCGAAAGTCACTGGCGGCGAAAAATTCGGCGGTGATTCATTCCCGGCCGACGCATTGTCGGTGTTGGTGGTCCGCTCGCCGCATTATCATGCCGCTTTCACTTTTGGCGATCTCGGCAGCTGGGTGAAATCCCGTCCTGGCATTGCCGGCGTCTTCACCGCCGCCGACATTCCGGGAAAGAATTGTTTCGGCGTCATCGCGCCCTTCGCCGACCAGCCGGCGCTGGCCGAAGGGGTTTCGCGCTTTCGCGGTGAGGCGGTGGCGCTGGTCGCCGGCGAACGCGAGGCTATCCTCGATCTCGACCTAGCCGATTTCCCTGTCAGTTGGACCGAGTTGCCGCATTTTCTGGAAACTGGCGAAGCGCAGGCCGGCGGTGCGCAACTAGTCCATGAAAACCGGCCCTCGAACCTGCTCACCTCCGGCTTCGTGGAGCGTGGCGACCCCGAAGCCGCGCTCGCCGGTGCGGCTTTCGCCGTTTCCGGCGCCATCCACACTTCCTATGTCGAGCACGCCTATATCGAACCGGAAGCCGGCTATGCCTTCATGGACGGCGACACGCTGGTCGTCGTCGCCTGCACGCAGGCGCCCTATATGGACCGTGACGACACGGCAAAAGTGCTCGGCCTTGCCCCGGAACAGGTGCGCATCGTGCCGACCGCCACCGGCGGCGGCTTCGGCTCCAAGCTCGACGTCTCGCTGCAACCGCTCATCGGCCTCGTCGCCATGAAAACCGGCCGGCCGGCGGCGCTCGCCTACAGCCGCACCGAATCGATGATCTCGACCACCAAGCGCCATCCCGCTCAGATGAGAGCGAGCATCGGCGCCGATGCCGACGGCCGCATCACCGGCATGGTCTTCGCCGGCGATTTCAACACCGGCGCCTATGCCAGTTGGGGGCCGACGGTCGCCAACCGCGTGCCGGTGCACGCCTCCGGCCCCTATGCGACGCCGAACTATCGCGCCGAAGGCCGCGCCATCCACACCAATGGCCCGATTGCCGGCGCCTTTCGCGGTTTCGGCGTGCCGCAGGCGACGATCATGCAGGAGACCCTCTATGACGACCTGGCCGACAAGCTCGGCATGGATCGGCTCGACTTTCGCCTGAAGAACTGCCTTCGGAACGGATCCGAAACAGTCACCGGCCAGCGGCTCGAGTCGGGCGTCGGCATCGCCGACTGCCTGGCGGCCCTGCGCTCACATTGGCGGCGTGCCCTAACTGACGCCGACGCGTTCAACGCCCGTAGCAGCGGCGAAAAAAAACGCGGCGTCGGCGTCGCCTCTTGCTGGTACGGTTGCGGCAACACCTCGCTGCCCAATCCGTCGACCATCAAGGTCGGCATCTCGGCATCGGGCGAAGTCGTCCTGCATCAGGGGGCGGTCGATATCGGGCAAGGTTCGAACACTGTCATCGCGCAGATCTGCGCCGACGCGTTGGGTCTTCCGCTTGAAAAGCTGCGGCTGAAAGGCGCCGACACGGCGATCACCCCCGACGCCGGCAAGACGTCGGCCTCGCGCCAGACCTTCGTCACCGGCAAGGCCGCCGAAAAGGCCGGCCGCGCCTTGCGCGATGAGATCTTGCGTTTCGCCAATGTCTCGGAAAAGGCGGCGATTGCGCTGGACGGCACAAGTCTGAGCATCGGGGAAGGCGAAGCGACGCGCCGCATCGATCTTTCCTCGCTGAAGGCAGACGCCGAAGGCTTTGTCTTCCGTGCCGAGGAAAGCTATGACCCGCCGACGCTGCCGCTCGATGCCAAGGGCCAAGGCAAGCCTTATGCCGTCTATGGCTATGGCGCCCAGATCGCCGAACTGGAGGTCGACCTCAGGCTCGGCACCGTGAAGCTTATAAAAATCACCGCCGCGCACGATATCGGCAAGGCCATCAACCCTTTACTGGCAGAGGGCCAGGTCGAGGGTGGCATCGCCCAGGGCATCGGCATGGCGCTGATGGAAGAATATATCCCCGGCCGCACCGAAAACCTGCACGACTATCTGATCCCGACGATCGGCGACGTGCCACCGATCGAGACCATCCTGATAGAAGTTCCGGATCCGGAAGGACCCTTCGGCGCCAAGGGTTTGGGCGAGCATGTGCTGATCCCGACGGCGCCGGCGATCCTCAACGCCATCCGCCACGCCACCGGTGTGCTGGTCACCAAAATTCCGGCGACGCCGACCCGCATTCGCGCCGCCATCCTCGACAAGGAGGCGCGCCGATGAGCGAGCTTGCCGAACGCTTCGAGACACACGATCCCGGCGAGAAGCTGGTGGCCGAGAAGATCCGCTGCGATGCCTGTCCGGTCATGTGCTACATCGCCGAAAGCCGCACCGGCGCCTGCGACCGCTACGGCAATGTTGGCGGCAGGATCGTGCGGATGGATCCACTGACCATCCTCGACCACGCGGCCGAGACCGGCGCCGCAATCGTACCCTTTGCCGAAGAAGGCGAGACATGGGACGGCGAACTGGTCAACACCGGCCGCCGCTTCGTCACCGCCATCGGCGCCGGCACCACCTATCCCGATTACAAGCCGGCGCCCTTCATCGTCAGCCAGGAGGTCGAGGGCGTCGATCTGGTCACCGTCGTCACCGAGGGCATCTTCTCCTATTGCGGCGTCAAGGTGAAGATCGACACCGACCGTCATATCGGCCCCGAAACGGCGACGGTCCGTGCCCAAGGCGAGGCGATCGGCCATGTCACGACCGGCGAATACGGCTCGCAGATGCTGTCGCTGGGCGGCGTACATCATTTGACCGGCGGCTCGAAGGCTGAAGGGCGCGCCACCTGCGACGCCATGCTCGCCCTGTGCAACCGCAAACCGGTTGAACTCGTCATCGACGGCGGCGCCACCGTCATCGTCGAAGCCGGCAAGCCGCCGGTCATCGACGGCAAGCTCGAGCAGCGCATGCGCGTCGGCTGCGGTTCGGCTACCATAGGCATGTTCGCGACCCAATGGCGCGGCCTTGTCGACGAGGTGGTGGTGGTCGATGACCACATCACCGGCGTCGTCTCCGAGCATCAGGCCGGCAAGGTGCTTGGCTGGCAGGATACCGGCATCAAGATCATCGGCCGCCGTTCGACGCCGGGCCGTTATTTCAAGGTGTCGGAGCCCGGCCTCGGCTGGGGCGGCACCAGCATTTCCGACCCGCTGTCGATCCTTGGTGAATGGAACGCCAAAAAGGGTGCGCGCCCCGGCATGTCGCTGCTGATGGTCTCGACCACCGGCGAGCAATTCGCCTATTACGAGCTCGACGACGAACTGAAGCCGGTCCAGAAACCGTTCCCGGAGCGGCTGCGGAAGTCGGTCGAACTGATCGAGGACAATTGCGAGCCGGCGCTCTGCACCGTGCTTTTCGTCGGCGGCGCCGGCGGCTCGCTGCGCGCCGGCGTCACCGAGAACCCGGTCAATCTGACCCGCTCGGTGCAGGGCTTGACGACCTATGTGACGGTCGGCGGCGCGCCGGTCTATGTCTGGCCGGGCGGCGGCATCACGCTGATGGTCGACGTCACCCGCGTCCCGGAAGGCGCCTTCGGCTATGTGCCGACCCCGGCGCTGGTGGCGCCGATCGAGTTCACCATGCGCCGCGACGATTATGTCAGGCTTGGCGGCTACGAAGGCGAAATCCGCAGCGTCGACGATATCCTGGCCAAGGGCGGCGAATATCTCAATCCGCGCCGCGGCACGGCCGCACCCCGTGACAATCCCTGGCCGCCGCTGGCGCAGTTGCGTCGCGCGGCCGCAAACGGGGCCGGGCGATGAACGGCCCGCAGGCGCATTGGCTCGAGGACGGCCGGAGGCTTCACCTCAATCATGGGCCGATCGACCTGATCGTCGAGGCATTCGGCGAGGCGAGTGAATGCAGCGCCGCATATCGTCAGGCAGTGGCGCGCTTCCAGACAATCCTGCCCGAACTGGTCGAAGAGTTGCCCGAACTGCGGCGCCCGGCCGCCTCGCGGCCACGTGCTTTCGCTGGCCCGACGGCGCGCCACATGGAAGCGGCGGTCGTTCCGCTAGCGAAACAATTCATCACACCGATGGCGGCCGTCGCCGGCTCGGTAGCCGACGAAGTGCTTGGCGCGCTGCTTGCCGGCCGCCGGCTCGAGCGCGCCTATGTCAACAATGGCGGCGACAGCGCGATCTATCTCGGCCACGGGCAGTCGATGACGCTTGCCATTGCCGGGACAGGTCATGGGTTGGCAGATCGTCTCACGATCCGCCCCGAAGACGGGATCCGCGGTGTCGCGACAAGCGGCTGGCGCGGCCGCTCCTTTTCGCTGGGCATCGCCGACGCGGTCACGGTGCTGGCGCGAACGGGTGCTGAAGCCGATGCCGCCGCGACCTTGATCGCCAACGCCGTCGACCTGCCCGGTCATCCGGCCGTTAGGCGCGTACGGGCGCGCGATCTCGCACCTGACAGCGATCTCGGCGACCGTTTGGTGACGCAGGGCGTGGGGCTGCTTTCCGCCGCTGAAATCGCTATTGCGCTGGAAGGCGGATTTGCCGTTGCCGAGGAGTTTCGGCGGCGCGGCCTGATTGCCGCCGCGGCGCTTTTCCTCGGCGGTCAGGCGCGCATCGCAGGTCCGATGGCGCTCGCCAATAAAGTTTTAGAGAGGGAAATTGCTCATGCCTGAGTTTCCGATCCGCAAGATCGCCGTGCTGACCGAAGAGATTTTTCACGAAGGCGGGCCGGTGGCGAAGGTGCCGCGGCGCCGTGCCGCGGCAATGGCTGTGGTCAAGAACCCGTTCGCCGGCCGTTACGTCGAGGAACTGCAGAGCGCCATGGAGGATTTGAAGCCGCTCGGGCTGCTGCTCTCCGACAGGCTTATTGCCGCATTGGGCGGCGACGTCAAACAGATCGACGGTTACGGCAAGGGCGCCATCGTCGGCATGGCGGGCGAGCTGGAGCATGGCGCGCTGTGGCATGTGCCGGGCGGCTATGCCATGCGCGAACGGCTCGGCGACGCCAAGGCGATCGTGCCCTCGGCGAAGAAGGTCGGCGGCTTCGGCGCGCGGCTCGATGTGCCGCTCGGCCACATCAACGCCGCCTATGTGCGCAGCCATTTCGATGCCATGGAAATCGGCATCAGCGATGGCCCCCGTCCCGACGAGATCCTGTTTTGCCTCGCCATGACCTGCGGCCCGCGCGTGCACGACCGCATGGGTGGGCTGGCGGCCAAGGACATTAAGGCATGGGATGGGCTGCGGTGAGCGCCGAGGACAATCTGCTCAAGCTGGTCGAGGCCGAGGAGCCTGACGAAAACGACTATCGCTTGCAGGAGCAGGTCGGCTTCATCCTGCGCAAGGCGCATCAGCGCCATGTCTCGATCTTCGCCGCACACATCGCCGATCTGACGCCGCCGCAATTTGCCGCTTTGGCCAAATTGCGCGACGTCGGCGAGACCTCGCAGAACCAGCTTGGCAGCCTGATCGCCATGGATGCGGCGACCGTGAAGGGCGTCATCGACCGGCTGAAAGCGCGTGGCTTTGTCGAACTTAGCAAACACGAAGTCGACAAACGGCGCCTGCTGGTCAATCTGACCGCCGACGGGCGCGACGCGATCGAGCGGCTGATTCCGCTTGCCCGTGAGATTACGCAGGAAACGCTGGCGCCGCTTTCCGCCAAGGAAGCGGCCATTTTCATGAAGCTGCTGGCCAAGCTGGCTTAATCTGCTGCCTGCCGGCGTTTGGTTGTTGTTCCTGCCGGGCGCTGAACGCCCGGCAGGAAAGCCTCGTCTCAGAGGCCGTTGTCCTTCAGGATCTGGGCGGCATTTTCCTTGGTGATCTTCTGCGTCGGCAGGGTGATGGTCTTTTCCACCTTCTCCCCGTTCAGGAACTTGATCGCCTGCCGCAGCCCTTCGGCGCCCGGCGTCACATAAGTGAACGTCGCCGTCAGCTCGCCATTGGCGACCAGCTGCACGCCTTCATTGGGCAGGCCGTCGATGCCGATGAACTTGATGTCCTTCTCACGTCCGACGTCCTTGGCGGCAAGATAGGCGCCATAGGCCATCGGATCATTGTGGCCGTAGACAAGATCGATTTTCTCGTTGTTGCGCAACGCCGTCGCCATGATGTTGTAGGCCTGGTCCTGCTTCCAGTCGCCCGACTGCTGGTCGAGCAGGTATTTTATGCCTGGCTCCTTGTCGGTGAATTCATGGAAGCCGTCATGGCGGTCGTGTGCCGGCTGGGTGCCCATGCCGCCCCAGATCTCGACGACGTTGCCGGCGGCCTTGCCCTTGCCGCCAAGCAGCTCGACGGCATATTCACCGGCAGCCCGGCCGATAAGCTTGTTGTCGCCGCCGACGAACTGCGTGTAGTCGTTGGTTTCGACGTTCCGGTCGAGCACGAAGACCGGGATCTTGGCATCGATCGCCTGCTGCACGACACCGGTCAGGCCGGCGGATTCTTTCGGTGATACCAAGAGCGCATCGACCTCCTGACGGATAAGGTTTTCGACATCGGCGACCTGCTTCTCGGTCTTGTCCTCGCCGTCGGTGATGATCAGCTCGACTTCCGGATGCTTGGCCGCTTCGGCCAGGATGTCCTTGTTGAACTGGGCGCGCCAGGGTTCGATGGTCGTCACCTGCGAGAAGCCGATCTTCCACTTCTTGTCCTGCGCATGGGCGCCGCCGGCAAGCATGGCGGTCGTGGTCAGGAGTGCCGCTGTCAGCCCGGCGAGCTTCAACAATTCACGTCGTTTCATTTCTTGTTTCCTCCAATATTCAGAGACGCGGTCTCTTGCGACGGCCGCTTTGCCGCGGCCGTTTCCTTGTGCGCTTGCCCACCGGGCAAGCGCAGATAGAAAAGAAGATCACCGGCATTGCGCTCCTGCACGAGCACGGTACCGATGATGATCATCCCCTTCAGCACCAGCTGAAGGTTCGAATTGATGTTGTGCAGCTGCAGGATGTTGGAGAGCAGCCCGAAGATCAGCACGCCGCAGAATGTCCCGGTCAAGCTGCCGCGTCCGCCCATCAGGCTGGTGCCGCCGATGACCACGGCGGCAATCGCGTCGAGCTCCAGCCCGGCGCCGGCGTCCGGCTTGCCTTGCCGGTACTGCGCGACATAGAGCACCGCCGCGATGCCGGCCAGCAGCCCTGACACGGCATAGGTGGCGATCTTCACGCGGCCTGCGGCGATGCCCGACAGCCGCGCCGCCTCCTCATTGCCGCCGATCGCATAGACATAGCGGCCGAACGGGGTGAAGCGCAGCACGGCGCCGTAGATCAGGATGGCGCCGAGGAAGAACAGGCCCGGCATCGGGATCACGCCGAATACCAGCGAGCGCAGCATTTCGAAATCGGCGGTGGCATTCGAGCCGGTGTAGACCGGCAGCACCGCATTGTTCTGGCCGGCTGTCAGCCGGGCGATGCCGAGCGCAGTGACCATCATCGCCAGCGTCACGATGAAGGGCTGCAGCCGCCCGGCGACGATGATGAAGCCGTTGAGCGCGCCGAACAGCAGGCCGACGCAAGGCGCCACCAGCAGCACGCCGAGCACGCCGAATTTTGAGCCCACCTGCGGCAGCAGGAACCACAGCACCAGACTGCACAGGATCACCCCGACAATGCCGGGTGTCACCAGCCCGCGAACGCTGTCCAACCTGATGTCGTGCGTGGCCTGCGCGCCGGCGCGGGATTTTTCGATGTTCAGCAGGATGAAACGAGTGACGAGAATGCCGAGGCAAAGGGCTGCCAGGGCAACTGTCGGCACCCCCAGCACCACCGCCGGCGTCACGCCGGGGACCGTCAGCAGCATGGCACAGACGACCGTGCAGATAGCCATCAGCGAGCCGACGGAAAGGTCGATACCGCCGGTGATGATCACCGCAGTCATGCCGGTGGCAATCAGCCCGGTGGTCGACACCTGGCGCAGCACATCGAGCAGGTTGCCGTAGGACAGGAAGATGTTGTTGCCCTTGGAGCTGATCGGCGAGCCGAGCACGCCGATCAGGAAGATGGCGATCAGGCCCCAATAGAGCTTCGTCCGGGACAGGATATGCAAAATGCTCATGCGGCAGGCCTCGTCATCGTCCGTCGCGGCGCCGCAAGCCGCATGATGGCCTCCTCGCTGGCTTGCGCGCGGGACAGGATTCCCGTCTGGCGGCCGTCGGCCATGACCAGGATACGGTCGGAAAGATGCAGCAGCTCCGGCAATTCCGAGCTGATGACGGCGATCGCCAGCCCGTCTCGCGCCAGCTTGAAGATGAGATCGTAGATTTCCCGCTTGGCACCGACATCGATGCCGCGTGTCGGCTCGTCGAGCAGCAGCACCCGCGGCCTCGTCGCTAGCCATTTGCCGATGACGACCTTCTGCTGGTTGCCGCCGGACAGCGTGCCGGCCGGCTGCTCGACGGTCTCGCAGCGAATGCCGAGCGCCTTGACGGCGTCCCGTGCCAGCCCTTGCTCACCGGCCAGCGAGCGCACGCCGAACCGCGCCAGCGCGCCGACCAGCGGCAGCGCGACATTGTCGGTGATCGAGGCCTCGAGATGCAGGCCTTGCGTCTTGCGGTCTTCCGTGACCAGGGCGATGCCGAGCCGGCGCGCATCGCGCGGCGAACGGATTTCTACTGCCTCGCCATCGAGCCTGATCTCACCGCCGGCACGTCCGCCGCTGGACCCGAAGATGGTTTCCAGGATTTCGGTACGGCCCGAGCCCAGCAATCCGCCGATACCGAGGATTTCTCCTGCGGCAAGATCGAAGCTGACGCCATCGAGCACGGTGCGCCAGCCATGGCGATTGGGCTTCGACAGCGACAGCTTGCTTACGGACAGGACCGTGTTGCCACCGGGGATGCGGTGCTCCTGGGAGGAAGCAAGCAGGTTTCGCCCGACCATCGCCGAAATTATGGCGTCTTCGTCGAGCTTGTCCATCGCCTGCGTCAGGACGTGGCGTCCATCGCGAAACACGGTGACGCGGCTGGCCAGATGCATAACCTCGTCGATGCGGTGCGAAATGTAGACGATCGCCACGCCACTATTGGCGAGCTGGCGGATGATGCGGAACAGCCGCTGGCATTCGGCTGGCGAAAGGGCGGAGGTCGGCTCGTCCATGATCAGGATGCGTGCCGACATCGACAGCGCCTTGGCGATCTCGACCAGTTGCTGTTCGCCGACGCGCAAGGCACCGACGCGTGCATCCGGGTCGAGCTCGATGCCGAGCCTTTGCAAGAGCGTTCCGGCGGCGCGGCTGCTCGTCTTGCGGTCGACGATCAGTCCGGCGATCAGCTTCTCGCGGCCGAGAAAAATGTTGTCGGCGACGCTGAGTTCGGGGACGAGGTTCAGCTCCTGGTGGATGATGGCGATGCCGGCGCGCTCGGCTTCGCGGACGCCGGTAAAGCGCACCGGGTGGCCATCGATACTGACCGTTCCGTTATAATCCGTGTAGACGCCGGACAGTATCTTCATCAGCGTCGACTTGCCGGCGCCGTTCTCGCCCATCAACGCATGGACTTCGCCGCGCCGCAGCTCGAAGCCGACATCGACGAGCGCTGCGATACCGCCGAAGGACTTGGAGATGTGCTCGGCCCCGAGGACGATAGCCGAGCCGTCCGCCGTAGCGCCTTCCGCAGGGATGGAATTGCCGTGCTGCATGACAAGGACGGCCTCCCTCCGTCGTCACCGAATGCCTTAAACGCTAATCTAAACGTTTCGATCATGTCAAGGCAATATCTGGAGCTTGAGATTGTTCCATTTCAATTCTTGCGCAAAATCATAAGATTCCGTACGTATTGCTGCCGCGGAGTGGTGAAACGTTTCGAAAATGACAGCGTCAGGACGAAAAAAGCAGCGCAAATCCACTGCACCGACCATGCTTCATGTGGCCGAAGCGGCGCGTGTTTCCGTGGCCACCGTATCGGCGCTGATCAACGGCACCGCGACCGTCAGCCCCGAGCTCAGCCAGCGCATCGAACAGGCGATCCGCGACATCGGCTACAAGCGCAACGCCATTGCCCGCAGCCTGAAGATGGGCACCACACGCACCATCGGGCTCACCGTCCCACACATCACCAATCCGTTCTTTACCGACGTGGTTTCGGTCATCCAGCAGGCTTTCGACAGGGCCGGCTACGCCGTCATGCTGTGCTGCACCGACGAGCACCTGAACACGCAGGACGACCAGATCAGGCTGCTGCTCGACCGCATGGTCGACGGACTGATCGTCGCGCGTGTCGGTGACGGCGCGATCCTCAAACGGATTGTCGACGACGCCAATGTGCCGGTCGTGCTGCTCGACCGTGTTTGCCAGGGTGTCGACACCGATGCCGTCGTTCTCGACAATCAGCGCGCGGTGTTCGACGCCATCACTTACCTGATCGATCTCGGCCATCGGCGCATCGGCTACATCTCCGGCTCGTTCGATATCTCGCCGATGCATGACCGCATGGCGGGATACCGCGAGGCCCTCCAGGCCGCCGGCCTGCCGGCCGAGGCCGAACTCGTCCGCTTCGGCAACTTCCATGAAGTCGACGGCTACAACGCCACCATGCAGCTGCTTTCGCTGCACGACCGGCCGAGCGCCATCTTTTCGGCCAACAACCCGATGGTGATCGGCACCATGAAGGCCATTCGCGATATCGGCCTGTCCTGTCCGGAGGATATTTCGGTCGCCTGCTTCGACGACTTTCCGTGGTCGGATGTGTTCCGGCCGCAATTGACCACGGTCGCACAGCCGGTGCAGGCGATTGGCGAACAGGCGGCCAATCTGCTGCTCGACCGGCTCGCCGGAAACAGGGATGCGCCGCCGCGCAAGCTGACGCTCAAGGGACGCTTGATGATCCGCAATTCATGCCGTCCGCTAGGTGCAACTGCGCAGAGCGTCAGCGCGTAGCGCTTGGGCTCTGTTCAGAAACCTTGCAATGCCGGACGGACAGCGCTCCCTCTGTCCTGCCGACCCCGGGCCTTCGCAGCCACTACGGGCGTTCGTCTTTCGAAAACCGAGCAATTGAAAGACGCGGCGCCGATCGAGCCAAGTGGCCAACAATCAGCCAGCCGACAGTCAGGAAAATCTTGGCAATCGAAGCATGTCGGTTTAGGAATATGACGAGATGCGGCTGATCGCCCACACGGGCGCCGGCTTGAGTCATGCGCGTGAAATCGATCCTAATCGGGCTGGTACTTGCTGGGATGGTCGCATTCTTCGGCTGCACCACCGGCGGCGCATTAAAGACTTTCCCCTCGGCCTATGGCGGCCTCACCGACGCCGGTTTCCGCGTTCCGCCGGTTCCGATCTACAAGGTCGACCAAAAGTTCCATCGGCAGACAGTGCCTTATGCGACTGAAGAGGCGCCGGGCACCATCATTGTCGATACAGGAGCGAAGTTCCTCTACTACGTGTTGGGAGACGGTCAGGCGCTGCGCTACGGAATCGGCGTCGGCAAGGCGGGCTTCGAGTGGCATGGCACTGCTCACGTTGCGAGGAAGCGCGAATGGCCGGATTGGAGCGCGCCGTCTGCGATGATCGTGCGCGAGCAGAAGCGAGGCCGCATCATACCGGCCCATATGGAGGGCGGACTCATGAACCCGCTCGGGGCGCGGGCGCTCTATCTCTTTAACGAGGAAGGTGACACTGGATATCGCCTGCACGGTAGCCCTGAATGGTGGTCCATCGGCAAAGCTGTGTCGGCGGGCTGCATTCGCCTCATGAACCAGGACATCATCGATCTCTATGACCGCGCCACAATCGGCACCAAGGTGATCGTCATTTAGTGGACGCCGCGTTTCCCGCTAACGGACGAGCATGACGGATCGAAAACCTCCGCGTAAAACGCGCGAAATGTTCGCTATGTCTTCGCACACCTGTTCGCGATGTTCCCTGCCTAAGGCCGGCCTTGCCCGCAACAGTGGCAAGTGGCGAACCAACTCTCAGGCAGCTTCCGACAGCGAGTTGTGAGCGTCGGCCAGGATCTCGAACGAGCGCACCCGCGCCGCATGGTCGAAAATCTGCGCTGTGACCATCAGCTCGTCGGCCCCTGTGCGGCGCACAAACGCCTCGATGCCTTGCCTGACCGTTTCCGGGGAGCCGACGACGGCGCAGGAAAGCGCTTGGCCGAGCATGGTCTTGGCCATTGGATCGAGGTCGCGCTCATATCCTTCGACCGGCGGCGGCAATCGGCCGGGCCGGCCGGTGCGCAGATTGACGAAGGCCTGCTGCAGCGAGGTGAACAACAGCCGCGCCTCGGCATCGGAAGGAGCGGCGAAGACGTTGAGGCCGAGCATCACATAAGGCTTGTCGAGCTGCTCCGAAGGCTGGAAACGCGAGCGGTAGATCTCCAGAGCATGGTCAAGCTCGGCCGGCGCAAAATGCGAAGCGAAGGCGTAGGGCAGGCCGAGCATGGCGGCAAGCTGCGCGCCGTAGAGGCTGGAACCGAGAATCCAGATCGGCACCTTTTCGCCTTCGCCGGGCACCGCGCGGATGCGTTGGCCGTCTTCGGCCGGCTGCAAGTAACCCATCAGCTCGACGACGTCCTGCGGGAAATTGTCGGCGCCAGCGTCGAGGTTACGGCGCAGCGCCCGTGCCGTGGCCATGTCGGTGCCGGGCGCCCGGCCGAGGCCGAGATCGATGCGACCAGGATGCAGAGCGTTGAGCGTACCGAACTGCTCGGCGATGACCAGCGGCGAATGATTGGGCAGCATGATGCCGCCGGCGCCGACGCGTATCGTATTGGTGCCGCCGGCCACATGGGCAATGACCACCGAGGTGGCGGCGCTGGCGATGCCCGGCATATTGTGGTGCTCTGCCAGCCAATAGCGCCGGTAGCCCAGCCGCTCGGCATGACGGGCGAGATCGAGCGAATTGGCGAGTGACTGTGAAGCGTTGCTGCCTTCGACGATCGGCGACAGGTCGAGAACGGAAAGAACGGTCATCGGCGCGGGTTTCCTGTGGGCCGAAGGGATGTAGGAAGCCGTTGCCGAGGCGGCAAATTCAAAATGTTGATGGAGCGCTGGGGGAAACGGACGTGCGACCGATGCAAGGTCGTGATCTGCCCCATCGGGGGGACGCTTTTGACCCTTTAAGCCGCTACTTTTTCACCTCGGGAATCTCTTCGTCCTCGATCGCTGCCGTATGCTGCGCCGCCAGGAAATTGCCGACATGACTGAGGCCGTCGAAATGATCGCAGAACACCTTGATGACGACCAGCAGCGGCACCGCCAGCAGCGCGCCGACAAAACCCCACAGCCACGACCAGAAGGCGATGGCGATGAGGATCGCCACTGCGTTGATTTCGAGACGGCGGCCGACCACCGTCGGCGTCACGAACTGGCCTTCGACGACATCGCACATAAGGACGAAGGCCGGCGCCAGCAGCGCATAGGAAATCGTGTCGAAGCTTATCAGCGCGATGATCGTAACCAGCGTGATGGTGGTCAGCGCCCCGATATAGGGCAGGAAATTGAGCAGAGCCGCTGCCGCGCCCCAGACCTGCGCGTTGGGCACGCCGAGCGCCCACAGGCCGAGCCCGATGACCACGCCGAGACATGTATTGATGACCGTGACAGTAAGCAGATAATGCGAGATTTCACGTTCTACGTCGTAGACGACGCGCAGCGCCCGCTTCTTTTCGCTGAGACTGGGGAAGGACTGGACGATCTTTTCATAGAACATCGTGCCCGAGGCGAGCAGGAACAGCGACAGGACGAAGACGATGGTAACGCTGGCGCCGGCCGACAGCACATTGCCGGCGGCCTGCGAGAGAATACCGGATGGCGCCGTCGCCACCCTCTGAACGCCCGGCTCCTGGGATGTCTGTGTCAGGCCCTCGATCTGGCGCGAAATCTCCACGATCCGTTCGAACGGACGGCGCAGTTGTGCCAGACGTTCGGTAAGCTGCTGGCCGATCGTCGAGGTGTTGTTGATGAGGTCGATGACCGGGCCGCTGAGCAGATATCCCGCGACGGCGACGAGGCAGAACGAAAGCAGCACCAACAGTGTCGCTGAAATGACATCGGGCATGCCATGCTTGCGCAGGAAGCGAACGATCGGCGTCAGCGTCAGCGCCAGCAGGAAAGCCAGAATGACCGGCATGAAGAAGGCGCGGGCGAAGTAAAGCGCGTAGATCGCCATGAGAATGAAGATGCCGACGAGCAGCGAACGCATCAGATGCGCATCCGCCCGCGCCTCGACGCGCGGATCCGGGCTTTCGGCAGCGCTTGCGCCCGAAGCGTCGGGTTCGGCTTTCATTCTGACCCTCGGCGGCACACCGCGATTGGTGCAGACCGTTGGCGAAAACGCCTCTGTCGCTTCAAGGTTCCGTTAGCCGGCGTCACCGGCAAGGCCGCCTCGCGGCCTTGGCAATGAATCAGGTGACTGGGAATCAGGCAACCGGCGCCGCCACGGCGGGAACGGCCTTCGCAGTTTCCCGGCGCACGATCGGCGCCACTTTGGTGCCGTAGAGTTCGATGGCCTTCATCACCTTGGCGTGCGGCATGGTGCCGATCGCCATTTGCAGCAGGAAGCGGTCGTTGCCGAATATCCTGTGCTGGGCAATGATCTTCTCGGCCACCTGTTCTGGATTGCCGACGAACAGCGCGCCGTTTGGGCCGCGCGATTGGTCGAAATGCGCCCGCGATGTCGGCCCCCAGCCGCGCTCGCGGCCGATGCGGTTCATCACCTCGGCCTGCGGCCCGTAAAAATCGTCGGCTGCCTGGTCCGTGGTGTCGGCAATGAAGCCGTGCACGTTGAGACTGGTGGCAAGGCTTGCCGGATCGTTGCCGGCGCGCCTGGCTGCATCCCTGTAGATGTCGAACAGCGGTGCGAACCGCGCCGGCTCGCCACCGATGATCGCCAGTGCCAGCGGCAACCCGAGCACGCCCGCGCGGGCGACGGATTGCGGTGTTCCACCGACGGCGATCCAGATCGGCAATTTGTCCTGCAAGGGCCGCGGATAGACGCCGCGGTCGTTGATCGGCGCGCGCAGACTGCCCGACCAGGTCACCTTGACATGATCGCGGATGGCGAGCAGCAGGTCGAGCTTCTCGGCGAAGAGCTCGTCATAATCTTCGAGATTGTAGCCGAACAGCGGAAAGGACTCGATGAACGAGCCGCGCCCGGCCATGATCTCGGCACGGCCGCCGGACAGAAGATCGAGGGTGGCAAACTGCTGGAAGACGCGCACCGGATCGTCGGACGACAGCACGGTGACAGCGCTGGTCAGCCTTATGCGCTTGGTCCGTTCGGCCGCCGCCGCCAGCGCCACCACCGGAGCCGAGGCAGCATAGTCGGGACGGTGGTGCTCGCCGAGACCAAAGACGTCCAGCCCGACCTGGTCGGCGAGCTCGATCTCCTCGATCAGGTTGCGCAACCGCTCATGCGCACCGATCGCACCGGGACCTGGTTCCGGGCTGACGTCGGCGAAGGTGTAGAGACCGAGTTCCATAGTGTGTCATCTCAGCGTTTTGTCTTGGCGCTACACGTAGCGATCAGTCCGCCGCCCCGCCAGATGCCTGGATGGTGAACAGTGCGGGTGCCTTTCAGCCGAATTCAATCGAAATGGCGTCTCCCGGCTGCAACAGATCAGAATTTCATGGCTGGCATACCGTTTTGGCGCTTGAACTCTCGGTTTTCGCGCGTATGTAAGCCTCGCAAATTGACTTCAGGGAAGTGGACTTGGCTATCTATAGGGAAAAAGACGTTTTCGAGCGGCGCAATGCCGCAAACGAGGCAAAGAAGGCGCTTCTGGAGCGCTTCAAGGCAAAGCCGGCGCCAGATGATCCAGCGGTGCTGGCACGACAGGCCGAGCGCAAGGCGATCCTCGAGGCCCGCGCGATACGCGAGGCCGAAAAGGCCAGGCTGAAGCAGGAAAAGCTGGCGCGCGAAGCGGCCGAAAAGGCCGAGCGCGAGGCAGCTGCCGAAGCGGCACGCATCGCCGCGGAAGAAGCCGCACAGGCCGAAGCGAAGATCCGGGAAGCTGAAGAGAACGAGCGGATCGCCCGTTTTCTTGCCGACGAGGCCGAACGCAAGGCCAAGCGTGACGCACGCTATGCCGCGCGCAAGCAGCGCACCGGCAGGACGCCGCCCGGCTTCTCCGCGCGATAGCGCCTTTCGGCACTGATCAGCCGAATTCAAGAATCAGGGCCGCCTTGCAGGGGCCCTGAACGCGTTCGTCTGTCAGAATCGGCTAAGCCGCGAGCTTCAGTCCCATGATGCCGCAGACGATTAGCGCGATGCAGGCCAGCCTGATCGCGGTCGCTGGCTCGCCGAGCAGCCAGATCCCCAGCAGCGCCGTGCCGACGGTGCCGATGCCGGTCCACACCGCGTAAGCGGTGCCGACCGGCAACGCCTTCAGCGCCAGGCCGAGCAAGGTTAGGCTGACGATCATCGAGGCTACCGTCAGGACGGTCGGCAGCGGCTTCGAGAATCCGTCGGTGTATTTGAGGCCGATCGCCCAGCCGATCTCGAACAGTCCGGCGAACAACAGGAAGATCCACGACATCGGAACGCTCCGTTTCGATGGCTTCCGGCCGATTTCTTGAAAAGCGCAAAAATTGCCTTCGCCGCATCCATAGGGGATGCGCGTGAGCTTAGTGAACAATCATACCGGCCGCGTTTGCGGCCGGTCGAGATAAGCCGAAACGGTAGCTGCGGCCCTACTTGTCCTTCAGCTTCATCGCCTTCACCGGCGGTGCCTTCAGGGCCGGCGCCGGAGCCGGTTTCTTCGCGTCCTTCTTCGGCTTGCGGGCCTCCTTGCCTGCCTTCATCGCACCCTTAGCCATGATTCGTTCCTCCAGTTGATGTCTGGCGAAGTGAAACAAGAGAAAACGCTCGACTGCAAGAGGCCGCTGCCGTGCAGTCGCCCTGGCCGATGGCTGTCAACTGGTTTCTAATTCCCTCGTAAACCGCAGCGGTCCGTGCCATGGTCTTCTTCGCACTGCAGCATCAGCCCTTGCGTTTCGCCGGCTGATGATCAGGCAGGCCGGTCAGGACGACAATGCGGATCCACATCGGTTGCCAGATGAGCTTCGACTTCCCGCAGGAAACACCGCTGATCGCGATGCTAAACGTCCATTATTCGCGCGCATCCGATCTTGAGCGGCCGGACTTCCTGACGTCGAACCCGCCGGTGCCGATCGAAAGCTACCGCGACAGTTTCGGCAATTGGTGCAACCGTTTCGTTGCGCCGGCCGGGCGCTTTGCGTTCGGCACGGACGCGGTGATCCGCGACCCCGGCTCCTTCGAGACGCGCGAGCTGACGGCGTGGCAGCACGAGGTGCGCGATCTGCCGTCGGAGACGCTGCTGTTCCTGCTGCCCAGCCGTTATTGCGAGAGCGACGTGCTGTCGAATGAAGCGTGGCGGCTGTTCGGCAACACCCCGCTCGGCATTCCGCGCGTCCAGGCGGTCTGCGACTTCGTCCATAACCACATCGTCTTCAACTATTTCAATGCACGGCCGACGCGCACCGCCGCCGAGGCCTATCGCGAGCAGAGTGGTGTATGCCGCGACTTTGCTCACCTCGCTGTTGCCTTCTGCCGCGCCCTGAACATTCCGACCCGCTACTGCACCGGCTATATCAGTGATATCGGCCTGCCAAAGCCGTGGTCGGACATGGATTTCGCCGCTTGGATGGAGGTCTATCTCGGCGGCCGCTGGCATGCGTTCGACCCGCGCAATAACGCGCCGCGCATCGGCCGCATCCTGATTGCCTCCGGACGCGATGCCGCCGATGTGCCGCTGACCCACATTTTTGGGCCGGGCGCGCTGGCTGGCTTCAAGGTCTGGACGGACGAGGTCGTCGAATAGCCCCGCGCCGCCCTTTTGAACAACTGACCTTGTGAACAACTGGGCACTTCGGGCGTTGTGGGGACTGTGGAGCGTGGGCGGGCGCTCCGCCAATCTCGGTGCATCAACCAAGGCAGCACACCATGGCGGCGCATGGCGGGTCGAAAAAAGTGATCTATGCGGCGCTCGCCGGAAATCTTGCGATCGCACTGACCAAATTTGCCGCTGCCTTGTTCACGGGCAGCTCGGCAATGCTCTCGGAAGGCGTCCACTCGCTCGTCGATACCGGCAATGGCAGCCTGCTGCTTTACGGCATGCACCGTGCCGCCCGGCCGGCCGACCGCACGCATCCGCTCGGCCATGGCCGCGAGCTGTACTTCTGGAGCTTCATCGTTGCGCTCCTCGTCTTTGCACTGGGTGCCGGCATATCGTTCTACGAAGGCGTGACGCACATCATGGCGCCGGAGCCGATTGCCAACGCCAAGGTGAACTACGCTGTCCTTGGCCTTTCCTTCCTCTTCGAAGGCACCTCTTGGCTGGTGGCGCTGAAGGAGTTCCGCCACCAAAAAGGCAGCCACGGCTGGCTCGAGGCGGTGCAGCTCAGCAAGGATCCGAGTGTCTACACCGTACTCTTCGAGGACAGCGCGGCACTTCTCGGCCTCGTTGTCGCCTTCGCCGGCATATTGGCGGCGGAATTGCTGGACATGCCGAAGCTCGACGGCGCCGCGTCGATCGGCATCGCGCTCATCCTGGGCGGGACCGCGATCTTCCTGGCGCGCGAAAGCAAGAGCCTGCTGCTCGGCGAGCCGGCCTCGCCCGAGGTGCAAACAGAGGTGCTGGCCATCGTCCAGCAGGACCCGGCGGTGCAACGGGCAAATGGCGTGCTGACGCTGCATATGGGTCCGCAGGAGATCGTCGCCGCTTTGAGCATCGAGTTCGAGGATCATTTGTCGGCGCCGGAGATAGAGACCTGTGTCGAGCGCCTCGAGACGCGGCTGAAGGCGGAGATGCCGGAGGTGACGCGGCTCTTCGTCAAGCCGCAGACCACCGGCACCTGGGAACGCCGGAGCAAGACCTTGGCGGCGTCCGGAGGGGAACCGGCCTGAGGAAAATGGCTGCGCCATCGGGCAGTCCCGGTTATGATTGCGGGCAAAAGCTCCAGGAGGAACGAAGATGAAAATCGACGGCGCGTGTCATTGTGGCGCTATCACTTACGAGGCCGAAGTCGATCCGGAAAAGACCACCATTTGTCACTGCATCGATTGTCAGAAGCTAACCGGAACGGCCTTTCGCGTCACCGTGCCGGCGTCCGAGGACAATTACAGGATCACCAAGGGCACGCCGAAGATCTACATCAAGACCGGTTCGAGCGGCGCCAAGCGCGCCCAGGCATTTTGCGGTGAGTGCGGCTCGCATCTCTACGCCACGTCGGCGGGCGAGGGACCGAAGGTTTACGGTATCAGGGTCGGCACGGCACGGCAGCGCGAGCAACTGGTGCCGAGAAAGCAGATCTGGCACCGCTCGGCGCTGCATTGGCTGCCGGAATTCGAAGGCACAACCATCATCGAGGAGCAGTAGCGCCAGACCCGGGCGAAGCCTCCGGTTCCGGCGTAGCTCTCAATCGTCGCCTTCGACGACCCTTAGCCTCAACTGCCCGGTTTTCGAATCGGCGACGCGCGGGCTGATTTCCGCTTTTGCTCCGCTGCCATTCGAACCAGCGGTGTCCTCCGCCGGCTGCACGCCAAACTCCAGCGCCTCGATCTTTTGTCCGCGCCTGGTCACCTTCGATGTCGAGACAAGGATGTCCTCGATATCCTTGGCCGATTGACCGAAATGCGTCTGCAATTTGCGCACCCGCTCGTCGAGCCGGGAGACGTCTTCCATCAGCCGGATAACCTCGCCCTGGATCAGGTGTGCCTGCTCGCGCATGCGGGCATCCTTGAGGATCGCCTGGATGACCTGGATCGACAGCATCAAAAGCGATGGCGAGACGATGACGATCCGCGATCGATGCGCCTTCTGGACAACGGCCTCGAAATTCTCGTGGATTTCGGCGAACACCGATTCTGAGGGCACGAACATGAAGGCGGTGTCCTGCGTCTCGCCCTGGATCAGGTATTTTTCGGAAATATCCCGGACATGCACCTCGATGTCGCGGCGGAAAGCCTGTGCGGCGGACTTCTGCAGGTCGGCGCCTTCGGCGGCACGGATGGCATTCCACGCCTCGAGCGGAAACTTTGCGTCGATGGCAAGCGACGGTGCGCCGTTCGGCATCTTCACCAGGCAGTCGGGCCGGCTGCCATTCGACAAGGTCGCCTGGAATTCATAGGCGCCGTGCGGCAATCCGTCGGCGACGATGGCTTCCATGCGCGACTGGCCGAAGGCGCCGCGCGTCTGCTTGTTGGAAAGGATCGCCTGCAATTGCACGACCTGGCCGGCCAGCGACTGGATGTTGCCTTGCGCGATATCGATGACCGCCAGCCGTTCCTGCAGCTTGGCGAGGCTCTCATGCGTCGATCTCGTCTGCTCGGTCATGGTCTGGCCCAGGCGGCCGGTCATGGCATCGAGACGCTGGCCGATCGACTGTGTCAGTTCCGCCTGGCGCGCCCCGAACACTTCGGCGATGGCGCCCATGCGGCCCTGCATTTCCGCCTGGCTTGCCAAGATACCAGCCATCCGCCCCTCGGCGTCGCGGGCGTGGTCGGCGGCTTCGGCGGCCGCCACTGCACGCGCCTTGGCCGATCGCCAGAGCGCAACGACGAGCGCCACGAACAGGCCGAGGAACAGCATTGCGCCGAAACCCAGGGCTTGGCCGAGCGTGATCGTGGTGGCGCCGAGGCGGGCGACAGGTTCGGACAGGATGGTGGCCAGATCGTTCATGTCGACAGCATAGATGATTCGGTCTGCCGGCACAGATCAAAACGTGAACGACCCGAAGGCGCCCCGGTTGACGCTTTTCCTGCGAGGTCTTAGGTGAGACGCCATGTCGATCAAGCCGCTTATCATCCTCCCCGATCCCGTCCTGCGCCAGGTTTCAAAACCGGTCGAGCGTGTCGACGGCGATCTGCGCAAACTGGCCGGCGACATGCTGGACACCATGTATGACGCGCCCGGCATCGGCCTCGCAGCGATCCAGGTCGGCGAACCCTTGCGCATGCTGGTGATCGACCTGGCCAAAGAGGACGAGACGCCGGCACCGCACGTCTTAATCAATCCCGAAATCCTCGAAAGCTCCGACCAGCGTTCGGTCTACGAGGAAGGCTGCCTGTCGATCCCGGATTACTATGCCGAGGTCGAGCGTCCGGCGGCGGTGCGGGTGAAGTTTCTCGACCGCGACGGCAAGCTGCAGGAGATCGAGGCCGAGGGGCTGATGGCGACCTGCCTGCAGCATGAAATCGACCACCTCAACGGCGTGCTGTTCATCGATCACATCTCCAAGCTGAAGCGCGACATGGTGGTCAAGAAATTCAAGAAGCTCGCCAGGGACAAGGCGCCGGGCAAGATGGTGGGGTAGGCGTCGACGAAATGCCCCTGCGTGTCATCTTCATGGGTACGCCTGAATTCTCCGTGCCGACGCTGCGGGCGATTGCCGGGGCCGGGCACGGGTTGACGGCCGTCTACACGCAGCCGCCGCGCGCCGGCGGCCGGCGCGGGCTCGAACTGACGCCGTCGCCGGTGCAGCGCGAGGCGGAGCGGCTGGGCATCGAGGTGCGGTCGCCGGTGTCGCTGAAGAGCGAGGCGGAGCAGGAGGCGTTCCGCGCCTTGCGTGCCGACGTCGCCGTGGTCGTCGCCTACGGATTGCTTCTACCCAAACCCATTCTCGAGGCGCCGCGGCTCGGTTGCCTCAACGGTCACGCATCGCTATTGCCGCGCTGGCGCGGCGCTGCCCCTATCCAGCGCGCCATCATGGCCGGCGATACCGAAACGGGCATTATGG
Source organism: Mesorhizobium sp. M0159 (assembly GCF_040322295.1). NCBI lineage: Bacteria > Pseudomonadati > Pseudomonadota > Alphaproteobacteria > Hyphomicrobiales > Phyllobacteriaceae > Mesorhizobium > Mesorhizobium sp. M0159. The sequence continues at coordinate 154,835 of NZ_JAMYTF010000002.1, forward strand.
TGATGCGGATGGAGGAAGGCCTCGACACCGGGCCGGTGGCAATGGTTGAAAAATGTCCCATTGGACCCGACATGACGGCCGGCGATCTGCACGACCGGCTGATGGTCCTCGGTGCTGCGCTGATCGTGCAAGCGCTCGAACGGCTGGAGCGGAATACGCTGACATTTACCACACAGGCGGAGGTGGGGGTGACCTACGCCAAGAAAATCGATAAATCGGAGACTCGCATAGACTGGCTGCGACCTGCCGGCGACGTGCACAACCAGATTCGCGGCCTGTCGCCCTTTCCCGGTGCATGGTGCGAGGCCGAAATCGGCGGCCGCGTGGAACGGCTGAAACTGCTTCGCTCGACGCTCTCGCAAGGCGCCGGCGAACCGGGAGGAATTCTCGATGACCGGCTGACGGTCGCCTGCGGGTCAGGCGCGATCAGGCCGGTCGAAGTTCAACGTGCGGGCGGAAGGCCCATTGCCGCGCAGGAGTTTCTGCGCGGGGCCAAGCTCGAAAAAGGAATGAAATTGTCATGAGCATGATGTCCATACGCGCGGCGACGCCGCGGGACCGCGAGGCGATCCGCCTTGTCGAAGAACACGCGTTCGGCCAGCAGACGGAGGCCGGACTGGTCGACGCGCTGGTCACCGGCGGTGATGCCGTCGTCGAACTGGTGGCGGACGAAGACGGGCAAGTGGTCGGCCATATCCTGTTTTCACGGCTCTTCGTGCAGAATGGCGGCAAGAGTTTCCCGGCGGTGGCGCTGGCGCCTCTAGCGGTCGAGCCGTCGTTCCACGGCACCGGCATCGGCGGTGCGCTGGTCCGCGAGGCGCATATCCGCCTGAAAGCTGCCGGCGAGACGCTCGCCGTGGTGCTCGGCGATCCGGCCTATTATGGGCGTTTCGGCTACAGCCGTGCCCGTGCCGCGAAATTCGACAGCGACTACCAAAGCGAGGCTTTGCAGGCGCTTGCCTGGGGCGAGGCGCCGGAGACCGGCAGGCTGGTCTACGCCTCGGCCTTCGGCTCAGCCCTCGCCGCCTGATTTCGCCTCGATCCGGGAATGCCGCGTTTTCGCCTCGACATCGAATATGACGGCAGTCTCTTCGCCGGCTGGCAGCGCCAGGCCAACCAGCCATCGGTGCAGCAGGCGATCGAGCAGGCGATCGAGAAGTTCTGTGGTGAGCAGGTTTCGCTGCGCGCCGCCGGCCGCACCGATGCCGGCGTCCATGCGACCGCTCAGGTGGCGCATGTCGATCTGATCAAGGCATGGCCCGGCGACAAGGTGCGCGACGCCGTCAACGCGCATCTGCAGGCGGCCAAGGTGCGCATCGCCATCCTGAAGGCCGCCGTCGTGCCGGATGGCTTCGATGCGCGTTTCTCGGCGATCAGCCGCCATTACCTCTACCGCATCGTCAATCGCCGCGCGCCGGCGGCGCTCGACAAGGGCAAGATCTGGTGGGTACCGAAGCAGCTCGATGCCGGTGCCATGCACGAGGCGGCAAAGGTGCTGCTTGGCCGGCATGATTTCACCACCTTCCGCTCGACCCAGTGCCAAGCCACCAGCCCCGTCCGCACGCTCGACCGGCTGGATGTCAGCCGGGCGGGCGATTTCATTGAGGTCCGCGCTTCGGCGCGGTCATTCCTGCACAACCAGGTGCGCTCGATGGTCGGCTCGCTCAAACGTGTCGGCGAAGGCGGCTGGACTGTTGCCGACCTCAAGGCGGCGCTTGAGGCGCGCGACCGTGCCGCCTGCGGTCAGGTGGCGCCGCCCGACGGGCTGTTTCTCGTCGGCGTCGATTATCCGACGCCTGGCTGATCCGGAACGCTGATCCCGAGCAGCGCCTGCAGGCCGAACAGGACGATCAGCGACGCCACGAACATGCCGGCAAAAACGGCGCTGCCGGCGGCCGCACCCCTGCCGATCGCAACGTTGGTCATCCGCCAGGTCAAGACCATCGACAGCGCGAACAACAGCAGCGACACGAGTCCGGAGACTTCGTTGGCCGACGTCAGGAAAAGCCGGATCAACGCCGATGGCAGCATCATCCAGGCGATGATCGCCGAGGCCCAATTGCTGGCCACGACATAATGGACGAAACGGCCGCCGACGCCGACCCGCGGCGCCACCAGGGCGAGGCCTATGAGCGGCAGCACCCAGGCGCCGATATCGACGGTTGCCAGGCGGATCAACATGCTGAAACGGCCGACGAATGCGTTGGGATCGCCGATTTCGTTGGCAATACCGACCCAGCCGACGATCAGTGCCGGCGCCGCGACAACGATGGCAAAAAAGGAGTTCCAGAATCCGTCCGCCGAAAGGTCGAGCAGGCGAAATCCGTCGGCCTTGCCGAGCATCAGCCGCCAGGCACCGGCAAGCGAAGCGTAGGTTTCATCCGCTGAAAGCATCACTAGGATATGTCCTGCGCAAACCAGTCTTCAACGAAGCGCAGATAAATCTGCGTCAGCGTCTCGAGGTCGGCAATCGCCACGCGTTCGTCGACCATGTGCATGGTCTTGCCGACCAGTCCGAATTCGACCACCGGACAATAATCCTTGATGAAGCGGGCATCGGAGGTGCCGCCGGAGGTGGAGAGCGCCGGCTTCCTGCCGGTCACCGCCTTGATCGAGCCGCCAAGCGTCTCGATCAACCTGTCGTCGCGTGTCAGGAAAACATGGCTCGGCCCGTCGCGCCAGACGATCTCGTAGTCGACCGGCGTCTTCTTGCCGGCGCGGTATTTCTTGCGTTTCGCCGCCCGGTCGAGGCGGTTGTGGATCTCGGCCTGGATCGTCTCGGCGGTCCATGTGTCATTGAAGCGAATATTGAAGGTAGCCGCCGCCTTCGCCGGGATGACGTTGGTGGCAGGATTGCCGACATCGATGGAGGTGACCTCAAGATTGGTCGGCTGGAAATCCCTTGTTCCGTTGTCGAAGACGGGGTCAAGCAAGGCGTCGACCAGCGTCACCAGGCCGCGCACCGGGTTGTCGGCTAGCTGCGGATAGGCGGCGTGTCCCTGGCGGCCGTTGACGACGACCGTGCCCGATAGCGAGCCGCGCCGGCCGATCTTGATCATATCGCCGAGCGCGTCGGGATTGGTCGGCTCGCCGACGATCGAGGCATCCCATTTCTCGCCCTTGGCGGCCGCCCATTCGAGCAGCTTCGTCGTGCCGTTAATCGCCGGCCCTTCCTCATCGCCGGTGATCAGCAGCGAGACCGACCCCTTCGGGCCGCCCTTCTGCGCAATATGTCGCCCTACCGCCGCGACGAAACAAGCAATGCCGCCCTTCATGTCGACGGCGCCGCGGCCGAACATCTCGCCATTGGCGATGTCGGCGGCAAAGGGCGGGTGCGTCCAGGCTGTTTCATCGCCCACCGGCACGACATCGGTATGGCCGGCAAACATCAGATGCGGGCCGTTGCCGGAACGCCGCGCGTAAAGGTTCTCTATGTCAGGTGTGCCGGATTCGGAAAACACCGGGCGCTCGACGGCAAAGCCGAGCGGCTTCAACATTTCTTCCAGCGCGCTCAGCGCACCGCCTTCGGCGGGCGTCACGGAAGCGCAGCGGATGAGAGCAGCCAGATTTCTGGTCGGATTGGTAGGCAGCGTCATGGGCAAAAGCGATAGTCGAAAGCGCAAGGCCTGTCACGGCCAGACATAAGGGCCAGCCATGCCGCCGACATTATGGTTTTCATGCCGTATAGTTGCGGCAAGGCCTCTCGACCAGGACAGGGCCATCGCATGATCACGCATGGCAGGACGATCGTAATCGCCGGTGCCGGCAGTATCGGATGCTACGCCGGCGGCTGCCTGATACTTGCCGGGCGAAGGGTGGTTCTGCTGGCGCGGCCGCGCATCGAGAAGGTGCTGCAAAAAGGTGGATTGCACATCACCGACCGTGATGGCCGCGACCGATCCGTCAAGCCGGAGGCATTGTCGGTCACCGCCGATCCGGCCGCGGCATTCCCCGGTGCCGATGTCATCCTGCTAACGGTCAAGAGCGGCGCGACGCAGGACATGGCCGGGCTTATTGCGGCCCATGCCCGACCGGATGCGGTGGTACTCAGTCTGCAGAACGGCGTCGACAATGCCGATAAGTTGCGAGCCCATCTCGCCGCCCGGCGGGTGCTCGCGGGCATGGTGCCGTTCAACGTGGTCCAATCGGCGGAGGGCGAATTGCCGCTTCGTCTGCACCGCGCCAGCGGCGGCAGGTGATGATCGAACAGGGTCCGACAGGCCTTGACGAACTGCTTGACGTTGAGGGCTTTGCCGTCGCCACGCATGGTGACATCGAAGCGGTGCTATGGGGCAAGCTGCTGCTCAACCTCAACAACGCGCTGGTGGCGCTTTCCGGCCTGCCGCTGGCGGCAGAGCTTGCCGATCGCCGCTGGCGGCTGATCCTGGCCGGCCAGATCGACGAAGCATTGGCGGCAATGATGGCGACGGGCATCGAACCCGCTCGCATCGCCGGCCTGCGTCCCGCGCTGCTGCCGAAAGTGCTTCGCCTGCCCGACTGGCTGTTCAAGTTCTTGGCGCGGCGGATGCTTGCCATCGACCCTGCCGCGCGTTCGTCGATGTGGGATGACCTTCAGCGCCGCCGGCCGACGGAGATCGGCGAACTGCAAGGCGCGGTCCTGCGTTTGGCCGAAAAGGCCGGCACGCCGGCGCCGTTGCTGAAGCATGTCACGGCACTGGTGCGCGCGGCCGAGCAGAAGAGGCGCGGATCGCCCTGCCAGACGCCGGAAGCCGTTGTCGCGACCGTCAGATCGTAGCCCGCACAGGCGCCCAGTAACGGCCCTTGCCGGTGCGCTTGGCTTCGTAGAGCGCATGGTCGGAACAGGTGAGCAGGATTTCCGGATCGCCTCCGTCGGCGGGTGCGCATGCGCTGCCGACGCTCAAGCCGACATGGATGGCGGAGCCGACTCCGAGGTCGAAGGGCACCGAGACCTTTTCGATGGCCCGCTTTGCCAGGTAGGTGGCCTCGATCTCCGAGGTTGCGGGCAAAAGAATGACGAATTCGTCTCCGCCGATACGGAAGACCACGTCCCCCGGACGGAAGCCGCGCTTCAATCGTTCGGCCACCTTGCGCAGCAGCACGTCGCCGACGGCGTGGCCAAAACGGTCGTTGACCTGTTTGAAACCGTCGAGATCCATGCTGAGCACTGCAAACGGCTTGCCGCCATTGGCGGCCGGCGCCGCAAGGTCGCGGCACATGTCGCGCAATTTCTCCTGCAGGAAGATGCGGTTTGGCAGGCCGGTCAGCGCGTCCTTGATGGCCAGGTCGCGATTGTCCAGTTCGGCGCGGATCATGCGGGCATTGATTGCGTGGTTCTGAAGCAGCACGATGATGACGCCGGCCACATAGAACGGCGTTTGAATTCCGACGATCGGCATTCCGGGCGCCGCAGAAAACAATGCACCGACCACGTAAGGCAGGCTTACGGCCAACATGACGAATATGGCGAAGCGCGGGGTCGCCGCATTGCGTGACGACACCACGCCGACGACGCCTGCGACATTCAAGGCGGCAAGTACGGAAAGCGCCATATTCCCGCTGGCAACACAGCCATAGCAGCCGAGGCCGAAAACGACCGACCAGACGCCGCTGGCTGCCATCAGGCCCGCCAGCGGCCCTTTCGAGCCGCGCCTGCGGGCCTGCTCGCATTCCCGCATCAGCAGAACGCGGACGGTGAAAAGCATCAGGTCGGCGGCAATCCAGGCGTAGGGCCACCAATCCCCGGTGGCAAGAGCGGCGCTGACCGCAACCAACAGAACGCTGATGGTGCCGAACAGGACCGCGAATTTGCGCTCGAAGGTGGTGTCGAGAAGCCGGGCGCGGACAGCTTCCGGTTCCAATTTCATCGGCGAAGAGAACCAGGCAAACAGGCGAGCGGCGGCGCTCCACGTTTTGCGCGGCTCCTTGGTGGTCAGGGATAGGTCGCTTGCCAGTCGAGCGCTCCGTGCCGGTCGACACAGTCTTCGCCGGCATGCTGGGCCAGGGTGATTAACATTCGCTTAGAGCATCCGGCGCAAAACCGGGCTTTCGGAACTCCCCGTTCCGCCGCTCTGGAGCAATTCCAGGAAAAGTGTGAAGCGGTTTTCCGTCCGGAATTGCGTCAAAACAAAAAGATAGAGCGGTTCGGCGTTTCTGCGAAACGATGAACCGGTCTAGCGGATCTGCCGCCGGATGGCCGGTTTTAGCTTGCCGGCCCCGGTTGTCTGCGGACTGCAGGCCGACGCGGCGGACCCGGCTCGGGATCGGTCTTCGCCGCACGTGCCGGCTGCCCATGAGGGGTTTCGATCAGCGTGATCTTCTGCCAGATCTTTCGCGAGAGGTTCGAAGCCAGGTTCTCGATGTCGTTGACGCCGTCGATGACCACGGCGTCATTGACCGACTGCGCAAACAGCGCGGCGATCTTGCCGGTGATCGACAGCATCTCGGAGCAGTAGTCGAGATAGCGGGCAAGGTCGGCGGCGTTGGTGATGCGGGCTGGCGAATGCGCAGTCGGCTTGAAACTGGCTGAAAGCGTTGCCGGATCCTTGGTCAGCTGGTGCATGTCGATGACGTGGATCAGCGAACGCAGCCCGTGGAGCTGGCGAAACACCCGCTTGCGCTTGATCCGCTCCTCGGAGCGAATCAGGGCCAGAAAGCCCAGCACCGCGAGGATGATCATGTTGAGGGAGGCTTCGATGCCTTGCACCGACTGGAAGGCATCGTGGTTTCCCGAGATGCGGCCGAGCGGCAGGATTGTGCCGACGAACAGGAACATCAGCGCTCCGACGACGAAGGCGGCGATGATGAGGCCGCGCAGCCACCAGATCGGCGCCTCCAGCGCCTTGGCTGCCTTTGCCAGATCGCGCGACAGCGACACGAGCTCGGCGGCGACGCCGCGCAAGCCGGCATCGGGAAAACGCTCGGCGACGCGCTCTTCCAGCCGTTCGGCGGTTTCGAGGATCAGTTTCGAATCAAGCGAGCGGTAGCGCATGACGAAATATCCGATCGGCGCTCAGGGTTCGGCCGGTGCGTTGGTGCGCTTGCCGTAGCGGTTGGGTCCCGGCTGCCCGGGAAACAGGCAAAGCACGAGGAAAGCGATAATCGAGACAACCGGCACGAACAGCACCAGCGCCGCAACGCCCGGCTTGTCGAGGTCATGCAACCGCTTCACCGCCAGCACCACGTTCGACCAAAGCGAGGCAATGAAGGCGATGAAGAAAATGAACGACCACATGTTGCTCTCGGTAGTGCCTTCCGGAACCAGCGTGAAACGGTAGAGTGGGAGGGCCTGTATGATGGCCACCAGCAGTCCTCCCAGAAAATAGGCCGCGCGGCTGACGCGGCCCGAAGTTCTGAAGAAAAGCCAGATGAGGTCTGATCTGTCAGGCAAGCGAATTCCGTCCGTATTCGTTGAGAAAGATCAATCGCGCAGCAATTCGTTGATCGATGTCTTGGAACGGGTTCTGGCGTCGACCCGCTTGACGATGACGGCGCAGTAGAGGCTGGGGCCGGGCTCGTTGTTTGGAAAAGGTTTGCCCGGCAGCGAGCCGGCGACGACGACGGAATTAGGCGGCACCTCGCCGTAGAAGATCTCGCCGGTGGCGCGGTCGACGATCTTGGTCGACTGGCCGATGAAGACGCCCATGCCGAGCACCGAGCCTTCGCGCACGATGCAGCCTTCGACCACTTCGGAACGGGCGCCGATGAAGCAATTGTCCTCGATGATGGTTGGGCCGGCCTGCATCGGCTCCAGCACACCGCCGATGCCGACACCGCCCGACAGATGCACATTCTTGCCGATCTGGGCACAGGAGCCGACCGAAGCCCAGGTGTCGACCATGGTGCCGCTGTCGACATAGGCGCCGACATTGACGAAGGACGGCATCAGCACGGCGCCGGGCGCGACATAGGCGGAGCGGCGCACGATCGACGACGGCACGGCGCGGAAGCCCGCCTTCTCGAAATCGACGGCGCTCCAGCCGTCGAATTTCGAGGGCACCTTGTCCCACCATACCGCCTGACCGGGACCACCCTTTATGATCTCCATCGGGGTGAGCCGGAAGGACAGCAGCACCGCTTTCTTCAGCCACTGGTTGACGTGCCATTTGCCGTCGGCCTGCCGCTCGGCGACGCGGGCGACGCCCCGGTCGAGCAGGTCGAGCGCCGATTGGATGGCCTCGCGCGTCTCGCCGCGGGTTGCGGTCGAAATCGTGTCGCGTTCCTCGAAGGCGTTCTCGATAATCTCCTCGAGGCTCGCGAGATCGGGCTTCGACATGAATTCGCTCCATTACCAAGCTGTTAAGGGCCGGCGCCTTAACCTGTTTGAAAGTCGCGCGGACCCTATGTGAAGGCTTGGGGAGGGTCAATCGCGGCAGCGTCACGGGACGGCGCAAGTGAATGATTGGACGGGTAAAGCAAATATGACTCCCATGGAAAAGGCGGGATGGACGCCGCTGCCGCATTCGGACGAGGATCTGGAGCGGTCGAGAAGCGTGCCGGACACGCCGCAAACGCGCGCGGAGACATACCGGCTGGCCTGGAACGATCCCGATTTCATGACGCGGCGCGAGTTGCGCGCGGTCAGGCTGCAGCTCGAACTGCTGAAACCGGAGATGATCCTGGCCGAGCGCGGCATCCAATCGACCGTCATCCTGTTCGGCGGCGCCCGCATTCCCGAGCCCGGCGGCGAAGCCTGGGCGGCCAAGAACGAGACGCAGAAGAAGAACCTCGAGCAAAACAGCAAATATTACGAGGAGGCGCGCAAATTCGCCCGCCTCTGCTCGCAGCAATCGGCCACCTCGTACTTTCGCGAATTCGTCGTGGTGACCGGCGGCGGGCCGGGCGTCATGGAGGCCGGCAATCGTGGCGCCGACGATGTTGGCGCGCCGTCGATCGGTCTCAACATCGTGCTGCCGCACGAGCAGGCGCCAAACGCCTACGTGACGCCGGAACTCTGCTTCAACTTCCACTATTTCGCGGTCCGCAAGATGCATTTCGTCATGCGTGCCAAGGCCGTTGCGGTGTTTCCAGGCGGCTTCGGCACGATGGACGAGTTCTTCGAAACGCTGACCCTGATCCAGACCGGCCGCATGGAACGCGTGCCGGTCATCCTGTTCGGCAAGGCTTTCTGGGCAAGGGCGATCGACCTCGATTTCCTCGCCGAGCAAGGCACGATCACGCCCGGCGACCAGGATATCATCGATTTCGTCGACACTGCCGACGAGGCCTGGGGGATCGTCAGCCGCTTCTATAAACTTTGACATGCAAGCAAGGACTTGAAGCGCGCCGGCTGCCTCAAGCAGGGACTTCGACGATCGCCGTGAGAAAGCCGGCGAGATCGTCGGTGACGAAGTCCACATCGTCCTCGTTGGCCGAGTCGCGTTCCCAGATTTCCGAGAAGGTCGGCTCGAAATTGCGCGGCACCACCAGCACCGTGGTCATGCCCAGCGATTTCGGCACCGACAGGTTGCGGGCGAGATCTTCGAACATCACCGCATTTTGCCCGGTAACGGCGTGGAGTTCGGCAAATTTCTCATAGGATTGCCGCGCCGGCTTGGGGTTCAGTCCGGCTGCGACGATATCGAAAATATCATCGAAATGCTCGAGAATGCCCAGCTGCCGCGCGGTGCGTTCGGCATGCCGGCGATCCCCGTTGGTGAAGATGAATTTACGGCCGGGAAGCTGGCGAATGGCGGTGCCGAGGACGGGATCTGGAACCAGCCAGGAATAATCGATGTCGTGCACCTTCTCAAGAAAATCATCGGGGTCGATGCCGTGGCGCGTCATCAATCCGTTCAGCGTCGTGCCGTATTCGCGGTAGAGCTCCTTTTGCAGCTTGCGTGCTTCCTCGCGCGGCAGTGTCAGCAATTCTCCGACGTAGGCGGTCATCTTCACATCGATCTGCGAGAACAGATTCGAATGATGCGGATAAAGCGTGTTGTCGAGATCGAACACCCAGTCGGTGACATGGGCAAAGCGGGCGGGGTCGGGAAGTGTGGTCATACGTCCTTATGGCACGAAACGATCTTTCTAACAGGAGGTTTATCCACAACCTATGCGCGCCCTGGGTGGTAAAAATGGCGCCATGATTAAAATCTTAAGCATCGCCGAAAGGTGACATTCAGCGCTTTGCTGGAACCAAGACGGACCAGTGGGAGCAAGCGATGAATCGCATATTTCTAAAGTCTGCCGCCATCGCTTTCGCCTCCGTCGCGGTCTCGCTTTTGCTGACGCTGATTGTCGTGCCGGCAATGGGGTTTCCGATCAATCGCACCATCTGGCTGACATCCACCGTGTGCCCGCTCGCGCTTGCCTGGAGCATCGGCGCCTATACGTTCTGGCAGGGCGAAAGGTTGCAGACCGCGCATCGCGAGCTCGCCCGCGCCCATGCCCAACTCGCCGCCGCGCACAGGCGCTTGGCGGAAAAGGCGAGCCGCGACGACATGACCGGCATGCTCAACCGCGAAAGTTTCTTTGCCGCTCTCGACGGCTCCCGGCGCAAATCCGATCGCGGGGCATTGCTGATCGTCGATGCCGACCATTTCAAGACCATCAACGACAGCTACGGCCATCTGATCGGCGACGATGCGCTGCTGCTGATCGCAAACGCGATAGAGCGTGGCGTGCGCAGCGGCGACGTGCTTGGCCGCATCGGCGGCGAGGAATTCTGCGCCCTTCTGATTGGTGCCACCGAACACGAGGCCAGGCGCGTCGCCGAGCGCATCCGCCGTGAAGTCGAGCGTATCCGTTTCCGGCCCGTCGACGAACGAACGGTTCCGCTGACAGTCAGTATTGGCGGCATCACCTGCGGCAGAGACGCCGCAGTGTCGGAGCTAATGCGCGCCGCCGACCAGCGGCTCTACGAGGCCAAGCATCGCGGCCGCAATCTGTCGATCATCGACCGCGATATTTCCGAAGCCGCCTGAGCTCGGTCCTAAGCCTTCTGCTGCATTCAACCGCGCCGCTGCCAGACTGTCAAAATCCGAAGATGGCGATGCGGAACAGCAGGGCGGCCGCCGCCAGCGCGACCAGAGCGATGCCAAGGCCAATGGGAGAGCCCCAGCCATACCACTCCATCGCCAGCTTGGCATATTTGAACTCCTCGGCCGGTGTGAGTAGGCCGCGCGTTGGGGTCTGATTCATGTTTCACTCCTTGCAGGCTGCGACAGGCCTTGCCTTGCGCCTGATGCAGCATATTACTATAATGGACGTAATGTTAGGCAGATTGATAGTTAGATGGTCGAAATAAATTCGTCAAGCATGAATCGGGCCGACATGAAGACCGCCATCAGCCTTGCCATTATGGGCTGGCAGGACGCGACGCAGGCTTATGACGAGGCAGTGGGCGATAGGCTTGGGCTGAGTATGGCGGAACGCCATTGCCTGGCGCTGCTCTATGGCGGCCCGCGATCGGCTGGCGAGGTCGCGGCCGCAACAGGATTGACGCCGGCCGCGGTCACCGCGCTGATCGACCGGCTGGAGGCGCGCGGCCTGCTGACACGAACGCGCAGCCTTGAGGACAGGCGCAAGGTGGTCATAGAGGCGACGGAACTCACGCGAGAACTATCGACGCGCTATTATGGCGCGATCGCGCAGGAGGGGGAAAAGGTGATCGCCACATTCAGCGACACTGAGCTCGCCACGATCCTGCGCTTCGTCACGGCGTCCCTCGACCTTCAGCGCGACCAACTGGCCCGGCTGAAGGCCGAGGCGTTGGAAACAGCCGACAGCCTATAGGCTCGCCGGGTCGAGCGCTGGCTCGCCTTTGCGGCGCGCCACGATCGCCGCAAGATCGGCGGTCTCGAAAGCATCACGCAGGGCGTCGAACGACGGCAGCACGAAATAGGCACGCTGGAACTTGTCGATCTCGTAGCCGGTGCGCATTACGGTTTCCAGGTCGAAGGGGACATGGTGCGCCTCGCCGCCTTCGACCGCGAACTGAAGCTCGGTGAAGGATGACATCAGCCCGGCACCGAAAGCCTTCAGCGGCTGCCCCGGCTCGCGTATCAGCCCGTATTCGACGGTGTACCAGTAAAGCCTGGTGATCATCTCGTCGCCGCCGAGCGCAATCACGCTGTCGGCCTTTTTGCCATACATCTGCATGAAGTCGGCAAAGACCGGCTGCGTCAGGATCGGCACGTGACCGAAGAAATCGTGGAACATGTCGGGCTCGACGATGTAGTCGAGCTCCTTTTGGGTTCGCAGCCAGTTGGTGACCGGGAACCGGCGGTTGGCGAGGTGGTCGAAGAACGGCTGGGCGGGGATGAGCCCCGGCACGGCGACGATCTCCCAGCCGGTGAACTTGCGCAGCTTCTCGCTGACCGCACCGAAATCCGGGATCTTGTCGAGAAGACCGAGCGCCGCGACGCCGTCGAGGTAGGAGTGGTGGGCGAGCTTCCTGGTCAGCTTCGTCTGGCGGTCGCACAGCGTGCGCCACACCGCCTGTTCTTCGTCGCTGTAATTGTAGCCCTGCGCCACGGTGAAATCGGCACGGCAGACCGAATAATCGCCGCGAAGGCCTCGCGCCGCGCATTCGCGGGCATAGTCGGCAACGTTCATTGTCATGGCTTGCTCTCCCTGGAAATCATGATCAACGGATTGCCGGAAATTCTAGCGGGATGGCGCGAGGCAAATCAGCTTTGATGGTGGCTCAAATGCGGGGTTGGAGGTAAAAGACTCCACGATCGAGCTTTGGGAGAGTGAAAATGCCTCAGTTTGATGAATTCGAGATCAAGATGCTCGACATCCTGCAGCGCGACGGGCGCAAGCCGGTCTCCGAATTGGCGCAGGAGATTGGGCTGTCGACGACACCTTGCGCGCGGCGCTTCGAGGCCCTTCAGCAGGCGGGCATCATAAAGGGCTTTGCTGCGGTGCTCAGCCGCCGCGCCGTCGGGCTGATGGTCGAAGTGTTCATCCAGGTGCGCCTCGTAACCCACAGCGACGGCTCGCCCGAAACCTTTATCGCCGCCGTGCAGCGCATGGACGAGGTGTCGTCGTGCTGGACGATGACTGGAGACTACGATTTCCTGCTGCATGTCATGGTGCCGTCGGTCGACGAGCTCAATGCCTTCGTCATGCACCGGCTGATGCGGCTCGAAGGCGTGCGCGACGTACACACTCAGCTTGTGCTGCAGAACATCAAGGGGCCCGGCCATGTCCCGCTTGCACATCTCAGACGATAGGCATTTCTGCGGAAAAGCTGCACACAAACTGCTGAAGCGAGCCAATCTCCGGAACTAGATCGCCGACTACGACATGCGGACCGCCATTGCATAAGGCCCGCCATGAAAATCGTCCTGATCAACCCGCCGCATACCGCCATCGGCAGCCGTGTGCCGGACGACCATCTGCCGCCGCTCGGCTTGCTGACACTGGGCGGTCCGCTGATCGACGCGGGACACGAGGTGCGGCTCGTCGATGCCGAATTCGGGCCGATGCCGCTTGCCACGCTGGTCCGGGACGCCTTGAGCGATCATCCCGACTGCATTCTGATCGGCCATTCCGGCTCGACCTCTGCGCATCCGACAGCCCTGCTGATCGCCGGCATGGTCAAGGACATCGAGCCAGCGACAATCCTGATTTATGGCGGCGTGTTTCCGACCTATCACTGGCGCGACATACTGGCCGAAACGCATGCCTTCGACTTCATCGTGCGCGGCGAGGGCGAGGCGACAATCGTCGCGCTGGTCGAAGCGCTTGAGAAACGCAAGCCGCTGTCGGACGTGGCGGGGATCGCTTTTCCTGACGATTTGCGCCAGCCCTTTGCCACCAAGCCGGCAAGAACGATCGCCAACCTCGACGTCTACCGCATCGGCTGGGAACTGATCGATTTCAGTCGCTACAGCTATTGGGGAGGCAAGCGTGCGGTGGTCATGCAGTTCTCGCGAGGCTGCCCACATCTGTGCAATTATTGCGGCCAGCGCGGCTTCTGGACGCGATGGCGGCATCGCGACCCCGTGAAATTCGCGCAAGAGATCGCCTGGCTGCACCGCGAGCATGGCGTCGAGCTGATCAACCTCGCCGACGAGAACCCGACATCCTCCAAAAAAGCCTGGCGTGCCTTTCTCGACGCGATGATCGCCGAGAATGTGCCGGTGCTGATCGTCGGCTCCACCCGCGCCGACGACATCGTCCGCGACGCCGACAGCCTGCATCTCTATCGCCAGGCCGGCGTCATCCGCTGGCTGCTTGGCATGGAAAATACCGACGAGCAGACGCTTGCATTGATCCGCAAGGGCGGCAGCACCTCGTCCGACCGCGAGGCGATACGGCTGCTGCGCCTCAACGGCATCTTGTCGATGGCGACCTGGGTGGCCGGTTTCGAGGACGAAAGTTTGCGCGACCTCTGGCGCGGCTTCCGCCAGCTGATCGCTTATGACCCCGACCAGATCCAGGCGCTCTATGTAACGCCCCACCGCTGGACGCCGTTCTTCAGGATTGCCAGGGACCGCAAGGTGATCCAACTGGACGCCCGCCTGTGGGACTACAAGCACCAGGTGCTGCGGATGACGCGCCTCAAGCCGTGGATGTTGTTCTTCGCCGTCAAGCTGATCGAACTGGCCGTGCAGTCGCGGCCCAAGGCGCTGGCGCGCATCCTGTTCCACAAGGATCCGGAGCAACGGCATTCGATGCGCTGGTACACCAAAATGGGCCGCCGCGTCTGGTTCCGCGAAGTCTGGGGCTTTCTGGTCCGCGACCGCCGCCTGAAAAATGGCCCGACGCTCGCCGAATTCTGGGGCGCGCCGCAAGACGAGGAAGAAGAATCGATGGTTGTCGAACGCCTGTCGCGTCAGTCCGTGACCGCTATTTCGCCAAACGCTTGAGCCCCTCAGACACCCGGCCTCACGGCACGATCAGCGTGCCGGCGCCGTGTTCGGTGAACAGCTCGAGCAGCACCGCATGCGGCGTCTTGCCGTTAAGGATGACGACGCCTGCGACGCCGCGCTCGATTGCCTCGATGCAGGTCTCGACTTTGGGGATCATGCCGCCCGAGACCGTGCCGTCCTTGATCAAGGCCTTGGCCTCGGCCACGGTCAACTCGTCGATCAGCTTCTTGTCCTTGTCGAGCACGCCGGGCACGTCGGTAAGGAACAGCAGGCGCGTCGCCTGGCAGGCGCCGGCGATGGCGCCGGCAAAAGTGTCGGCGTTGATGTTGTAGGTATGGCCGTCGCGGCCGGGCGCCACCGGCGCCAGCACCGGGATCATTTCGGACCGCGCCAGGAGGTCGAGCAATGTGCGGTCGACCTCGACAGGCTCACCAACGAAGCCCAGGTCGAGCACCCGTTCGATGTTGGAATCCGGATCGATCATGGTCTTGCGCGCCTTTTCGGCAAACACCATGTTGCCGTCCTTGCCGCACAGGCCGATCGCCCACTCGCCCTCGGCATTGATCAGCGCGACGATCTCCTTGTTGATCGACCCGGCCAGCACCATCTCGACAATCTCGACGGTCTTCTGGTCGGTGACGCGCAAGCCGCCCTCGAATTTGGATTCGATGCCCATCTTGCTGAGCATGGCGCCGATCTGCGGCCCGCCGCCATGCACGACGATCGGGTTGACGCCGGATTGTTTCAAAAGTGCGATGTCGCGGGCGAAAGCCTTGCCGAGCGCGATGTCGCCCATCGCGTGGCCGCCATATTTCACCACGACCGTCTTGTTCTCGTAGCGCTGCATGTAGGGCAGCGCCCTTGAAAGCAGCGCGGCCTGCATTTCGGCGGTGGCGGCGACATCCGTCATCGGCGTGGTTCCCAGCTTGGCATGAACGGCGGCGTCTTAGCGGGAATTGGACGAGGGGGCAAACGGCTTTGCTGTCACGATCGATCAAATCACCGCCTATGCCGGCCGCTGGAGCGGCGCCCGTCGGCCCAGCCAGCCCGAGATCCTTTCCATCTGCGCAGCGAACGACAAAAGCGTTTCCTCGTCGCCGGGGCGGCCGGCGGCCTGGACGCCGAGCGGCAGGCCGGCATCGGTGACGTAAACCGGAAGCGTGATCGACGGTTGCCCGCTGACGTTCTGGATCGCCGGCCAGTGGGTGAACCACAGGCTCTTGTCCATCAGCTGGCCGAATAGCGGCTTGAACTTCAGCAGGCCGGCGAGGCGCAGTCTGTCCAGGACATTCTCGATGAATTCGTCGGCGCCTTTCGGGTCCATGGTGCCGCAGGCGACCGGCGGGTGCGCGATAACTGGCATCAGCACAGCATCATAGTGCGCGGTTTCGGCGATAAGCCGGCGCGAAGTGGCGTGCAGCCGCTGCAGGCCGGCATTGATTTCGCCGGCCGAGAGAATTTCACCGAACCGGCTCATCACGCGCGTGGCGCGTTCGATGTCGCCTGAGATGGAGCGGCCGACGCGCAAGGCCTCGCCACGCATCGTGCCGGCCACCGCCGCAGCGACGGTTCTGGCGAAATCGGCGATGAAATCGCGATCGATATAGGGCAGGTCGATCTCCTCGACGCTGTGTCCGCCTTCGCGCGCCAGCCCGATCGCAGCATCCAGAGCTTTCAACGTCTCTTCCGATATCGGCAGACCGAGCGGCGATTTTCGATAGAAGGCGAGCTTGAGCTTGCCCGGATCGCGCCCAGCCGCCGCAGTGAAACTGCCGTTCGGCGAGGGTGCCGCGTAGGGCGACAGCGGGTCAGGCCCGTGGGTCAGGTCGAGCAGCAGGGCCGTATCGCGCACCGAGCGGGCCAACGCATGGTCGACGACGAAGCCGTACCAGCTTTCGGTGACGAGCGGCGTCAAGGGTACGCGGCCTCGCGAGGTTTTCAGCCCGATCAGCCCGGTACAAGCCGCAGGCACCCTGATCGAGCCGCCGCCATCCGAGGCATGTGCCACCGGCACGACGCCGGCCGCGACCAGCGCAGCCGCACCGCCCGAGGAACCGCCGGTCGTGTGCGCGGTGTTCCATGGATTGCGGGTGACGCCGTAAGCCACCGACTCGGTCACCAGCCTCAGCCCGTGTTCGGGTGCGGTGCTGGTGGCGATCGGAATCAGGCCGGCGGCCAGATAGCGCTCCGTCATCACCGAGCTGAAATCGGGGGTGAAGGCCGGGATGCGGCTGCCGCCATGCGTCGGCACGCCCTTCATAGCGATGCCAAGATCCTTCAGCGCAAAGGGCACTCCGGCAAACGGCAGCTTGCGGTCGACGGTTTTCGCCCGCGCCCGCGCCGCCTCATAGAGCGGTTCGGCGATGGCGTTGATCTCCGGGTGGGTGGCCTCGGCCCGGGCGATCGCCGCATCGACGAGATCTTGCGGTGTAATCTCTCCCTTGTGCACGAGTGCGACCTGGCCGGTTGCGTCATGCTCCCACAGAACCCGCTCGATCGACATGGTCGCCCTCCCGCTCATTGCAAGCTAGCGGGCGGCGATTTCATTGGCAATCGACGCTGGCGCTGCCGGTGCGCAAGACCATTTCAGTCGTTGCAAATACATTGCAATCGCCTAATTTGGCGGCGGATGACGCCGCAGGACATCAGCAACCTGATTGTCCGGACTTCGATGAAGGACCGGGCTGCGTTCGATCTGCTCTACCGGCAGACCAGCGCGAAACTTTTCGGCGTCTGCCTTCGTGTATTGAAGGATCGGGGAGATGCAGAAGAGGCGCTTCAAGAGGTCTTCGTCAAGATATGGACGAAGGCGGACCGTTTCGCCGTTTCGGATCTGAGCCCGATCTCCTGGCTGGTGGCCATTGCGCGCAATCATGCGATCGATCGGATCAGGGCGCGGCGAGAGCCTGCCGCCTATATCGATGCCGCGCTCGACGTGGCCGATCCGGCGCCGGGGCCGGAGGCCATGGCCGTGGCGGGCGGTGAGTCCGAACGCATCTACCATTGTCTCAAGGAATTGGAGAAGGACCGGGCGGCGGCCGTCCGGGGCGCCTATCTGGATGGCAAAAGCTATGCCGAACTGGCGGAGCGCTATGGCGTACCGCTGAACACGATGCGGACCTGGCTGCGCCGCAGCCTGTTGAAACTGAGAGAATGCCTGGAAAGATGACGCTGGCTGACGACAATGGACCGGAACGTGGGGGCGACGACCTGTTCGCCGCCGAATACGTTCTTGGCGTTCTGGCCGCCGATGAACGCGAGATCGCGTCGCGCCGCATCGATGCGGACGCCGCCTTCGCGCGCCTTGTCGATGCCTGGGAGGCGCATCTTTCGCCGATGGCCGCCGCCTATCCGGAGACAGAGCCTCCGATCAGGGTCAAGGAAGCATTGGACCGCCGGCTGTTCGCTGCAGAGCCGCGCGCCGGCCTGTGGTCGAGCCTTGGCTTCTGGCGCGGTCTTGCCGCCGCCGCCATTGCGGCGCTGGCGATCTACATCGCCGTGCCTTACTTCCGCCCGTCCACCGAACCGCCGCAGGCGCGGCTTGTCGCCTCGCTGGCGGCCGAAGGCAGCGACGTCAAATATCTCGTCGTCTACGATGCCGCCCGTCACGAGGTCGGTCTTTCCCACGTTTCCGGCGAGCGGGCCGCCGGCAACGACTTCGAGCTGTGGATGATCGAAGGCAAGAAGGCGCCGGTGTCGATGGGCGTCATCCCGGCCGGTGCGACCGCGCATTTGGCCATCCCGCCCGCCGTCCAGGAGAAATTGGCGAAAGGCGCCGTGCTTGCGGTCAGCGTTGAGCCTGCCGGCGGTTCACCGACCGGCCAGCCGACTGGACCGGTGGTCGCAGCGGGCGATCTGAAGAGCATCTGACCGCTTCTCATCTCCGGAAGCAGACCTGAAATCTATCTCCCGCGATTGAAACGCCTGCAAAGCTTGTTGGCGGCTGTCGATCCGCGCCGGGCAAATTGCAGCGACAAATATTTTTTTGCGGAGAGGACGAAACTCCAGCATTTCTATCGCGTATCTCCTTGCGTTCCCAAATGAGGGGAACGATAACCCGAGGAGATTGAAATCATGCGTAAATCCGCCACCCTTTTGCTTGCCGGAACGGTCGCCATTTCCGCGCTCGCCACCATTGCCTATGCTCAAAATCCGATGGTCGGCGGCGCCGCCATGTATGCCCAGAAAAACATCGTCGAAAATGCTGTCAACTCGAAGGACCACACGACGCTGGTCGCTGCCGTCAAGGCAGGCGGCCTGGTCGATACGCTGCAAAGCGCTGGCCCCTTCACTGTGTTCGCGCCGACCAACGAGGCCTTTGCGGCACTTCCAGCCGGCACGGTGGAGACGCTGCTCAGGCCTGAAAACAAGGACAAGCTCGTCAAGATCCTGACTTGCCATGTCATCGGCGCCAAAGCGATGGCCGCCGACGTCGCCAAGATGGTCAAGAACGACGGCGGCACCCACAAGGTCAAGACGGTCGGTGGTTGCGAACTGTCGCTCAAGGCCGACGGCGGCAAGGTCACCGTGACCGACGAGAACGGCAACGTCGCCAATGTGACGATCGCCGATGTCGAGCAGTCCAACGGCGTCATCCACGTCGTCGACAAGGTTCTCCTGCCGAAGATGTAACAAACGCACGCTGCCGGCGAAGATATCGCTAAGGGCCTCCCTGCGTACACTCCGCGCCGTTCACGCAAGATGTGGATAGGCGCGGAGTCCCGCTTTGAGGACAGCGATCGTCACCGGCTTTTGATTTCCGTGCGGCGGTCGAATTTGGCACAAGCAATGACAGGAGGAATGGCCATGAACCGTCGCGAGCTTCTTTTGAGTGGTGCGGCAGCCATTGGCGTTGTCGCAGGCGCCACCGCGCTGCGCATGGGCGGAGCCCAGGATGCACGCGCGGCTGAGACTTTCGAGGTTACCAAGACCGAAGCCGAGTGGCGCGCCATCCTGTCCGACGCGGCCTTCAATGTGCTGCGCAAGGAGGGCACGGAATACCCGGGCACCAGTCCGCTGCTCAACGAGCACCGCAAAGGCATCTTCGCTTGCGCCGGCTGCGGCCTGCCGGTCTATTCGTCAGAGACCAAGTTCGATTCCGGCACAGGCTGGCCGAGCTTCTGGCAGGAAATCCCGAATTCCGTCGGCAAGACCGTGGACAGGTCTTTGGGCATGACCCGCACGGAGGTCCATTGTCGCCGCTGCGGCGGCCATCTCGGCCACGTATTCGACGACGGTCCGCCGCCGACCGGGTTGCGACACTGCATCAATGGTGTTGCCTTGACCTTCAAGCCGGCGACGACGTGAGGACGGCTGCGACCCTGACTTTGTCGGAGCGCGAGAGGACTTCGTAATGGTTGATTTTGCGCATGACCCCGAAAATCGCTTTTCGGGGTCATGCGCGAGGGCGCCAGGCGGGGGATCCAGCGCGCCTCAATGGCCTCCGCCACCGCCGCCCTGAGCGGCTGGCTTGCGGATCACCAGGGTGAAGAGCCCAAGCGTCGCGAACAAAACCGTCAGCATGAAGAATACGTCCATGAACGACAGCAGCGACGCCTGCTGCTGGACCATGCCTGACAGTTTGGAGATGGCCGCCTTGGAGGCGTCGAGCCCGGCGGTCTGCTCGAAGTTGAGCGTCATGTTCTGCAGCTTCTGCTGCGCAGCGGCACTTCCCCATTGCACGTGCTCGGAGAGCCTGGCGTAGTGGAAGGCATTGCGGTCGATCAGCACGGTGTTGATGACTGCCAGGCCGACGGCGCCGCCGAGATTGCGGGTCAGGTTGAACAGGCCAGACGCATTCTTCAGCCGCTCCGGCGGCAAGGTTCCGAGCGCAATGTTGTTGATTGGCACCATGCAAAGCATCATCGAGCAGCCCCGCAGGATCTGCGGGATCAGCAGTTCATAGAAATCCCAGTCGGCGGTGAGATGCGTCATCCACCAGGTCCCCGTGGCGAAGCCGAAGAAGCCGATCATCATCATGATGCGCGGGTCCATCTTGTTCGATAGGATGCCGGAGATCGGCGCAGTGAAGAACATGGCCAGGCCGCTGACGAACAGCGCCTCGCCGATCATCATCGAATCGTAGCCGCGGATCCGCCCCAGGAACACCGGATAAAGATAGGTCAGACCGTAGAGGCCGATGCCGACGACGAAGGAGAACAGCGAGCCGAAGGCAAAATTGATATTGCTGAAAGCCCTCAGATCGACAATCGGCTCCTCGGCGGTGAACACGCGCCAGAAGAACAGCACCGCGCCGAAGGTCATGATGACGGCGCAGATGAACACCGCCTGATCCTGCAGCCAGTCGTTGTTGGGACCTTCCTCCAGCACATATTCCATGCAGCCGAGGAAGGCGGCCATGCCGGCAAGCCCCCACCAGTCGAACTTGCTGAACAGCTTGAGATTGGGTTTGTCGAAGTCGATCAGCGACCAGGCGGCCGTCGTCACCAGAATGCCGGGCACGACGTTGACCAGGAACAGCCAGTGCCAGGACATGGCATGGCTGATATAGCCGCCGACGGTCGGGCCGATGGTTGGCGCCAGCGTCGCTACCAGGCCGATCATCGGCGAGACGATGGCGCGACGCGACGGCGGGAAGATGGTGAAGGCGGCTGCAAAGACGCTCGGGATCATGCCGCCGCCGATGAAGCCCTGCACGGCGCGGTAGACGATCATCTGGTCGATATTGGTTGCGGTCGCCGCCATCGCGCTGGCCGCGGTGAAACCTGCCGCCGAGATTGTGAACAGCACCCGCGTCGACAGCATCCGGCTGAGGAAGCCCGACAGCGGGATCATCACCACCTCGGCAATCAGATACGCCGTCTGCACCCACGGAATCTCGTCCGAACTGGCGCTCAGGCCCGCCTGGATCTCGGCCAGCGAGGCCGAGACGATCTGGATGTCCAGGATGGCCATGAACATGCCGAACACCATTGCCAGGAAGGCGATGACGCGGCGTGTCGAGATGTGGTCAACCGGCACCGGCATGGCTGGCGTCGGCGCCGATCCTGCAGTTAGGGTTGCGGTCGCCATGACCTTTGCTCCCGGTTCCGCTTTACTTCGATGCCGAAGGCGCCGTGCGGCTGTCGACGGCGACGACGACGCTCAGGCCGGCGCGCAGCTTGCCCGTCTTCAGCACATCCGCGGGCACGTCGATGCGAACCGGAACGCGCTGCACCACCTTGGTGAAATTGCCTGTGGCGTTCTCCGGCGGCAGCAGCGAGAACACTGCTCCCGAAGCCGGGGCCAGCGACGACACGGTACCCTCGATGTCCTGACCGTCGATCGCGTCGACCGACACTCTGACCTTTTCACCAGGCACCAGCCGGGCAAGCTGGGTCTCCTTGAAGTTGGCGACGATGTAGAGCTTGTCCATTGGCACGATGACGGCGAGCTTCTGTCCGGGGCTGATCAGGTCGCCCTGCTCGACCGAGCGGTTGCCGACCACGCCGTCATAGGGTGCGCGCAGCACGGTGAAGGACAGATCCCGCACCGCCTTGTCGTGGGCAAGCTGCAGCGAGGCCAGCGTGCTTGCCGATTCCGCCCGCTGCGCCTGGAGCACGCCGATATTGGCCTGAGCCGCCGCGATCTGCGCGTCGGCGCCGGCTAGTGCGGCATTGGCTTGCTCGACCGCCGTCTGGGCATCGTCCAACTGGGCCTGGGTACCGACGCGGGTCTTGAGCAACTGGGCGGCACGAACCTGAGCTCGCTTCGCATTATCGGCCGCGGCCTGATCGGCGGTCTTCTCCGCCTGCGCCTGCTTGAGCGAGGCGCGCGCCGCCTCGGTCTGGGCATCGATGCGGTCGAGCGTCTTGCTCAACGTGGCGATCTGCGCCTCGGCCTGGGCAACGGCTATCTTGTAGTCGCCGTCATCGACGATCAGCAGCGGGTCGCCGGCCTTCACCTGCTGGTTCTCGGTCACTTTGACCTGATCGACATAACCCGAGATTTTTGGCGAGATGAACGCCGTGTCGGCCTGGACATAGGCGTCGTCGGTCGTGATCATGAAGCGCCCGTCGGTCCAGTAATCATAGCCATACCAGGCGCCGGCGCCCAGCAGGGCCAGGCCGATGATGGGCAGCAACATCGAGCGCATTGAGCGCTTCTTCTTGGCGGGAGCCAGCGGGGTGACGTCGGCGGGCTTGAGAGGGGCCTCCGGCGCTTCGATCGCAGGCTGGACCTTGGCACTGGGGAAGGGGCGGACTTCGGCACTGGTGGGCGCGTTCGAGGACATGATATCTCTCTAAATTAACTGGCGCTGAATTTTGTCAGACTGAACCGTTCGGTTCGATCTCGACGTTGACTTAGCGCTTAAAGAGGACCATATCAAGAGCAATCGAACCGGATGGTTCGAATTATTTTACGAGGTGTGACATTATGGCCGAAGCCCCCAAGGCCGCTCCTTTGCCTGATTCAGGCCCATTGCCCAGCGCCGGCAAGGACCAGTGCGATCTGCTGGACAGTCTGCCGCGCGGCCGCCCGGCCGCGGGGCAAGACCCGGTCAAGCGCAGCCAGATCATCGACGGTGCGCGCCGTGTCTTCATCGACAAGGGCTTCGAAGCCGCGTCGATGAACGACATTACGCGCGAGGCCGGCGTGTCCAAGGGCACGATCTATGTCTACTTCGCCAACAAGGAAGAGCTGTTCGAAGCGCTGATCGAGGAAGAGCGCGGCACGATTTTCAAGAACATGTACGAAGTGCTCGACCAGATTGGCGACCTTCGCCAGACGCTGGTGAAGTTCGGCATCGTGCTGTCCATGAAGATCACTTCGGCGAGGGTCATCCTGGCGCAGCGGACGGTGATCGGCGCGTCGGAACGCATCCCGGAGCTTGGTGCCCGGTTCTACGAACGCGGCCCGAAGCGTGGCCATGACAGGGTCGTCGTTTTCCTCAACATGGCTATCGAACGCGGCCTGCTGAAGATCGACGACGTCGAGCTTGCCGCCTATCAGTTCACCGAGCTGTGTCTGGCCGGTCTTTTCCGCCAGTGCATTTTCGCCTATCGCACCAAGGCGCCAAGTGCGGCCGAGATCGAACACATCGTCAGGTCGGGCGTCGATGTGTTCCTGAAGGCCTACGGCACCGAACAGCTTGCAGAGCAGGAACGGGCCTCCAGCCCCGCCTGACCAGCCGTCGGAGTCCGTTGCCTATCCGCCGTTGGCGGCGAGCACGATCGCCGCACGCAATTCCTCGAGGCCCTCGCTCTTTTCCGACGACGTGGCGAGCACGAAGGGAAATGCCGCCGGGCGTTTCTTGATCTTCTGGAGCGTTTCCTCGATCAGCCGCGGTACCCCCGCCGCTTTGATCTTGTCGGTCTTGGTCAGCACGATCTGATACGACACCGCCGCCTTGTCGAGCAGCGACAGCACCTCGTCGTCCTTGGCCTTGATGCCGTGGCGGGCATCGATCAGCACGTAGACGCGCTTCAGCGTCACCCGGCCCTTGAGATAGTCGAAGACGAGCTTCGTCCACTCGTCGACCTTTTCCTTCGGCGCAGTGGCGTAGCCATAGCCTGGCATGTCGACCAGCGCCATCGGCGGCAGATCGGCGCCTTCTCCCGAAAATCCGCCAGGCACGAAATAGTTGAGCTCTTGCGTCCGGCCCGGCGTGTTGGAGGTGCGCGCCAGCCCCTTCTGGTTGACCAGCGCGTTGATCAGCGACGATTTGCCGACATTGGAGCGGCCGGCAAAGGCGATCTCGGGTGGACCCTCCGGCGGCAGGAATTTCATCGCCGGCACGCCGCGGATGAAGATCCAGGCTCGCGTGAACAATTCGATGCCGATCGTGGTCTTGTTCAACGCGTTCAAACCGCTGCCTCCAGAAGAAAAATGTTGCTGCCACGAATGGCATCGAGATTGCGGCTGATCTTTTCCACCGGCCAGTGCCACCACGCTAGCGCCAGCAGCCGCCGGATGGTCCTGTCGTCGAAGCGCATCTTCACCACCTTGGCCGGATTACCGGCGACAATCGCATAGGCTGGCACATCGTGCGTCACCACCGACTTTGCCGCGACGATAGCGCCGTCGCCGATTTTCACGCCCGGCAGCATCACCGCTTCCATGCCGATCCAGACGTCGTTGCCGACGATTGTGTCGCCACGCACCTCCTTCGACCATGTCGCCGGGTCGAAACCTTCCTCCCAGCCGTGACCAAAGATGTTGAACGGATAGGTCGAAAAGCCGGACATGGCGTGATTGGCGCCGTTCATGATGAAGCGCGCACCCTCGGCGATGGCGCAGAACTTGCCGATGACCAGCCTGTCGCCGATGAACGGATAATGATGCAGCACGCATTTTTCGGCGAATTTGTCGGGTCCGTCAGGGTCGTCATAATAGGTGAAGTCGCCGATCTCGATATTCGGCGCCGTCACCAGCGGTTTCAGAAAGCCGACGCGTGTGTGCAACGGGATCGGATGCTTGATCGATGGATTGGGTCCGGTCATATCGAGCTCCGTCGAGCAACTGCCAGGCAGGTCAAAATAGCGCGATCCGTCCGGCAGTACCAATCGCTTAATCCAGGCGGGCAGCTTGTGCAAAAAGCCCCGGACGAACCGGGGCTTTTTGGTCTCGCATCGTCGGAGCGCCGGCTATTCCGCCGGCGACGGTTTCTTGCGGAACAGCGCGACCAGATTGTCCCACAATTCGATCTTGGCGCCTTGCCGCTTCATGATCACGCCCTGCTGCAGGATCGACAGCGTGTTGTTCCAGGCCCAGTAGATGACGAGGCCGGCCGGAAAACCCGCCATCATGAAGGTGAAGATCACGGGCATCCACGTGAAGATCGCCGCCTGCGTCGGGTCCGGCGGCGTCGGGTTCATGCGCATCTGCAGGAACATCGTCACGCCCATGATCAGCGGCCAGACGCCGATCATCAGCATGTGCGGCAAGGTAACGGGGATCAGCCCGAACAGGTTGAAAATCGATGTCGGGTCCGGCGCCGCCAGATCCTGGATCCAGCCGAAGAACGGCGCGTGCCGCATTTCGATGGTGATGTAGAGCACCTTGTAGAGCGAGAAGAACACCGGGATCTGCAATGCCACCGGCCAGCAGCCGGCGAGCGGATTGATCTTCTCGGTCTTGTAGAGCTCCATCATCGCCTGCTGCTGCTTCATCTTGTCGTCCGCGTATTTCTCGCGGATCTCGAGCATCTTGGGCTGCACCTTCTTCATGTTCGCCATCGACGCATAGGACTTGTTGGCAAGCGGGAAGAACAGCGCCTTGACGATGACGGTGGTGGCGAGGATCGCCAGACCGAAATTGCCGAAGAATTTGTAAAGCGTGTCGATCAGCCAGAACATCGGCTTGGTGATGAAATAGAACCAGCCCCAGTCGATCAGGAGGTCGAACTGACGGATATGACGGTCCTTTTCATAGGCGTTGATCGTCGAAACTTCCTTGGCGCCGGCGAATATCTCCGACTCCACGGTCGTCGATTGCCCGGGAGCGATTGTGACCGGATCGGACAGGAAATCGGACTGGTAGCTGTGCGGATGGGGCCCGCTTTTGAACTCGAAATAAGAGAATTTGGGCTGAAATTCGCCGCCGCCAGGCGGCACCAGGGTCACCGCCCAATATTTATCGGTGATGCCTAGCCAGCCGTCGGTCGACTTGCCTGGCTTGTATTCCCTTTCCGATTCGACGCTGGAGTATTTGTACTCCTGCAGGCCCTCGCTTCCGGTAACGCCGATCAGGCCTTCGTGCAGCACATAGGTACTGGCGATAGCCGGCTTGTCGAAACGGGTGACGCGGCCATAGTTCGACAGCGTCGCGGGCGCCGAGCCGCCGTTCTGGACCGTGTCGGACACGGTGAACATATACTGGGCGTCGACCGAGAAGGTGCGTTTGAAGGTCAGGCCCTTGTCGTTGGTGAAGGTCAGTGTCACCGGCGTCGCCGGTGTCAGCGTCGCATTGCCGTCGGTCTGCCAGACGGTGTCGGGACCCGGCAGCCTGCCCACATCCGGCGTGCCGGAAAAACCAATCTCGGCGAAATAGCCGTTCGGCAGGGACGCCGGGTTGAGCAACGCGATCTCGGGCGAGGTCTTGTCGACCGTCTCCCTGTAATGCTTGAGCTTGAGATCGTCGAGACGTGCGCCGGTGAGGTTGATCGAGCCTTCGAGGCTCGGCGTGTCGATCTTGACGCGCTTGGTCGAGGCGATCGCCTGGTCGCGGCTAGCCGCGGTGACGGCTTCGCCGCCAGGCGCGCTCGGAATGGCGCCGGGCTGCACCGGTGTTTCGCTGGCGCCCGGACTGGTGCCTTGGGCGGCCTTCTTCTGCTCCGCCACGCGCTGCTCTTCGATGCGGGCGGCTTCGCGCTGCATCTCGCTGCGCGGCATCACATAGAAATATTGCCAAAGCGCCAGGATCAGCACCGACAGTGCGATGGTGATGAAGAAGTTGCGGTTGTTTTCCATCGAAGCCCTTGGCCTATCGTGTTCCACGCAATCTGCGGGAGAGTTCGGCCTTCAACTGGCCGAACGGAGTGGTAAGCACGTCTTCGCGCCCGACGATGACATAATCATTGCCCGGCGCCATGTCATCCGCGGCATGCGTGCGCACGGCCTCTCTGAGCCGCCGCCGGATGCGGTTGCGAACGACGGCGTTGCCGACCTTCCTAGTGACGGTGTAGCCGACGCGCGGCGCCTCGCTGTCGCCGCGGCCCAGGACCTCGACGAGGAAAAGCCGCCCGCGGCGCTTTTCGCCGCGGCGGACAGCCAGGAATTCCGCGCGCTTCAGAAGCCGCTTGGGATGGGCACCCGTTGGCTTGCCGGTTGCGGGCAACGATCTTGTCTCTCGCTTGGTGCTCAGGCGCTGAGACGCTTGCGGCCGCGGTTGCGGCGGGCTGCGACGACGCCGCGGCCACCTTTGGTGGCCATGCGGGCGCGGAAACCGTGCCTGCGTTTGCGGACGAGTTTGGACGGCTGGTAAGTACGCTTCATTTGTTTAAATACCGCGGGGTGCGGCCCTTCTTGATTCTGTCACTTTGTAACAGGAGCTTTGCCGGGCCGGTTTAGGCGCGATCGAAACCGCGCCGGGACGAATGGCCCGAGCGTGAGCGGGCTTATAGAAAGAAGGGTTTTGGAAGTCAATCCAGCGTGTCGGGCCGGCATTGTCGGACCGGCATCGAAGTCTTGCGGCCCTTTGTCCGGCTTCGACCAAGGATGAATTTGGCAAAAAAGCCGCAATCGCCTAATCTCACCCGATCAAGCGATCGTGAAGACGAGCAGTCCCTAAGACAAGCAGCCGTGATGACAGGCAGCCGTGACGACGAGCATGAGTGAAGTCCCAGCAACCGACGAAAGCATCGCCCAGGCGAAGGCGGCCACCCGCAGGGTGCCGCTGGCGCGCGGCCTGTCGACCAAGTTGCTGCTGCTCACCATCGTCTTCGTGCTCTTGGCCGAAATCCTCATCTTCGTGCCCTGGATCGCCAGCTACAGGCTGAGTTGGCTGAAGGAGAGGCTGAGCACCGCCGCCGCGGTTTCCATCGTCCTAGTGCAGGGCGAACCTGCCTCGCTGTCGCGTGCCGCCCAGAACGACGTACTGATGGCGATCGGCGCCAAGGCGATCGCCGTGCGCGACGGCGGCGTCTCGCGGCTTCTGGTCGTGGCCGAAATGCCGCCGCAGGTCGACGAGCATATCGATATCGCCAATGTCGGCATGATCGAGGGTATGACCGGCGCGCTGGACACGCTGTTTTTCGGCGGCAAGCGGATGCTGCGCGTTTTCGGGCCGGTCGGCGACAGCGACAAAGAATTCGAGCTGATCATGCCCGACCACCGCCTGCGCAATGCCATGCTGATCTATTCGCGCAACGTCGCCTTCGTCTCGCTGCTGATCTCGCTGTTCACCGCCATGCTGGTCTACGCCGCGATAGACCTGATCATGATCGGCCCGATCAGGACGATGACACGCTCGATGCTGTCCTTTTCCGAGGCGCCCGACGACCCCGGCCGCATCATTCACCCCGCCGCCCGGGCCGACGAGATCGGCGTCGCCGAACGCGAGCTGTCGCAGATGCAGGAGCGGCTGCAGAAGATGCTGACCGAGCAGAAGCACCTGGCCGATCTCGGCCTGGCCGTGTCGAAGATCAACCACGACATGCGCAACATCCTCGCCTCGGCGCAACTGATGTCGGACCGCCTGCGCCAGGTCAAGGACCCGACCGTGCAGGCCTTCGCACCAAAACTGCTGCGCGCGCTCGACCGTGCGGTGTCCTACTCGGAGGGCGTGCTGGCCTATGGCCGCACCCAGGAGCCGCCGCCGTCGCGCCGCAGGCTGCGGCTGCGCCAGCTGGTCGAGGACGTCCAGGGCCTGCTCGACATCGAATGCGGCATCGAATTCGTCAACGCCGTCGATCCGGTGCTCGAGGTCGACGCCGATTCCGACCAGCTGTTCCGCGTGCTCACCAATCTTAGCCGCAACGCCGTGCAGGCGATGGCGGCCGACACCGAGAGCGCCGTGGTGCGCCGCCTGACCATATCGGCCGAGCGCATCGGCAGCGTCAGCCGCATCGTCGTCACCGACACCGGCCCCGGCCTGCCGCCAAAGGCGCGAGAAAACCTGTTCGCGGCATTCCGCGGCTCGGCCCGCAGCGGCGGCACCGGCCTTGGCCTGGCGATCGCCCATGAATTGATCCGCGCCCATGGCGGCACGGTGGAGCTGGTCGAAAGCATCGGCGGCCGCACCACATTCGCGGTCACCATTCCCGACCAGCCGGTCCGGCTCGACCAGGCCCGCAACGGACTGCGCCGCCCGGCGTAACGAACCGTTTCGTTACGGACCGTTTCAATTCGCAAATGGTTGGTCCGAGGCTACGAGCCATCGGCTCGGCCGCCGTGCAACGGCGTCTTTCGTTACGGGCCGTTCCGATTGGCAAATGACTGATCCAAGACGACGACCTATCGGCTCGGCCGCCGCGTGACGCGATCTTGCCTTCGCCGGCCGGCGCATGACGGCAAAACATGACGGCAAAACTTTTGGCCAGGATCGGCTTGCTTTTCGCAAATTCAGTCGCTAGGGAACAGCTCACATTCGCGGCCGGTCGCCAGGATCGGATCGCGGGGCTATGCAAAGCATGGCCTGTTGCGCGCCCGTAGCTCAGCTGGATAGAGCACCAGACTACGAATCTGGGGGTCAGGAGTTCGAATCTCTTCGGGCGCGCCAATAAACTCATGCCTACCCCCGGGAACATAAGTAACAGAATCTACCACCGGTGGCCGGAAAGTCGCGAGGGCTGAGCGCCATCCATGCCAAAAAGGGGATCGTCAGCTAATGCTGCTCAGTCGGCCTGCTTAATCTCCGGGCCCGGTTCAGTCGGCGGGCCTGGCGTGCAATCCTGGCCAGTGCATTCCTGCACGGGATCTTTCGCCGGCGGGAGACAATTTTGGCCTTCACAATGAACGGGCGGCTGCGTTGTTGCGGCTTTATTGTTCTGCGGCACAGGCCGATCCTCAGCGCGAACGGCCGGCATTCCAACGTCGATCATGGCCGTGCACAAGAGCGCAATCCGAAGCAAATTCATTTTCGCCTCCGCAACTGACAGCGAGACGCAGATTATACCTTCGAACTGCGGCCAACATCCTGTCACCCGCGAACGGCGTTAACAGCGCGTTTCATTGCCGGTCGGAAGGGCGTACCGATTGAGATCGAGCGTCGTCCTCTTCCTGGCAAAATAGCGCCAGAAACGGGGCTTTCGGCCAGAGGTGACTGAAGCCAACCTTCCGATTTTCCTGTACACCTGTTCGAAGGGTTCGAGGTGCGTTAGGGCCTCGCATATTCGAGGTTTTCAGTTCTTTCACGGGGGAACGTACATGACGGCATTCAACAGCGTCCGCTTCTGGGTCAAGCCGGGTAGTGAAGACGAATTCGTCGAACTGTTCAGCAGCGCTCCGCGCAATTTCGAGGGATTGCGAAAAATGGCTCTCATCAAATCGGGAGATGGCGCCTTCTTCTCGATTGGAGAGTGGGACACTTTTCAGCACATGGTCGATGCCAGGCACAAAATGCTGGGCAATCTTGATCGGTTCCGCCATACGTTGCAGCAGCTTGAGGGCGGATATACGGATGCTGTTTCCGGCGAGGCTGTCTTCGAAACGGACGGCAGGAGCAGCGGCAGGTCGGTATAGTTTCGCACTTCGAAAAGCTTATGCCGTGCGCCACTTCCCGGCTCTATTACCTAAACCGCACATTCCCCCTGGAAAGCTCTGCCACCGACCTGCATCCCATCAGCCGCATGTCGCGTTCGATCTCGGTTCGCATCAGGCCGAGCGCCCGTTCGACGCCGGCCTGTCCGGCGGCTGCCAGCGGGAAGAGATAGTAGCGCCCGACGCCGACGGCCTTGGCGCCCAACGACAGGGCCTTCAGCACATGCGTGCCGCGCTGGACGCCGCTGTCGATGATCACGTCTATCTTGTCGCCCACCGCGTCGGCAATCTCCGACAGTTGGTCGAAGGGGCTGCGCGAGCCGTCCAGCTGTCTGCCGCCATGATTTGACAGAACGATACCGGTGCAGCCGATGTCGACCGCCTTTCTGGCATCGGCGACGCTCATGATCCCCTTCAGGCAAAACTGGCCGTTCCAGAAGCGGACCATGTCTTCGACGTCCTTCCAATCCAGCGACGGCTCGAGGATCTCGGTGAAATAGCGGCTGATGGAAAGCGCGCCGCCGCCGAGATCGATATGGCCGTCCAACTGCGGCAGGCTGAACTTTTCGTGCGTCAAATAGTCGATAGCCCATCTCGGCTTGATCGCGAACTGCATCATGCCGCCGAGCGTAAGCCGAAAGGGGATGGAAAAGCCGGTCCGCAGGTCACGCTCGCGGTTTCCGCCGGTGACGCTGTCGACCGTCAGCATCATCACGTCGACGCCGGACGTCTTGGCGCGCTCCATCATGGCGCGGTTCAGGCCGCGATCCCTGTGGAAATAGAACTGATAGACCTGCGGCGTCCTGTGCTTGCGGACTTCCTCCAGGCTGACCGTGCCGAGCGACGAGACGCCGAACATCGTGCCGAACTTCTCCGCCGCCGCGGCGACGGCGCGCTCGCCGCTATGGTGAAACAGTCGCTGGAGAGCCGTCGGCGAACAATAGACCGGCATCGCCAGCTTCTGGCCCATGACGGTGACCGACATGTCGACCTGTCCGACGCCGGCAAGGACGTTGGGGACGAGATCGCAGTCCTCGAACGCCGCCGTGTTGCGCCGCAGCGTCGTCTCGTCGTCCGCGCCGCCATCGATATAATTGAAGATCGGACCTGGCAGGCGCTGTTTTGCCAGCCGGCGGAAGTCCTGAAAATTGTAGCAGCTTTGCAATCTCATGAAATCAATCGGGTATATGCCGGGCCCGATGTCAAGCCTGTGCCATTGTCGATCGCCGGCGCTCTCGCCTCAGCCCGCCAGAGCGCCAACCGACTCCCGCTCCACCAGCGGGCATTCGAGCTTGGTGATGGGATAGCGGCCACGACCGGGAGCAGCGGGGACTTCGAGCTGCTCGATCGCCCATTGTCCCATCGCCATATGCGGCAGGATCGACGTCGTCAGCGGCGGGAACAGATGCCGCGCGATCTCCTCGTCGTCATAACCGATCACCGAAATATCCCGGGGGATGTGCAGGCCGGCCTCCTTCAGCGCCTCGTAGCAGCCGATCGCGGTGCGGTCGTTCTGGCAGAAGATCGCGGTCGGCCGGTCCTTCAGCGCCAAGAGCTTGACGGTCGCGGCATAGCCGGCGCTCGCCGACCAGTCGCCTTCGACGACCAGCGCCGGGTCGAGCGGAATGTCGGCCGTCGCCAGCGCCCGGCGGTAGCCCTTCAGCCGGTCCTGCGCCGCTTGCATCCAGGGCTCGCCGGTGATGGTGGCGATGCGCCGGTGGCCATGGCCGATCAAGTGGCGGGTGGAGCTCTGGCCGCCGGCGATCTCGCTCGGCACCACGGCGGGGAAGGCATAGTCGGCGGTGTAGCAGTTGAGCAGGATGACCGGAATGTCGAGGCCGTAGAGATAGTCCGGCGCGACGATCTCGCGGGTGAAAATGGTCATGTAGATCAGTGCCGAAATGCCCCGCTTGGTCAGTGCCGCGATGGCCCGGGGCTCCATCACCTCGTCGCCCATGGTCTGCGCCACCAACACTACATTGCCGGCGTTCCACGAGGCTTGCCGCGCCCCTTCAATGGCGACGACCGCCTCCGGGCTGGTCGCCAACTGGTCGACGGCGAAGCCGATCACGCCATCCAGCCCGTCGAATGCTGCAACCGGGGCTCGCAAGGCAGAAAACACGGGCGGCGAATAGCCCAGCGTTCGCGCCGTCTCGATCACCCGCTCTCGGGTTTGCTGCGACAGCCTGATGCCCGGCGTGTTGTTGAGCACGAACGAAACCGTCGCCTGCGAACAGCCTGCCGCCCTGGCGATGTCGGTCATGGTAACGCGGCCCTTGGGGTTTTTCCCCGACGGCTTGCGCCGCCTGGAGACATCGGGATCGCTGAGATCCGTCGGTTCGCTCATGGTTTCATGTTTCCCACCCCGGCCCGTCTAACCGGATCGCGTCGCGGGCGGCAAGCCGGTCCGACATGCCGCGTTTATAAACGGAAATCAAATTTATCATTATTATCAATCGAATCCCATCGCCCGCCATACGGCGGCGCAAACGACAATCTCGCCACAAAGCTTGATTTCTCGCGGATTTCTGCCGCTGCGCAAGCCATCGACGGTCCGCTCGATCCCCTGGCGTCTCTCTGCTCCACGCGGCGGCCAAGGCCTTGCCGCTCATGGCAAGCGACGTTCCAACCAAGAAACTAATACTGTTTACTAATAACTCGCAACGTTCTAAAGTCAATTTGTCATGCCCGGCATGGATCATGCTGGGCGCGGCAAATCGAGCGTGCGACGCGATGTCTGGCGGCTCTCGGGCCGGCGTAAATGCGTCGCGCAATCACGAAAATGTCAGACAAATCGGACTATTTACTAACCGCAAACGAGTGTCTAGAGTTTGCATCGTGGCTGGATTGGCGCCGTTCTTTCGCTGCCGGAACCCTTGAGGAGGAGGGGCGTCCAAGCCGCAATCCGCAAATTCACATCAGCGACACGACTGATTCAAATGGGAGGTTGAACATGAAATCTGTGATACGAAATACGTCCGTCGCCGCCGCGGCCCTGCTGCTCGGCCTGTCCGTCACGGCAATTGCGCGCGCCGACGACAAGCCGACGCTGGCCTTCGTCGTCAACGGCGCTTCCGATTTCTGGAAGGCGGCCGAAGCCGGCGTCAAGAAGGCTCAAGGCGAACTGCCCAACTATAGTCTGGAGCTCAAATATCCGGAACAGTCCTCGGTCGCCATACAGCAGCGCCTGATGGACGATCTGGTGACGGCCGGCGTGAAGGGGATCATGGTTTCGGCGGTGGACCCCAAGACGTCGACCGACGGGCTGAACAAGATCGCCTCGGAGACGGCATTGTTCACCACCGACAGCGACGCGCCGCAGACCAAGCGTGTCGCCTATATCGGCTCGTCCAATGTCGATGCCGGCAAGCAGGCGGCCGAGATCGCCAAGAAGGCAATGCCCGACGGCGGCAAGTGCCTCGGCTTCGTTGGCCTGCTCGGCGCCGACAATGCCAAGGAGCGCATCCAGGGCATGAAGGACGGCCTCGCGGGCACCAAGATCGAATTGGTCGACGTGCGTGGCGACGACATCGATCAGGCCCGCGCCAAGAAGAACGTCGAGGACGCGCTGGTCGCCAGCCCCGACGTCACCTGCATGGTCGGCTTCTACTCCTACAACACGCCGCGCATCTATGAAGCGCTGCGCGATGCCGGCAAGCTCGGCCAGATCACCGTCGTCGGCTTCGACGACGATCCGATCACGCTGGGCGGCGTCAAGGAAGGTACCGTCGCCGCCACCGTCGTGCAGCAACCCTTCGAATGGGCCTATCAGGGCATGAAGCTGATGGCTGCCTATCTCGAGGGCGACAAGTCGGGCGTTCCCGCCGATGGCCTGATCATCGTGCCGACCAAGATCATCGGCAAGGACGATGTCGACGCCTACGCCGCCAACCTCAAGGCGATGTCGGGAAATTGAGCGAATAAGTTGCGCCGGCTCAAGGGTTCGCCCTGAGCCGGCGATTCTATTGACGCGCCTCGCAAGGCCCGTCAGTCTGAGGCCAAAACGGCTCACCGGCTGCTGTCAGGCGTGATGAATTATTCCGACCCATCCATCGTTGCATCCACGGCCGCTCCGTTCCTGAGCCTCGACGGCGTGCGCAAGACTTATCCCGGCGTTGTCGCGCTGGACGGGTTCTCGATCGAGGTCAGGCCCGGCGAGGTCATCGGCCTGGTCGGCGAAAACGGCGCCGGCAAATCGACGCTGATGAAGATCCTCGGCGGCGTGACCCGGCCGGACACCGGCACCATCACCGTCGATGGCGTCGCCCATGACAGTCTGACCGTCGAAGCCAGCATCGGTTCGGGCATCGCCTTCGTCCACCAGGAACTCAACCTGTTCGAGAACCTCGACGTCGCCGCCAATATTTTCTTCGGCCGCGAACCGCTGCGCGCCGGCCCGTTCAGGCTGGTCGACCGCGCCAGGCTGCGAGCGCTGGCGGCGCCGCTGCTCAAACGCGTGGGCGCCAATTTCTCGGCCGATACGCCGGTGTCGGCGCTGTCGCTGGCCCAGCAGCAAATGGTCGAGATCGCCAAGGCGCTGTCGATCGAGGCGCGGCTGGTCATCCTCGACGAACCGACATCGAGCCTGCCGATCGCAGAAACCGACAAGCTGCTCGGTGTCATCAAGGCGCTGAAGGCAGACGGCATCAGCGTCATTTTCATCTCGCACCGCCTGCACGAGGTCGAGCGCGTCGCCGACCGCGTCGTCGTGCTCAGGGACGGCATGCTCGCCGGAACCTTGCCGAAGAGCGCCATCAATCACGACCAGATGGTCAAGCTGATGATCGGCCGCATGCTGAAGGAGAGGGAGAAGGCCGCAGAATCGGCGCGCCCGCCGGGCTCTGTCGCGCTGTCGGTCAAGGCCATTCGCACCGCTGCCTATCCCGACCGGCCCGTCGACCTCGATGTCAGGCATGGCGAGATCCTCGGCCTCGCCGGTCTCGTCGGCTCCGGTCGGACGGAGCTGGCGCGCGTCCTGTTTGGCATCGACAAGAGCTTTGGCCGCTCGTTCCAGCTTGACGGAAAAGATCTGGTTCTTGGTTCGGCCGCGGACGCAGTGGCCAACGGTATTTTCCTCGTCCCCGAGGATCGCAAGCTGACCGGCATCCTGCTCGACCTTTCGATCGCCCAGAACATCTCGCTGCCCAATCTGCCGGCACATTCGCGGCGCTCGCTGGTCTCGGCCAGCGCCGAGGCCGCCACCGCCGAGAAGCAGAAGACCGATCTCGGCATCAGGGCGCCCTCCGTGCAGACGCGTACCGGTACGCTGTCGGGCGGCAACCAGCAAAAGGTCGTGCTGGCCAAATGGCTGGCGATGAAGCCGAAGGTGATGATTCTCGACGAACCGACCCGCGGTATCGACATCGGCGCCAAGGCCGAGATCTACGGACTGATGCGGGCGCTGGCCGATGCCGGCGTCGCCGTGCTGATGATCTCCAGCGACATGGAGGAGGTGATCGGCGTTTCCGACCGCATTGCCGTCATGCATGAAGGCCAGATCTCGGGCATTCTCGATAAGGACCGGTTCAGCCAGGAAAACGTGCTGCTGCTGGCGGTCGGCAAGCAGCCGAAGTAGTTCGCAGGCACTGGGAGAAGACGATGAGCAAGAAAGATCTCGGCCTGCTGATCCTGATCCTGGTGGTCGGTGCGGTGGTGGCGATCATCAACCCGCGCTTCCTGCTGCCGATCAATCTCGCCAACACCTCGAACCTGATCGGGTTGTTCGGCATCCTGTCGATTGGCCAAGCCTTCGTCATCATCACCGGTGGCATCGAATTGTCGGTCGGCTCGGTGGTTGCGCTGCTCGGCGTGCTGTTTATCGACTTCATCGCCACGCGCGGCATGGCCTGGCCGGTCGCCCTGCCGCTGATCCTGGTGCTCGGCGGCATCATCGGGCTGGCGCATGGCTGGCTGATCACCCGGCTCAAATTGCAGCCTTTCGTGGTGACTTTGTGCGGCCTGTTGATCTATCGCGGCGTGGCGCGCTTCTACACCGCCGACGGCACCGCCGGCTTTGCCTTCGGACAGAACTTCCCGGAACTCGAGTTCCTGACGGCGGGGCGGTCCTGGGGCGTGCCGAACAGCTTCATCGCGCTGATCGTCATCGCCGTCGTCATGTGGGTGGTGCTGCACCGGTCGGTGTTCGGGCGCTATCTCTATGCCATCGGCAAGAACGAGGAAGCGGCAAAATATTCCGGCATCCGCACCGGCCGCATCGTCATGGCCGCCTATGTCATCTGCGGCGTGCTGACGGCGCTGTCAGCTATCTATTTCGCCATGTACACACGCTCGATCTCGCCGGCGAGCCACGGCCAGTTCTACGAGCTCTATGCCATCGCGGCCGCGGTGCTCGGCGGCTTCTCGCTGCGTGGCGGCGAAGGCTCGCTGATCGGCGTCCTGCTCGGCACGGTGCTGCTGCAGGAGCTGCAGAACCTCGTCAACCTGCTCGGCATCCCGTCCTCGCTCAACTTCGCCGTCATGGGCGGGGTGATCCTCATCGGCGTGCTGGTTGACCAGCAATGGGGCGTGTTCAGGGCGCGGCGGCGGATGCTGGAAGCCACACGCAAGGGCGTGGCGGGTGCTGCCGCTGAGTGACGCAAAAATAGCTGGATGAAATACGCCGACTGCCATGGCAGGTGGCGTGAAAGAGTCAACCGGAGCTTCGCGACAGCAGTTCAGGTCGGTCTCTATTTGGAACGAAAACCCGTATCTGAGCGTTTATTTAAGCTTTGCTACGCGGAGGCGTTCCATGCCCACGAATCCAGTTAGTACCGCCAAAGTAGGAACTCACCCCCTCCACCCGATGCTGATACCTTTTCCTGTCGCGTTTCTTGTCGGTGCGTTTGTCACCGACCTGGTTTTCTGGGGGACTGCCGATGCCTTCTGGGCACGAGCATCGATGTGGCTGATCGGGGCAGCCATAGTAATGGCCCTTATCGCTGCGACAGCCGGTTTTATCGACTTCCTCAACGAGCCGCGCATTCGCGCCTTGTCCGACGCCTGGTACCACATGCTGGGCAACTTGACCGCAGTCGTTGTGGCACTGATCAATTTCTACCTTCGCTATGCTCAAGGCGCCGAAGCGGCGGTCCGACCATGGGGCGCGCTCTTGTCGTTCATAGTGGTCTGCATACTGCTGTTCACCGGCTGGAAGGGCTGGGAGATGGTCTATCGGCATCACGTTGCAGTTCTGGATACACCAGCGGATGCGCCAGCGAAGCCTTCGACAACCACTGCCACGGATACTCGTCATGCTGGTCGGGACCGGCACGCCGCATGAGGCCATAATCCAGAAAAGTGGATACCGGTTTCCAAAAAGATATCGGTTAGACAAGTAGCGCCCATACCGAATGCATCGGGTGGGCGCTATTTTAGATAAGGCCCGACATGTCGGAGAAGGCCATGGCCTTGCGCAGCATCTCGGCGAAGCGCTCGCCGGCCGCTTCACGAGGGCCGCTATTGTCGATCGAGGTGACACCCGGTCCGGACAGCGCCACATTGGCGCTGCGCGCCAGCCGTGCCAGCACTTCGCCGCGCGATTCGCGACCGCGCAACGCCAGCCGCTCGGCCAGGATATCCGGTGTAGCCGTGATTTCGACGACAGCCAGATTGGCGTAGCGTTCCCGCAGCGCCGGGATGATCGCGCGCGAGACGTTGGCGATCGCGACACGGCCGTTTGAGACCGACCAATCGACTTCGGCCGGGATGCCATAGCGCAGGCCATGCGCCTCCCAGGAAATCGCGAAGGCGCCATCCGCTTCGGCCTCGACGAAGGCAACGTCGGCGAGCGTGTCGTGATCCTCGGTGGCCGCATCGCTCGGCCGGGTGATCACCCGGCGCACGAACTCCAGCCGGCTCTCGTCGGCAAACACGGCGCGCGCATAGCCGATCACCGTGTCCTTGCCGGCACCGCTCGGCCCGACGACGGCGACGAAGACACCGTCGCGGATCGGAAATCCCGTAGCGGACAATTCACGCTCGACCGATGCCGACACCATCATGCGACTCGGCGTCCCTGCCGCCAGACGGTGCGGACGACCGGGACATGGTCGTCGACGCGCACGCGAACCAGATCGGCGCGCCGGCCGGGCTCGATGACACCGCGATCGGTGAGGCCGACCGCCTCGGCCGGGTTCTTCGAGACCATCGCCACCGCCTGTGGCAAGGAAATGCCCTCGACCACGTCGCCGAGGAAGAAGGCTGACTGGATCAGACTGAAGGGAATGTAGTCCGACGACAGGATATCGAGCAGGCCATCGCCGGCCAGCGTGCGGGCCGAGACATTGCCCGAATGCGAAGCGCCGCGCATGACATTCGGCGCGCCCATCAAAACGCCGAGCCCTGCCTTTTTCGAAGCCCGAGCCGCCTCCTCGGTGGTTGGGAACTCGGCGACACGGACGCCTTGCTCGATCGCTTCGTCGACATGGCCGACGGTCGCGTCGTCATGGCTGGCGAGCACGATGCCGCGCTCTTGGCAGGCAGCGGCGATGAAGCTGCGATTCGGGCTCGAGTTCTTCGCCGATTCCGCCATCCGCTTTTCGCAGAATTTCTGGAAATCGCGATCGGTCAGCTTCAGCTTGCGCTGGTAATAATAGGCATAGGTTTCGAGATCGACGAATTGCCGCTGTCCGGGCGCATGGTCCATCAGCGACGCCAGCCTGACCCGCTCGTCGCCGTCGAAATTGGCGAAGGCCGTGAGGCAGTCCGGCGCCGAAACCTCGCAACGCAGATGGAGGAAATGGTCGGCCCTGAGCCGGTCCTGCTGCACGCTGTCCTCGATCGCGTCGGCCAGCTTGCGTATGTCGGCGGCCGTCAGGTCGGCATCCTCGTCCATGCCGACACGCAAAGCGTCGAGCACGGTGGTGATGCCGGCGGTCGCCACCTGCGCGTCATGCGCGAGCACAGCTGCGATCGGGTTCCAGCGCACTTTCGGCCGCGGCGCGTAATGGCCTTCGAGATGATCGGTGTGGAGCTCGACCAGGCCAGGGATGATGAAGTCGCCGCCCATGTCCTCGCCGCTGCGGCCGGGTCCGGCATCGATGGCGGCGATCATGCCGTCGCGCAGCACGATCGACCCTTCGACGATCTGGTCGGCGAGCACGATCCGGGCGTTGTCAAGAACAGTCTCGGCGGTCATTTCAAGCAGTCCTTGCAGGATTTTGCAGCCAACTGGAACCAATTGGCGTCGTACAAATGCGGTTAGAACAAATAGTCATTTAGGCAGTTCTTCTGGTCAGGCAGTTCTTCTGGCCGGGCGGCGCCCGAGCGCGTGATGGGACAGCACCATGAACGGTGCGCCCGGTTCAGTTTCCACAAACAGCGTCAGCGCGTCCACCGCCACCGGCCGTTGCAGCACGTCCGCAAACAGGCTGTCGATTGCTAGGCGAAGACGAGGGCTTTCCTGTGACGACACCCGGCCGGACAGCGTCATATGGAAGCGAAACGTCTCGAAGACATAGGGATAGCCCCACTGGCAGAGATTGCGGAACTCGTCGGGCTTCAGCGAATCGGGGCTGCGCCGTTCGATCTCGACTTCCGTCAACGGCGCGCGGAAGCGGTCGAAGTCGCGCACCACGTCGTCGGCGAAGCGGTTGAGCGCCGGCAGCGGTGCTTCCGGCAACAGCGCGAAGAAGCCGTCGATCTGGCTGACGACGAGGCGCGGGATCGTAACCACCGGCGTCGCCTCGGCAAAATCGTCGAGTGCTGCACGAAGCGAGGTTTCCGTCTCGGTGGAGGCCAGTCTGAAGGGCGCCTTCAGTGTCGCATGAAAGCCATAGCGGCGCGCCGAGGCGGTATGGAAGGCAACTTCTGCCGCCGACAACTCGCCCGCAGCCTCGACCGGCTTTGTGGCGGCACCGAATGGGTCGCGGCCGAGCCAGTTGGCGGCGATCCGTGCCAGCGGTTCGTCTTGTCGGGGGGTGAAATAGATCGCGTAGCGCATCGAAAGTCCTCGTCAGCCCCGCTGCCATAGGTGATTTCCATGACGAATTGACGAAGCTTTGCGGCGTTTTCGGTAACAAAACCACACAGCCGGGTCGTTAGCCGACGATTTTTCGCTTGGACCAGCGGTTGGGGCGAAGGGGAAGTGGTTAGGCCTTCATCAGCCATTCGTGCTCGGGCGCGTTGTGGAATTTCCACGTCCGCTTCGGTCCGGCCATGACGTTGAGATAATAGAGATCATAGCCGTGGCAGGCTGCGCAGGGGTGATAACCCTTGGGGACCAGCACGACGTCGCCGTCCTCGATCGCCATCGTCTCGTCGAGCGAACGAGCACCGTTCTCGTCGGCATCGGTGTAGACGCGCTGGAAAGCAAAGCCCTGTGGCGGGTTGAGACGGTGGTAATAGGTCTCCTCGAGATAGGATTCAGCCGGCAGATTGTCCTGGTCGTGCTTGTGCGGCGGATAGCTCGATGTGTGGCCGCCGGGTGTGATAACCTCAACCACCAGCAAGGAATCGGCCGGCTTGCCTTCCGGCAGGATGTTGGTGACATAGCGCGTGTTGGTGCTTTTGCCGCGAACCTCCTGGCCGAGATCGTCGGGCCCGATGACACGGACCGGCAGACCGCCGCCCAGTCCCGGCGCCGAGCAGACGGCAAGTTCGAGATCGGTATCGGCGCTCACCGACCACTCCGAGCCCTGCGGCACATAGACCGACCAAGGTTTGCCGTCGAAGGGCGACATGCGTTCGCCGAGCAAGCCGAGATCCTTGCCGCCGGCCTTGGCCTTGCCCTTGCCGGTGACGAACACCAGGCAGACCTCACGATCCGCGGTTTGCCCGGAAGCGCTCTCGCCGGGCCTGAGCCGATGCAGATCGAAGCCGACATAGGTCCAGCCGGCGCTTTGCGGCGTCACATGGGCGATGCGGCCGTGGCCCTTATTGGCTTTGACGAGCAGTTTCGACATGGTCATTCCTTCGGTTTGGCGTCTGCCGATGGCTCGTCCTCGTCAGCCGGCTTGTAGAGGTAGAAAAACTGCCAGACGGCATAGCCGGCGAAGCCGAGCGCGATCACGCCCCAGAACGGCGTGCCGGTGGCGAATTCGATCACCGACCAGACCAGGCAGACCGCGACAACGGCGACGCGCCGCCACAGCGGCCGGAAAAACGGGTGCTCGGAGTCTTTCATCGGATCAACACCTTTCCTTGCGAACTCTCAAGCATTGGGAAAGCCCTGTGTCTCCACCGTATAGCCGGCCGCCGTCATAGCCCGCATCAATTCCTTGTAGCCGACCTGCGCCATCTTGAGCGGCGGGTTCTTCTTCGGATCCTGCTCGGCCTCGACCACGAACCAGCCTTCATAGCCATGGTCGGCGAGCCTCTGGACGATGGCGCCAAAATCCAGCGAGCCATCTCCCGGCACGGTGAAGGCGCCAAGTGCCACCGCGTCGAGGAACGATTGCTTCTCGCGATCCAGTCCCGCGATCACCTCCATGCGCACATCTTTCACATGCACATGGTTGATGCGCGGGTGGTGGTTATCAATAGCGCGCAGCACATCGCCGCCGGCAAAGGCCAGGTGACCCGCGTCGAGCAGCAATGGAATGCCTTCTCCCGAATAGCGCATGAAGGCATCTAGCTCTGGCTCGGTCTCAACTACTGCCGCCATATGATGATGGTAGGAGAGCGGCATGCCTTGCTCTGCACACCATTCGCCGAACTGCGTGAGCCGCCGGGCGTAGGCTTTCATTTCCTCGTCCGAAAGCCTGGGCTTGCTGGCGAGCGGCTTCGAGCGGTCGCCCTGGATGGAGCGGCCGACTTCACCATAGACGATGCATGGCGCGTTCACCGCCTTGAACAGGTCGATCATCGGCTGGATACGATCCTTGTTCTTCGCCATGTCTTCGTCGACCAGCGTCCCAGAGAACCAGCCGCCGCAAAGCGTCACGTCGGCCTCTTTCAGGATCGGCAGCATGATTTGCGGATCGTTGGGAAAGCGGCGGCCCATTTCCATTCCGGTAAAGCCAGCCGAGCGCGACTGGCGCAGGCACTCCTCCAGCGACACATCATCGCTGAGTTCGGCAAGATCGTCGTTCCACCATGCAATGGGGGACATGCCCAGTTTGGCTTTCAAGTCGTCGCTCCAGTTTCAGACATTCGAGGCGCGTTCGCGGATGGCTAAAGAACCCGCCCGCTCAGCGCTTCCTCATATTTCTTGCGCGCCGCATTCACTTGCGGCCGTGCCGAGACTTCCGGCACTGCGACATCCCACCAGCTTCCACCGGCCTCGGTCGAAACCAGCGGGTCGGTGTCGATGACCAGCACGGTCGTTCGCGTGTTCTTCTTCGCTTGCGCCAGCGCCGTTTCCAGCCCGGCGATCGATGGCACTTTTTCGGCAATCGCACCCATGCTCGCAGCATGCGCGGCGAAGTCGATCTCGGGCAAGGTTTCGTGACGGGCGTCCTTCAGCAGATTGTTGAAGTTGGCGCCGCCGGTCGCCATCTGCAACCGGTTGATGCAGCCATAGCCGCGGTTGTCGAGCAGCACGATGGTCAGCTTGAGGCCGAGCATCACCGAGGTCGCGATCTCGGAATTGAGCATCAGGTAAGAGCCGTCGCCGATCATCACCACGACCTCTTCGTCCGGCTTGGCCATCTTGACGCCAAGCCCGCCGGCGATTTCGTAGCCCATTGTCGAGAAGCCGTATTCTGCGTGATAGGAGCCGGGCGCGCCCGCCTGCCATAGCTTGTGCAATTCGCCGGGCAAGCCGCCGGCGGCATGAAGCAGTACCACGCCGGAGCCCATGGCGCGCTGTACTGCGCCGATCACTTGCGCGTCGGACGGATAGGCGGCATTGGTCGACGCCGTCACCTTGTCGGCATCCGCTTGCCAGTTCTTCTTGCCCGTGATCGCATTGTCGGTCCAGCCTGAAGGGGCTTTCCAGCCTTTCAGCGCCGCAGCGAGTTCGGCGAGCCCTTCCGCCGCATCGGCGACCAGCGGCAGCGCCTGGTGCTTTCCGGCGTCAAAAGGCTGCACGTTGAGCCCGATGATGGTCCTGCCGGCATGCTTGAACAATGCCCAGGAGCCGGTGGTGAAATCCTGCAGTCTGGTGCCGACGGCAAGCACGACGTCGGCCTCTTCGGCCAGCCTGTTGGCCGCCGAAGTGCCGGTAACGCCGACCGCGCCCATGTTCAACGGATGATCGTCCGGGAGCGAGGATTTGCCGCCTTGCGTCTCACAAACTGGAACGCCGGCGCCTTGCACCAGTTTTGCCAACTCCTCGGATGCCTGCGAATAGAGTACGCCGCCGCCCGCGATCACCAGCGGCTTTTTCGCCGCTTTGAGTACCGCGACTGCGGCCGCCAGTTCGTTGCGGTCCGGGCGCTGCCGTCGCGGCGTCCAGAGTCGCTCGGCAAAGAAACTCTCGGGGTAGTCATAGGCCTCGGCCTGCACGTCCTGGCACAGCGCCAGCGTCACCGGGCCGCATTCGGCGGGATCGGTCAGCACCTGCATGGCGCGGTTGAGCGCCGGCATGATCTGCTCCGGCCGCGTG
The DNA here is from genome assembly GCF_040322295.1 of Mesorhizobium sp. M0159. Classification (NCBI taxonomy): domain Bacteria; kingdom Pseudomonadati; phylum Pseudomonadota; class Alphaproteobacteria; order Hyphomicrobiales; family Phyllobacteriaceae; genus Mesorhizobium; species Mesorhizobium sp. M0159. Next base: position 199,264 of record NZ_JAMYTF010000002.1, read on the forward strand.
ATGCGGTCGAAATAGCGCGACACCGGGCGGAGGCAGTCATTGACCGTCGCCGTGCCGTCGGAAAAATCCTCGGCCTGCTGCAGGACGGGATCGGGAATGCGATTGGCGAAGACGTCGCCGGGCAGAAACAGGACAGGCAACCTGTTTACATGCGCAAGTGCCGCAGCGGTCACCATGTTGAGCGCGCCGGGGCCGATCGAACTGGTCGCGGCCATGAAGCGACGGCGGAAATTGGCCTTGGCGTAGGCGATCGCCGCATGCGCCATTGCCTGCTCGTTATGGGCACGGAAGGTCGGCAGTTCGTCGCCAACCTGGTAGAGCGCCTCGCCGACGCCGGCGACATTGCCGTGGCCGAAGATCGCCCAGACGCCGCCGAAGATCGGCACTTTCCTCCCGTCCATCTCGGTCATCTGTCGAGCAAGAAAGCGGGTCAGCGCCTGCGCCATCGTCAGGCGGATTGTCTTGGTCATGTCGGTTCCTCCGCAGTCCTTATGCCGCGCCTTCTTATGCCGCTTTGCGGCCGCGCGCCGCAAGCCATGCCTCGGTCAGTCTCTCGAAGCGAGATGCCATGTCGGCAACCGCTTCATCGTCTGACATCTTGCCGGCAAGCCATTGTTCGGCCGCGTTGATGAAGATGGTGCGGCCGACGGCAAAGCCCTTGACGATAGACGCCTTGGCGGTGGCAGCAAAGGCCGCTTCCAATTCGTCCTGCGGCGCTTCGAGGCCAAGCAGCACAATCCCGCGGCACCACGGATCGTTCTTCAGGATCACCGCCTCGATCTTTGCCCATGCGCCGGCCGATGCCTGCGGTTCGAGCTTCCACCAATCGGGCTTGATGCCGAGTGCGTAGAGTTCCTCAAGCGCGCGCGGGATGGTCATGTCGTCGAGCCTGCCGTGCTTGCCGGCGATGATCTCGACCAGAAGTTCTCTGCCCACTTTCCGCGCGGCCTCGAACAAAGCGCGCAGTTTCTGCTGCTGTTCGCTCTTCAGCGCCGCGGGATCGTCGGGATGATAGAAGCACAGGCACTTGATGCAGTGGTCGACCGGCCATTCGGTCAGTTGCGAACCTATGTCTTGCGAGAACTCGAAGCGAAGCGGCCGCGAACCCGGCAACTCGACCGGCCGGCCGAGCCAGGCGAAGGAATGGTGGGCGAATTCGAACATCGCCTCGCGTCCGTATTTTTCGTCGAGCAGCATGCCGTAGCCGGCGCGGCCAGCCGCAACCTTGGCCGCAGCCTTGACCGTCAGCACCTTGAAAGCTGGGATTCGCGACGGATCGGCGCCGGCTTTTGCCGCGACATCCTCCAGCTGGACGCGGTGGTCGCAGGCGAACGCCATCAGCGAGGGGATGTCGCGCCGGCGCGTGGTCGCCCAATGGATGTGATTGATCGCCTCGTCCTTGCGCAGCGCCAGATGCTTGCTGCCGTTTTTCAGGAAGAACTGCAATTCCTCGAAAGTCGGGTATTCCGGTGCGCAGAGCAGCCGCGACACGGCAAAGGCGCCGCAGGCATTGGCCCAGGTCGCCGCCGTCGCCAGGCTTTCCTCGCCGAGCCAGCCGCGCAGGAAGCCCGACATGAAGGCGTCGCCGGCGCCGAGCACATTGTAGACCTCGATTGGAAATCCCTTGCCGACGATACCGTCCTCGAGGTCGTCGCTGATCGGCCCGTCATAGACGATGCAGCCCATGGCGCCGCGTTTCAGCACGATGGTTGCCGCCGACAGCGAGCGGATGGTTTTCAGCGCGCTCAGGCAATCGTCTGCGCCCGAGGCGATCATGATTTCCTCTTCGGTGCCGACGATGAGATCGCAATCGGGCAGCACCGTCTTCAACTGCGCCGAGACGCGGTCGGATTTCACATAGCGCTCGAAGCCTTCGGCGTGGCCGGCGAGACCCCAGAGGTTGGGGCGGTAGTCGATGTCGAACACCACCTTGCCGCCCTTGGCTTTCATGACACGGATCGCCTTGCGCTGGGCGGCGTCGCTGTTGGGCCGTGAAAAATGCGTGCCGGTGACGACGACCGCGCGTGCCGAAGCGATAAACGCCTCATCGATATCGTCTTTCGAAAGCGCCATGTCGGCGCAATCGCTGCGATAGAAGATCATCGGCGAGACGCCTTCATCCTCGACCGACAGCAGCACCAGGGCGGTCAGCCGCTCCGGATCGGTCTTGAGGCCTTGGACCGAAACGCCCTCGCGGGTCAGCTGCTCGCGGATGAAGCGGCCCATCTGCTCATTGCCGACGCGGGTGAGCAGCGCCGAGCGCAGGCCGAGCCTGGCAGTACCGACCGCGATATTGGCCGGACAGCCGCCGACCGACTTGGCAAAGGAAGTAATGTCCTCGAGGCGCGAGCCGATCTGCTGGCCGTAGAGATCGACGGAAGCGCGGCCGATCGTGATAATGTCGAGCGGCGAATATTTCGCTTCCACGGCTTCGCCCATTCGAACCTCCCATCGGCTTTGTTGTCTTGGGTAACACGCGCGAGCGGCAGCGTGGCGCCAGCAATATGAAATAATAATTCCAATCCATAGTCAATATGGAACGAGCATTCCCAAAGCTGAAAAGTGCTGTGCAAGGCTCGCGCGTTCAGAAACTTTGAAGTCAGACGAACGTCAAGTATCTACCGCTGAAACCAGCTGATTTACCAAGGAAGCGGGCCATCATCGTTGAAGAACCCGGCGGTCGGGCCATCGGCGTCCAAGGTCGCCAGGTGAATGACGATCTCGGCCGCCTGCTGCACCGTGCGGTGACCTTTATACCCGTTGAGATCGGTGGCAGTGTAGCCGGGCGCCGCGGCGTTGACATTGATGCCTTGGGGCGCGAGCTCCCTGGCGAACGCCACCGTGATGGCATTCAAGGCTGTCTTGGAGCTGCCGTAGCCCATCATGTTAACGGCGTGGTTCGCAGTGGCGGGATCGAGCGCCCGGCCGATGGACCCGGTGGAGCTGCTCACCATCACGATCCGGGCAGCAGGTGCTGCTAGCAGCAGCGGCAGGAATGCCTGGGTCACGCGGATCGGGCCGAAGACATTGACGTCGTAGGTGGCCTGGATGTCGGCGATCCGCTGCTGGCTCGGCGGCAGGTCGTAATTGATGGCGACGCCGGCGTTGTTCACCAGCACGTCGAGGCAGGGGCTGGCCTGCCTGAATGCCTCGGCTGCCGCCTTCACCCTGTCATCCCGCGTGACGTCCAGCTCAAGCCACTCCACGTCGAGGCCTTCGGCGCGCAATGCCTGCGCCGCCGCCATGCCGCGTTCGGCGCTCCTGGCGCCGAGCCAGACCTTGAAGCCCATGGTCGCCAGTCGCCGGGCGATTTCATGGCCTATACCCTTGTTGGCGCCGGTCACCAGCGCGCTTTTCGATGTTCTCATAATCGGTGTCTCCATTTTTCTTGTGGAAGACCCACAAATGGTGCGAGGCAGCGGGCGTTGCGCGCCGGAAATTCTCCGGCTCTTGCCTAATCCTCTCACGCTGTTGCGCCGCCGGTGCGAATGCGCGATGCTGGCGCAATGAGCAAGGCGCTGCAGGAGTTGATCGAGATCGCCGGCCGCCATGCGCGCGGGCGACGAACAAGAACGGCGGTTCCCCGCGTTTCGATCGGCCGCAGCGAAGTCGCCACGCCGCCATTGTCAGGGGTGTGGGGGTCGGGGATCTTATTCGTACTGCAGGGCGCGAAGACGGTTCTGATCGGCGACCGAGCTCTTCGTTACAATCCGGCCAGCTATTTCATCTATACTGTCGAGACGCCCACCATCAGCCAGATAATCGAAGCGAGCGCGGCGCGTCCTTACCTGGCCATTGGCTTGACCCTTGACCTGCAGGCCGTCGCCGCGCTCCTCGTCGAGCACGCGCCGGCCCTCAGTGGCGACAGTTTCTCCACCTCTCCCGCTGATGACGATCTGCTCGACGCGTTGCGTCGAATGATGCGGCTGCTTGACCGGCCAGCGGAGATTCCCGTGCTCGCGACCATGATCGAGCGAGAGATGCTGTTTCGGCTCCTGCAAGGCCCCCAAGGCGGAAAGCTTCGTGAACTTGCGCGCGCCGATGGCCATCTGTCCCGGATTGGCCGGGCGATCGCCTGGATCCGTTCGCATCCCCATCAGCCGGTCCGGGTCGGCGATCTGGCCGAGATTGCCCGTATGAGCAGCGCTGCGTTTTATCGTCACTTCAAGGCGGCGACGGCCATGAGCCCAATCCAGTATCAAAAGCAAATCCGCTTGCTGGAAGCCCGCCATCTGCTGATTGCCCAGCCGGGCAACGTCGCACGTGTCGCCTTCGCCGTCGGCTATGAGAGTGCTTCCCAGTTCAGCCGGGAGTATGCCCGCCAGTTCGGGTCGCCGCCTGCCCGCGACGCAGCGCGGCTTTCGGCAGAAGGCGAAACCGCAATAGAGGTGATCTAAGGCTTGCGCTTCTTGCCAGTATCGCGCCGCTTCTCGCCGACCGCGACGGTCAGCGCCATAGCCAAAGCCATCGTCGCCGACAGCGAGCGGAAGCCGGCGAAATCGGCCTCGGCGACCTCGAACCAGACCCTGGCGAATTGGGCGAGTGGCGAAAAGGAGCTGTCGGTAATCGCCACGATCGGCACGCCTTGCTCCGAAATGACGCGCGCCTCCTCAATGGTGGCCGGGGCATAGGGCGAAAAGCTGATGGCGATCACGGCGTCCCTTGGAGAGGCAAAGCCGATCATCTCTGCATTGAGGCCGGCGGCCGATTCGATCAGCTGGTTGCGGATCTTGAGCTTGCCCAATGCATAGGCGATATAGGAGGCGACCGGGTAGGAGCGCCGCTTGGCCAGCACGTAAATGGTTTCGGCCTTGGCCAACACGGTGATTGCATCTTCGAAATGGTCTTCATTCAGCGTGCGCGAAATGTCGTTGAGCGAGGTACTGGCTGCGGCAACAAAACCGTCGAAAATCGCGCGGTGGCCGGCGCCTTCCTCGGCCTTGGCGCGCAATGCCGCCAGCCTTTCATCATAGGATGAGTTGCGCTCGCGCAGGCGCTCGCGAAACACCAACTGCAGGCTGGTGAAACCATCAAAACCAAGCTGCTGGGCAAAGCGGATCAGGGTCGAAGGCTGGACACCGGCGGAAGCGGCAATGCTGGCAGCGGTGCCGAAGGCGATATCGTCTGGGTTGTCGAGCGCATAGGCGGCGATCTGGGCGATACGTTTCGGCAAGCTGTGGCGCCGCTCCAGGATCGTCGCCCGCAGCGTCTCGAAATCGCGCGGCACCCGTTCGTCCATCGTCGCTCCGCCCAGGCTCATCGTCTGGTTCCCTCTGTGCCCCATCATAGCGGGCCTGTGCAAGAACACCATAAAAAATGAGACAAGCGTTCCATCTGCAGACAAAATGGACTAATTCATCCACACAAATTTTGCACACAGGGAGGCAAGCGGATGGTCGGGGTAGGTCTTATCGGCACGGGTTTCATGGGCAAGTGCCACGCCATTGCCTGGAACGCGGTCGGCACCGTCTTTCCCGAAGTGGCCAAGCCAAGGCTGGTCCATCTGGGCGAGGTCAACGAGGATCTTGCCAAACGCCGTGCCAGCGAATTCGGCTTCGCCAAGGCCTCCGGCGATTGGCGCGCTGTCGTCGACGACCCGGAAGTCGATGTCATCTCGCTGACCACGCCGAACCAGTTCCACCCGGAAATGGCCATCGCCATCCTCGAAGCCGGCAAGCATCTGTGGTGTGAAAAACCGATGGCGCCGAGCTTCGCCGAGGCGCAAGCAATGGCTGCGGCGGCCCAAAAGTCCGGCAAGGTGGCCGCGCTCGGCTATAACTATATTCAGAACCCAGCGATCCGCCATATCGGCGCGCTGCTCGACGAGAAGATCATCGGCGAGGTCAACCATCTGCGTATCGAGATGGACGAGGACTTCATGGCCGATCCGGAGGCGCTGTTCTTCTGGAAGCACGAGGCGGCGTCCGGCTACGGCGCGCTCGACGATTTCGCCGTGCACCCGCTGTCGCTCATCGCCGTACTGTTCGGCCGCGTTGCCCGCGTCATGTGCGACATGGCCAAACCCTATGCCGACCGCCGCGTCGCCTCGGGCGGGCGCCGCGCGGTCGAGACCTACGACATCGCCAGCATCCTGATGCATCTCGAAAACGGCATCGCCGGCACGCTGCTGGTCAACCGTTCGGCTTGGGGCCGCAAAGGCCGGATCGCCATCCAGATTTTTGGCTCGAAGGGCTCGATCCTGTACGACCAGGAGCGGATGAATGAGTTCCAACTCTATCTGACGGCCGACCGGCCGACCGAGCAAGGCTACCGCACCATCCTGGTGGCGCCGCATCATAAGCCTTATGACGCCTTCCTGCCGGCGCCCGGTCACGGCCTTGGCTTTAATGATCTCAAGATCATCGAATGCCGGGAGCTGTTGACGCGGCTTGCCGGCAAGCCGGCGCGGATCATCGATTTCGACGAAGGCCTGGAGATCGAGCGCACGGTGCACGCGATGGCGCGCTCGTTCGCGGAACAGCGCTGGATGGAGGTGCGGTAGTAAGCCCCTTCTCCCCTTGTGGGAGAAGGTGGCCGAGCGAAGCTCGGTCGGATGAGGGGTGTTGGACGGATCGCTACAGCAAAGAAATAAGCGCTTCAAATCCCTCAAATTTTCACGCCGAGATCCTTCCGGCACCCCTCATCCGGCTCGGCCCTGCGCGCCGATCCACCTTCTCCCACAAGGGGAGAAGGGACAGGGCCGGCATTGGCTGCCTCAGGCGGCTCCCGGGCGATCGGCGATCATGGCACGTCTCGCCGACCGGCGCCGCTCGACGGCGTCGGCAAGGCCGTAAAGCACCGTCTCGGTGGTTGCCCAGTCGATGCAGCCATCGGTGATGCTCTGGCCATAGACGAGCGGCTTGCCGGGCACGACGTCCTGCCGGCCGGCGACGAGGTTGCTCTCGATCATGATGCCGACGATGCGCTCGTCGCCCGCCGCGATCTGGCCCGCCATGTCAGCCGCCACCAGCGGCTGGTTTCCCGGCTTCTTGCTGCTGTTGGCGTGGCTGACATCGATCATCAGCCGCGGCGCCACGCCGATCCGGCCGAGCTCAGCGCAGGCAGCAGCAATGCTTGCCGCGTCATAATTCGGCACAATACCGCCGCGCAGGATGACGTGGCAGTCCTCGTTGCCGGTGGTCGTCGCGATGGCGCTGCGCCCGCCCTTTGTCACCGCCATGAAATGATGCGGCTGGGCGGCGGACTTCACCGCTTCGGCGGCAATCCGCAGATTGCCGTCGGTGCCGTTCTTGAAGCCGACCGGGCAGGACAGGCCTGACGCCAGCTCGCGATGGATCTGGCTCTCTGTCGTGCGTGCGCCGATCGCGCCCCAGGCGACGAGGTCGGCAATATATTGCGGGGTGGCCATGTCGAGGAATTCGGTGGCCGCCGGAAGGCCGAGATTGTTGACGGCGGAGAGCACGTTGCGGGCCATCCGCAACCCCTTGTCGATGTTGAAGCTGCCGTCGAGGTCGGGATCGTTGATCAGGCCCTTCCAGCCGACCGTCGTGCGCGGTTTCTCGAAATAAACCCGCATCACGATCTCCAGCCGGTCCGACAGGCTTTCACGCAGCGATGCCAAACGGCTGGCATAGTCTACGGCGGCGGCCGGGTCGTGGATCGAACAGGGGCCGACGACGACCACCAGCCGATCGTCGGCGCCGGTCAGCACGGCGTGGATGGCATTGCGTGATGCGGCAACGGTGCGCGTCGCCGTCAGCGTGCGCGGTATTTCCCGCATCACCTCGTCGGGTGTGCTCAGTTCTCTGATTTCCTTGACCCGAAGATCGTCTGTGGTCGTCAACACGGCTTCTGCTCCTGATTGGGAGACCTGCCGGCTGAAACAAAAAAGCCGCCAGGTCTGGCGGCTGTTCGGATGTTATTGCTGCAATCTTCAGATCGAGCGCAATCCTCCCGCCGCCAGCGAGCTCATAAAGTACCAATATGTGGCGGTCAGGTTGATCATGAGGGCTGATATAGTCGATGCGGATGCGCTTGTCACGTGCCTGGTGAGGAGGAGGTTTACTCCAGCCCATTCGCGATTGGCTGAAGCCCCCCGAACTTCGTCATCCCAGGGCGAAGCAGGAGCGGAGCTCCGTCGCGGAGACCCTGGGATCCATGCCGTTGCCTTGGCCAAGGAGTGCTGCGGAACTAAATTCTGCATTGTAGCGACGCCTAGATGTCACGGCATGGATCCTCGGGTCTGCGCCGCGTCGCTGCGCTCCTTGCTCTGCCCGTGGATGACGAAGTGATGGGCGGCGTTCCGCTAGACTTGCCGGCGTTATTCCGGTGACGCCCCGGCGATGCTCTGATCGTAGTCGACCAGCGACCCGGTCATGACGCCGGACTGCGGGCTGATCATATAGCTGATCAACCGGGCAAGCTGCGCCGGTTTCACCAATTGGCCCATCGGCTGCGCGGCTTCGGCCTTCTCCAACCAGTCCTCCGGCGCGTCGTGCCATTTCTTCTGCACGATCGCCTCGCCCTCGGTGTCCATCCAGCCGGGCAGCACCGCATTGCAGCGGATGCGATTGCCGCGATAGGCATTGGCGACATTCTTGGTGAGTGTCGCCAGCGCTCCCTTGCTCGACGAATAGGGCGCCAGGAACGACTGGCCGCAATGCGCCGACATCGACAGCACGTTGACGATCGAGCCCGGTACCTGGCGCGCCAGCAAATGCGCCACCACGCCCTGCATCAGGAAAAACGGGCCGCGCACATTGGTCTGGAATATCTGGTCGAACAGATCCTCGGAGGTCTCGACCAGCGAGCCGCGAGCCGAGGTGGCAGCGGCGTTGACCAGCGCGTTGACGGTACCAAAATGGCCAATCGCCGTTTCGACCGCACGCTTGCAGTCGGCCACTTTTGAGACGTCGGCGCTGATGAAGATGGCATCGACGCCTGCCCCCTTGAGGATGGCGACAGCCTTGTCGCCCTTCTCCTGCGAGCGGCCGATCAGCGCCAGCGCCCGGCAGCCCTCATCGGCCAGCGCTTCGGCGACGGCAAAGCCGATGCCTTGTGCGCCGCCGGTGACGATGGCGCGTGTTTCGGAATTGCGACCGGCTGAACCGTTCATCGCCTTGCTCCTGTGCTTGATAGTCAGATTGTTTTGTCGAGGCGGACGGTCTTGCCTTTCTTGGCCGATTTCAGCGCCGCATCCGCCAGCCTGAGCGCCACCAGCCCGTCCTTGCCGCTCGGCGCCGCCTTCTTGCCTGACGTCGCTGCCGCGATGAAGGCAGCGATCTCGTTGGCATAGGCGTCGAGATAACGGGTCATGAAGAAATCGTGCAGCGGCGGCCGCGTATAGCCTTTCTCATTGGCCAGTTCGATCGACACCGGCCGCTGGTTCTCGGCCGCAATCATGCCTTTCGAGCCATGCACCTCGATGCGCTGGTCGTAGCCGTAGGTGGCGCGGCGTGAGTTGGAGATAACGCATTGCTTGCCGGAGGCAGTTTCGAGGATGACGCTGACGCTGTCGAAGTCGCCGGCCTCGCCGATCTTCTTGTCGACCAGCACCGAAGCATGCGCGCTGACCGCCACCGGCTCCTCGCCGAGCAGGAAGCGCGCCATGTCGAAATCATGAATGGTCATGTCGCGGAAGATGCCGCCCGAGCGGCCGATATAGTCGAGCGGCGGCGGGCCGGGATCGCGCGAGGTGATTGTCACCATTTCGACAGTGCCGATGGCGCCGTCGTCGATCGCCTTGCGCACGGCGGCAAAATGCGGATCGAAGCGGCGGTTGAAGCCGACCATCAGGGTGGCGCCGGCCTTGTCGACGACGGCCAGGCAACGTTCCACCCTGGCGGCGTCGAGGTCGATCGGCTTTTCGCAGAAAATCGCTTTACCCGCTTTGGCGAAGCGTTCGATCAGATCGGCATGGGTATCGGTCGGCGTGCAGATGACGACCGCATCGATATCGCCGGCCTTCTCGATGGCATCGATGCTGCGCACTTCGGCGCCATAGGCAGAGGCCAGATCGGTCGCCGCCTTCTCGAAGGCGTCGGCAACTGCGACCAGCCTGGCCTCAGGATTGGAACCGACGGCGCGAGCATGGACCTTGCCGATACGGCCGGCACCGAGAAGAGCAAAGCGAAGAGGCATGAAGAGTTTTCCTTTGAGGATGGTTCGGAAGGGAGGGCGTGTCAGCGCCTGTGCTCGGCGTTGGCCGTTACGCCGCAAGTTCCGCCTGCCCGGTCTTGGCGCCGGTGATGTAGGAGACGATATCGTTGCCGTCGGTGTCCTGCTTGCGCAAATTGGCGACGATGCGGCCGCGCCGGAAAACGACGATGCGGTCGACCAGGTCGAACACCTGGCGCATGTTGTGAGAGATCAGGATCAGCGGTTCGCCATTCTCCTTCAGCGTGCGGATGATGTTTTCGACCTGCATCGTCTCCTGCACGCCGAGTGCCGCCGTCGGCTCATCCATGATGATGAGCTTGGAAGCAAAGGTCGCGGTTCTGGCAATTGCTACGCACTGGCGCTGGCCGCCCGACATGTGGCGGATAGTATTGGAAAGATTGGGGATCTTGACCGCTGTCCGGACCAAGGCTGCCTCGGTCGCCTTGCGCATGAACTTGCGATCGAGGATCGAGAAGGGCCCGAGATTGAAAAGCACCCGCTCGCGGCCGAGGAACAGGTTCGACGGCACGTCGAGGTCGTCGGCGAGCGCCAGGTTCTGGAACACCGTCTCGATGCCCGCCTCGCGGGCTTCGATGGGGCCGGCAAAATTCACTTCCTTGCCGTCGAACCACATCCTGCCGCTGGTGCGCTGCTCGACGCCGGTGATCTGGCGTACGAAGGTCGATTTGCCAGCGCCGTTGTCGCCCATGATGGCGACATGCTCGCCCTTGCGCAGCTCGAAGTTGGCACCCTCCAGCGCATGGACGCCGCCATAATACTTGGTCAGGTTTTCGGTCTTCAGGACGATGTCTGACATGATCAAGCCCTCATCGCCCGCAGGCGTTGGCGCCACTGGTCGAGTACGACTGCGCCGACGATGATCACGCCTTTGACCATCTCCTGATAATAGGCGTCGAGGCGCAGAAAGGTGAAGCCGGAGATGATGACGCCGAAGATCAGCGAGCCGATCACTGTCCCGATAATCGAACCGCGGCCGCCCGACAGCGAGACGCCGCCGATAACCGCCATGGCGATCGCGTCGAGCTCGTACATTACACCCATGCCGGCCTGGGCGGTGAGATTCTTGGAGCTCAGCACCACGGCGGCGAGCGCGGCGAGGACGCCGGCAATGACGTAGACGAGGATCTTGTGGTTGGCGATGTTGATGCCGGACATGCGCGCGGCGTCCTCATTGGAGCCGATTGCATAGCAGTGCTTGCCATATTTGGTGTAACTCAGGATCAGCTGGAACAGCACTGCGAGCGATATGAAAATGATGACCGGCATCAGCCCCTTGCCAATGGCGGCGAAACTCTCGGTCGGAAACGAGATCGGCTGCCCCTTTGACCACCATTTGGCGATGCCGCGCGCGGTGACCATCATGCCGAGCGTGGCGATGAACGGCGGGATGCGCGTGTAGGCGATCAAAGCGCCGTTGACCAGGCCGGCCAGCAGGCCGCAGCCGATCGCGACCAGCACGGGCACGATCACCGGCAGGTCGGTCCAGCCCTGCGCGATGAACATCGCCTTCGGGTTCGGGTTGCCATTGACGGTCGCCACCTGGGCGAAGCTCATGGCTATCATCGCCGTGGCGCCGACGATCGAACCTGAGGACAGGTCGATGCCGCCGGTAATGATCACCTGCGTCACGCCGATGGCAATGATGCCGACTATCGACACCTGCAGGATGATGATCTGCAGGCGCGCTTCGTTGAAGATCGCATCGATATTGTCGCGGGTGTTGAACAGGAAGCTGTCGCCCAGGAAAACCCGGCCGATCAGCTCGAAAGCGCCGACCAGGATGACGAGCGCCAGGAAGACGTTGAATTCGGCCGGCCATGCGCGCCGCTTCGCATCATAGCTGAGCCCGCCGACGCCGTGAGATGTCTGTGCCAATCGTGCTTCCTCCGTCAGCCACGGTCTCCACTCGGCGCTGTTCAGGCCGAGAGGGAAAAAGCGGAGCGGCGCTGTCTTACCTTGGCGCGCCGCTCCGTATCGGACAGGTCCGCCTCAGTTCTTCTTCAGGAACTTGTCGATATTTGCCGGCGTGACCAGCTGGAACGGGATGTAGACCTTGTGCTCGACCTTCTCGCCCTTCGCCAGCTTGAGCGCTGCGTCAAGCGCGCCGGCACCCTGGCCGGCCGCGTCCTGGAACACCGTCGCATCGAGGTCGCCCGCCTGCATCGCGGCAAGCGCATCCTGGGTAGCGTCGACCCCGCCGACGACAACCGACTTCATGTCGATGTTGGCGGCCTTCATCGCCTGGATGGCGCCGATGGCGCTTTCGTCATTATTGGCGATGACGCCGTCGAACGGCTTGCCGGTCGACAGCCAGTTGGTCATCAGGTTCTGCGCTTCTTCGCGCTTCCAGTTCGACGTCTGCTTGTCGATGATCTTGATGAAGCTGCACTCCGGCGTGGCGATCACGTCGTCAATGTCCTTGGTGCGCTGCACCGCTGCCTGATTCGACAGCTCGCCCATGATCACATAGACGTTGGCTTCAGTCTTGCCGGCCTCCTTGAACAGGCGGCAGACCTCCTTGGTCTCGAGCGTGCCGGAATCGGCTTCGTTCGAGGCGACGAAGGCCTGGTTTTCGGGCAGCGTGTCGACGTTGACCGGCTCGCGATTGACATAGACCAGTGGAATCTTGGCAGCGGCGGCTGCGTCCGACATCGCCTGAGTCGCCGAGGTGTCGACCGGGTTGACGATGATGGCGTCGACGCCTGAGGCGGCGAAGTTCTTGATCTGGTCGAGTTGCTTGGCGACGTCGTTCTGCGCATCCTCCACCTGCAGCTCGACGCCGTCCATGCCCTTGGCCTGTTCAATCATGCCGTTGCGCAGCACTGTGAGAAAATTGTCGTCGAACAACGCCATCGACACGCCGATCTTGGCAGCAAAGGCGGACGAACTCATCAGCGCCGCGAACGCGACGCCCAAAAGCAGTTTTTTCATTTTATTTCTCCTCCACATTGGTGTCCGGCTGCACCGATCTACCCGGAATCCCCGATCTCGCAGGGAATTCTCTCCCGATTGCCATTTTTAGTTCCGGAGGCATTTGCCTGAAACAGATCTTCCGGAACGAAAGAACCAAAATTCTCAGTTGGTGAAATATTTATTCCATTTCGCTTGGGCGTCAAGCGAGATTTCGCCATGAGGAATGGATTTTCGGCATTTCGAGCGCTTTTAGACGGACGCTAACGCAAGCCAGGCCTGAAAGCGTTCTGATAGATTACATCATGTCTGCCGCCGATGACCGCGACGTCAGATGTTTTCCGGCAGATAAATGTCGAAGGGCAGAAAGGTCTGGCCCGGCGCATTCGCAGCGCCGGTCTCGATGGCATGCGCCATCAGCCCGACAAGCTCGCGGCAAAGCGCCGCCAGTGGCGTCGAGATCACCATGGTCAGGAAATTATCTGCCAGCGCCGCGCGGGAGTCGGGCGTGATCTCGTTGCAGACGACCGCCGGCATCTCAGCCGGCTTTGCCTCCCTCAGCGCCGAGATCGCGCCTTCCATGCCGCCACCGGCGACATAGCAACCGGCGAGATCAGGGTGGCGGGCCAGAAGCTCGATCATTGCATCATGCGTGATCTGGTTCGCTTCCAGATTGACCAACGTCTCGAGGAGAGTGAATTCCGGCGCCTGCTCGCGAAAGAAGGAGCGAAAACCGATCTCGCGAAGCTCATGGCCATGGAAGCGATGGCTGCCGACGAACAGGGCAACCTTGCCAGGTCTCTTCGCGGCCTTCGAGATCATCCAGGCAGCGGTGCGGCCGACCTTGCGATTGTCCAGGCCAACATAGCCCTCGCGAATACCGGACGCAAAGTCGGAAAGCAGGGAGAACACCGGTACGCCATTGGCTTTGAGAGCCTCGACGGCGACCGTCAGCGTCGGGTGATCAGGCCCGACCAGGGCGACGGCCCTGGATTTGGCGGCCAGCTTGCGCATCCGCTCGACGATCTCGTCCGGCGCCAGCGAAGCGGCGAAGTCGATGGTGGCCACGCCGCGAAAGCGCGGCGACTGCGATACCGCCAGTTCAAGCTCGCGGGCAAATTCACTGTAGAAGACGTCCTCCCGTCTCAACAGCAGGAACCCGAGCCGGTATTCGGGCAATTCATGGCGCATCCGCTGCTTGATCAATCCGGCTGCGTGATAACCGATGCTGGTCGCGGCCTCATAGACGCGGCGCGCGGTTTCCTCGCGCACCGGCAAGCGGTTGTTCAGCACCCGGTCGACGGTGGCAACGCTGACCCCCGAAATGCGCGCCAGGTCGGTGATCGTCGGCCGTTTCGCCATCGCTGCCTCATTCCACTGTTTGGCCCTTTTACACCATTCTGATGGAAAATGATAGAAACTATCTTTGTGATATTGAGCCTATCAGGGCTCGGCGTTATTTTGAACGCTGACCGAATATGATCGAGGCCTCCGCTATGGTGGATATTGGACTCCGAACCGGGAATACGAGCTCCGCAGCGGCGTCCCGACGCGACTATAGCCTGATCGGCCGCGACGCGAAGCTTGCCGTCGAGAGCGGGCTGGCGGCGGCCGAGTGGTATCACACCGACGTGCCGCGCAAGCAGATGAAGGAGCTGATGCAGCGCTCCGACGGCCCGGCGATCCGCGATACCATCGTCTGGCTCGGCGCCATGATCCTCAGCGGCGCCGGCGCCGCCTGGTTCTGGGGCAGCTGGTGGTGCGTGCCGTTCTTCTTCGTCTACGGCGTCCTCTACGGTTCCTCCACCGATTCACGCTGGCACGAATGCGGCCACGGCACCGCTTTCAGGACGCAGTGGATGAACGACGTGGTCTATCAGATCGCCTGCTTCATGATCATGCGCAACCCGGTGACCTGGCGCTGGAGCCACACGCGCCATCATACCGATACCATCATCGTCGGCCGCGATCCGGAGATCTCGGTGATGCGTCCGCCCGATCTGCTGCGCGTGGTGCTCAACTTCGTCGGCATTCTCGACGCCTGGCATGCGATGAGCGACATGCTGCGCAATGCAGCCGGTATCGTCAGTCCGGCCGAAAGAACCTTCATTCCCGACCAGGAGCAGCCGAAGGCAATTCGCATTGCCCGCATCTGGACGACAATCTATGCCGCGACCATTGCGCTGGCGCTCTATACCGGCTCGTTCCTGCCGCTGATGCTGGTCGGTCTGCCCAGGCTTTACGGTGCCTGGCACCATGTCATGGTCGGCCTGCTGCAGCATGGCGGCCTGGCTGAAAACGTCACCGATCACCGGCTCAACAGCCGCACCGTCTACATGAACCCGATAAGCCGCTTCATCTACTGGAACATGAACTACCATGTCGAGCATCACATGTTTCCCATGGTGCCCTATCATGCGCTGCCCAGGCTGCACGAACTGATCAAGCACGATCTGCCGGCGCCGACACCGTCCATCCTGGCCGGCTACCGCGAGATGATACCGGCTTTCCTGCGCCAGCTGCGCAATGAGGATTATTTCATCAAGCGCGAACTGCCGCCGACGGCGAGGCCCTATCGCGAGGATTTCCACAGCGATAACGCTGCTGTTGCGGTGGCTGCTGAATGACAAGCCCATGCCAAGGCATCAAACATCGAGGGACCCGTAAATGAGCGACTGGGTCGAGGCCTGTGACGCCGAGGACATCGACGAAGAGGACGTGATGCGCTTCGACCATGGCGGCCGCACCTTTGCCATCTATCGCAGCCCCGACGACGGGTATTTCGCCACCGACGGGCTTTGCACGCATGAGAAGGTGCATCTGGCCGACGGGCTGGTGATGGACGATATCATCGAATGCCCGAAGCACAATGGCCGCTTCAACTACAAGACAGGGGCTGCCAGGGGCGCGCCGGTCTGCGTCGATCTAAGAACTTATCCGGTCAAAGTCGACGCCGGCAAAGTCCTTGTCCGGATTGGTTGATGATGACGAAGGGAATGGTCATCATTGGCGCCGGCGAATGCGGCGGGCGCGCCGCCCTTGCGCTGCGCGAGCTCGGCTATGATGGCCCGGTGACGCTGGTCGGCGACGAGCCGCATCTTCCCTATGAGCGGCCGCCGCTGTCGAAAGACGCGATGGTTGCCGACGCGCCGCTGCTCAAGGCAATCGCCACCGACGCGATCCTGGCCGAAAGATCGATCAGGCATATCCATTCGGTTCAGGCGGTGGCGATCGACCGCGCGGCGCATGTCGTGCGCCTCTCGGACGGTTCCGTCCTGGCCTACGACAAGCTCCTGCTGGCGACCGGTTCGGTGCCGCGCAAGCTGCCGATGCCGGGCCTTGGCGGGCGCTGCGTCTACCTCCGGACCTTCAACGACGCGCTGGCCATTCGCGCCCATCTCAGCGCCGGAAATCGCATCGCCATCATTGGCGGCGGCTTCATCGGGCTTGAGCTTGCCGCGGCGGCACGCAGACTGGGTGCGGCGGTCACAGTTATCGAGGCGCAGCCGCGCATCTTGATGCGCGGCGTGCCGGCCGAGATCGCTGAGATCATCCATCAGGCGCATGAAGCCGAAGGCGTGAAAATCCTGTGCGGCGAGGGCATCGCCGCCATTGCCGATGATGGCGCCGAAGTGCGCATCGCGCTCGCCGGTGGACACGACATTGTCGCCGATCTTGCCGTGATCGGCATCGGCGCCGTGCCGGTGACCGGACTTGCCGCGGAGGCGGGGCTGACCGTCGACAATGGTGTCGCCGTCGACGCCGAGCTTCGCACCAGCGACCGGGATATCTTTGCCGCCGGCGATTGCTGTTCGTTTCCGCTCGCCATCTATGGCGGCCGGCGCGTGCGGCTCGAAGCTTGGCGCAATGCACAGGAGCAGGGCGCGCTCGCCGCAAGGAATATGCTTGGCGCCGGCGAGTCCCATGCGGCGGTGCCGTGGTTCTGGTCGGATCAGTACGGCCTGACCTTGCAGATCGCCGGCCTGTCGGACGAAGGCCGCAGCATCGTGCGCCGCGACCTCGGCTACGGCGCCTTCATCCTGTTCCACCTCGCCGAGGACGGCAGGCTGGTTGCGGCAAGCGGCATCGGCCCAGGCAACGCGGTCGCCCGCGACATAAGGCTGGCCGAGATGCTGATTGCAAAGCAGGCAAGGCCGGCGCCGGAAGCGCTAGTCTCGCAGGCGGTCAAATTAAAATCGCTGCTGGCGGCTTGATCCGCCGCGTGGATAATTGGCCGAACGCGTTCGGCTAAAACAGCGCTTTCAGCTCCGGCAGCTTGTCGTTGACCAGCCAGCCATAGTAATTTTCCTCGGGCAGTTTTTCCGGCTCGCCCGCAGCGCGGCGCTTGTCGTTCTCGGCCTTCAGCGCATAGGCGCGCTGTTCGGGGTTGCCGACATTGTAGAGCGTCGACGTGATGCCGGGATTGCCTGAGATGTCGAAGCCGGCAATGCTTCTATAGGCGTCGATCGACTTCCTTATCGTCGCCGCGACATAAGGCAGTGTCAGGTCAGGGTCCATGATCGTCTTGTAGACCGCATTGGGGTCACCGACGTCGAGTTCCGGCAGGCCGGAAACCTTGTGCACGAGATCGCTCATCTGCAGTGCCGTCAGCGGATTGAGCTGGCCAAGGCCAAAAGTCTGGCCGGCATAATAAGGCTGGAAGAAAGTGGCGCCGAAGCGGTCGTTGGGAAAGCTCTCGCCGTTGACGGTTTTGCCGCGGAACGACCGGTTCCACACCTGTTCGCGGCACTCCCACAGATCGTAGCTGTCGGACTTCCCTGCGCATTTCGCAAATTGCGGCCGTTGCACGAAATCGGTGATGTCCTCGCCATCGTAGGCAAAGGAGAGCTTGCTCGACAGATACGAGATCGCCTTGACGTAATAGGTCTGCAGCCGGTCATAGGCATCGACATTATAGGTATGCTCGCCGACGATGGCTCCAACGATATGCATTGGGTCGATGTCATAGGCCGCGGCTGCCTGCTTGATCTTACCGCGCAGCTCGGCATCGTTCTGGAGCAGCGCAAAGACTTTGCGGTATTTCGCCTGGAAGGTGGTGTTGGTCGCCTGGGTGCGCCGGCTCGAAGCGCCCGGTATGTCGGGCTGCTCGGTGTTGCGGTTGCCCGGCGGCACCATCGTTGCCGCTTGTGCGGCGAACATGGCTGCCGCCAGCGTCAGCCCCAAAATGACGAGGATTAGTTTTTTCATGCGCCGCCGCCCAAATAGTCGCCGGCAAACTAGGTAATGCTCCACCGGGAGTCGAGAGACGCCTGCACCCGACGGGACGAAAGCTTGCCGGATGCTTCCATTTGGCCACACATCGGGAATGCTGGGCCAAATTGGGGAGGCCGGGAGCAATTCCCCGACCCTCTTCGAGAATGAAGCGTCTCCTACAGGATGAAACGCGACAAGTCCGTGTTTCTGGAGAGGTCGCCGACATGCTTCTCGACATAGGCGGCATCGATTGTCACCGAGGTGCCGTTGCGGTCCGGCGCGTCATAGGAGATTTCGTCCAGCACCCGTTCCATCACCGTCTGCAGCCGCCTGGCGCCAATATTCTCGACGCTGGCGTTGAGGTCCACGGCGATGCCGGCCAACGAATCGATGGCGTCGTCGGTGAAGACCAGATCGACGCCTTCGGTCTTCATCAGCGCAATATACTGCTTGATCAGGCTGGCTTCGGTCTCGGTGAGGATGCGGACGAAATCGCCCTTCTCCAGCGCCCGCAGCTCGACGCGGATCGGCAGGCGGCCCTGCAATTCCGGCAGCAGATCGGAGGGCTTGGCGACGTGGAACGCACCCGAGGCGATGAACAGGATGTGGTCGGTCTTCACCGGTCCGTATTTGGTCGCAACCGTGGTGCCTTCGACCAGCGGCAGCAGGTCGCGCTGCACACCTTCACGCGAAACACCGGCACCGATGCCGCCTTCGCGCGAGGCGATCTTGTCGATCTCGTCAAGGAAGACAATGCCGTCGTTCTCGGTCGATTCGAGTGCCCTGCGCACCACCTCGTCCTGGTCGAGCAGCTTGTCGGACTCGTCGCTGATCAACAGCCCGTAGGACTCCTTGACGGTCGTCTTGCGCATCTTGGTCTTCTGGCCGCCCATTGCCTTCGACAGCATGTCGTTGATGTTGAGCACGCCGATATTGGCGCCCGGCATGCCGGGGATCTCGAAGCCGGGCATGCCGCCATTGCCGGTATCGGCCACTTCGATCTCAATCTCCTTGTCGTCGAGCTCGCCGTCGCGCAGCTTCTTGCGGAAACTGTCACGGGTGGCCGGGCTCGCCGTCTTGCCGACAAGCGCTTCGAGCACCCGTTCCTCGGCGTTGATGTGGGCACGCGCCTTGACGTCCTCGCGCATCTTCCCGCGCACCAGCCCGATGGCGATCTCGACCAGGTCGCGGATGATCTGCTCGACATCGCGGCCGACATAACCGACCTCGGTGAACTTGGTGGCTTCGACCTTGACGAAAGGCGCACCGGCAAGGCGTGCCAGGCGGCGCGAAATCTCGGTCTTGCCGACGCCGGTCGGGCCGATCATCAGGATATTCTTCGGCATCACCTCTTCGCGCATCTGGCCCTCGAGCTGCTGGCGGCGCCAGCGGTTGCGCAAGGCAATCGCCACGGCACGCTTGGCGTCTTTCTGGCCGATGATGAAGCGGTCGAGTTCCGAAACGATTTCGCGAGGAGAGAAGGTGCTCATGTCACTAAATTCCACTTTGCCACTGCCGAATGAACTCGAACGGATGCAGCAGCATGATCACGTTGAGTGTCAGATTGTCCCGGATGAGATAGCCGACACCGAATTCGAAGATGAGGGCGAGGGTTACGACCACCCATATAGGAAGCCTTCGCGCCATGACAAACCCCAGCACCATGGCCAGCGTATCCGACACCGAATTGATGATGCTGTCGCCATAATAGTCGAGCGAGATCGTGCCGGCGCGATAGCGATCGATGATGAAAGGGCTGTTCTCGAGCAGCTCCCAGCCGCCCTCTATAACCACCGCAAAGGCCAGCCTGAGCCCGATCGGCGAGCGCGGGAAAACGAACCACGCCAGCGCATAGAACAGGAAGCCGTGAATGATGTGCGAGAAGCTGTACCAGTCCGAAATATGCTGGGAATTCTCCGAGCTTTGCACAATGCCGTGCCACAGCTTGACGTAGCCGCAGGTACAGATCGGCGTCCGCCCCATGCCGTAGAGGACCCCGGCCTGGAAGATGACCAGGCCGAGAACCAGCAGAAGCCCCATTCGCCAACTGTCGTAGTAGGCCGAGACGGTTTTGTCGCTGGATACGCTCATGCTGCTATTGCCCCTCTTCTGCGTCACCCTGTCCGGCATCACCCTCTGGGGCATCAATCGCCATCAGCACGGCATCGCCATATTCCGACTTCCTGCGATCGATAGCCGTGAAACCGGCCTTTTCATAGGCACGGATAGCCCGTGCATTGGCGGGTTCCGGGTCGATGATGACGCGCGGCGTACCTTCCTCGAAAAGCTGCTCGACGAACTGCCGGACGATCGCCGAGCCGTGGCCGACCCCGACAAGCTCCGGCACGCCGATCGACAGATCGATGCCGAGCGTGCCGAACGGCTGGTCGCTATAGGGATGGCCGTCCTCCAGATGCGGATCGTAGCTCTGCAAATAGCCGATGGGCTTTCCGTCGAGCTCGATAATCAGCGGCTCGACCGAAATGCTGTCGATATGCTCGCGGATCTCCGCAATCTCGGTCTCTGGGTCGTTCCACCATTCGGCGACATGCGGCTCGGCAAGCCAGCCGGCGATCATCGGCAGGTCCCTCTGGGTCACCGGCCGAAAACCATAGCGGAGGCTCCGCTCAGGCGGCATCGAGGGTTTCGACGACGAAGTTGTTGTTGGTGTAGACGCAAATGTCTGACGCGATCTGCATCGCCTTGCGGGCGATCTCCTCTGCGCCCTTGTCGCTGTCCACCAGCGCGCGTGCCGCTGCCAGCGCGTAATTGCCGCCCGAGCCGATGGCCATGACGCCAAATTCGGGCTCCAGCACGTCGCCGGTGCCGGTCAGCGCCAGCGACACCGACTTGTCGGCCACCAGCATCATCGCTTCCAGCCGCCGCAAATAGCGGTCGGTGCGCCAGTCCTTGGCAAGCTCGACGCAGGCGCGTGTCAGCTGGTCGGGATATTGTTCGAGCTTGGCTTCAAGCCGCTCGAGCAGAGTGAAGGCATCGGCGGTGGCGCCGGCGAAACCGGCAATGACGTTGCCGCCCTTGCCGATGCGGCGCACCTTCTTGGCGTTGCCCTTCATGATGGTCTGGCCGAGGCTGACCTGGCCGTCGCCGGCGATCACCACTTTGCCGCCCTTGCGCACGGTCAGGATGGTCGTGGCATGCATGGTCAGTTCATTCGACATTTTCTGCTCCGATCAGCACCGATCCCATCAAGGCGATTGGCGCGTTACGAGTGATTTGATCGGCCATATGTATGTATAGGCCGGATGATTGCAAACCGGCCATCCACCGGGTCGGATCGGGCTCCGCAGCGGTAACTGGCAATCGCCGGATCATGCTGCTAGAAGGCTTTCGTTTTCAGGCATGTGAACGCCTGAATCGTGCAAAATCTGAGACAAGGATGAGGTCATGGCGCCCCGTTCCGCCGAGATAAGTCGCAAGACCAGGGAAACCGACATCGCCGTATCGGTTCAGGTCGACGGCTCGGGCAAATCCGACATTTCGACGGGCGTCGGCTTCTTCGACCATATGCTGGACCAGTTGTCGCGCCATTCGCTGATCGACATGACCGTGAAGGCCAAGGGCGACCTGCACATAGACGACCACCACACGGTCGAGGATACGGGCATTGCGCTCGGCCAGGCGCTGGCCAAGGCATTGGGCGAGCGGCGCGGCATCATGCGCTACGCCTCGATCGATCTCGCCATGGACGAGACACTGACGCGGGCGGCAATCGATGTCTCCGGCCGGCCTTTTCTGGTCTGGAATGTTTCATTCTCGTCGCCGAAGATCGGTACGTTCGACACCGAGCTGGTGCGCGAATTCTTCCACGCGCTGGCGCAGAATGCCGGCATCACGCTGCATGTCACCAATCATTACGGCGCCAACAACCACCACGTCGCCGAGACCTGCTTCAAGGCCGTGGCGCGTGCGCTGCGTTCGGCGCTTGAGCGCGACCCGCGCCAGCCGGACGCGGTTCCCTCCACCAAGGGATCCCTGAAAGGATAGCGTCATGGCCATCTATGTCGTGATGGAGCCGCCAGGCCGCAGCGAAAGCGTGGACACTACCTTTATCCGTGACGGCTTTGCCTGGCTCGGCTTCTTGGTGCCGCCGCTGTGGCTGGCCTGGCACCGGCTGTGGGTCGAGGCGGCATTGGCGTTTGTCGCCATGGGCCTGCTCTCGATGCTGGGCGAAAGGCTGGACCTGGAAACAGCCGGCTCGCTTTTATCCCTGCTTGTCATGCTCTTTGTCGGACTGGAAGGGCAGGGCTTGCGGATCGCAGCCCTGCGCCGTCGCGGCTGGCATGAATGGGGCGTGGTCGAGGCCGACAGGCTCGACGACGCAGACGTCCGCTATGCATTGGAAGCCGATGCTCAGTCGGCTGAACAACCGACGGTGCAACGCATCGTCCCAGACGCAGCACATGCCCGGTCGGCGCAGATGGGCCTGGCGCTGGGGCTGAACCATATTCCGGGAAAGCCCTGAGATGAGGGTGGCGATCATCGATTACGGGTCGGGCAATCTGCGCTCGGCCACCAAGGCCTTCGAGCGTGCCGCGCATGAAGCCGGCATTGCCGCCGCGATCGAACTCACCGCCGATGCCGAGCGGGTCAGGACCGCCGACCGCATCGTCCTGCCCGGCGTCGGTGCCTATGCCGATTGCGCCGCTGGACTGCGTGCGGTCGCCGGCATGTGGGAAGCGGTCGAGGAGGTGGCGATCGCCAAGGCTCGGCCGTTCCTCGGCATCTGCGTCGGCATGCAGCTGATGTCGGAGCGAGGCCTGGAAAAGACCGTCACAAAGGGCTTTGGCTGGATCGCCGGCGACGTCAAGGAGATCACGCCGGCCGATCCGACACTGAAGATCCCGCAGATCGGCTGGAACACGATTGACCTGAAGCGCAAGCATCCGCTGTTTTCCGGCATTGCGACGGGTGGCAAGGGACTGCACGCCTATTTCGTCCACTCCTACCATCTCGATGCACGGAAGGAGGATGAGGTGCTGGCGGTTGCCGACTATGGCGGCCCGGTAACGGCCGCTGTCGCCCGCGACAACCTAGCCGGAACGCAGTTCCACCCCGAGAAGAGCCAGGCGCTGGGCCTGGCGCTGATCACCAATTTCCTAGGCTGGAGGCCCTGAACCATGAGCAAGAAGGGCTATTGGATGGCAATGGTCGATGTCCACGATCCCGAGATCTACAAGCAGTACATCGAGGCCAATGCCGCGGCTTTCGCGAAATACGGCGCGAAGTTCCCGGTGCGCGCCGGGCGGTACACCAGCCCGGAAGGACCGGCAGGCAATCGCCACGTGCTGGTGGAATTCGAATCCTATGAAAAGGCGCTGGAATGCTACGGCTCGCCTGAATACCAGGAGGCCTTGAAGTACAGGCTCGCCGGCTCGACCGGCCACTTTGTCATCGTCGAAGGCGCCTGAAGGTGTTTCTGTTTCCGGCGATAGACCTCAAGGACGGCAAATGCGTGCGCCTCAGGCATGGCGACATGGCGACCGCCACCATCTACAATGACGATCCCGCCGCTCAGGCGCGCACTTTCGAAGAGCAGGGCTTCGAATGGTTGCACGTCGTCGACCTCAACGGCGCCTTCAAGGGCCAGAGCGTCAACAGCGCCGCGGTCGGCGCCATCCTGAAGGCGACGAGCAATCCGGTGCAGCTCGGCGGCGGCATCCGCACCCTGGCGCAGATCGAGGACTGGCTCGACCGTGGGCTGGCCCGCGTCATTCTTGGCACCGTGGCGGTGCGCGATCCGGATCTGGTCAGGCAGGCCTGCAAGGCATTCCCGGGCAAGATCGCCGTCGGCATCGACGCCAAGGGCGGCAAGGTCGCGGTCGAAGGCTGGGCTGAAGCCTCGAGCCTCGGCGTCATTGAACTGGCGAGGAAATTCGAGGGTGCCGGCGTCGCCGCCATCATCTACACCGATATCGACCGCGACGGTGTGCTGACCGGCATCAACTGGGACGCCACCATCGATCTCGCCGACGCGGTGTCGATCCCGGTTATCGCCTCGGGCGGGCTCGCCTCGATCGCCGACATCGTGCGCATGACCATGCCCGATGCCCGCAAGCTCGAAGGTGCGATCTCCGGACGCGCCCTCTACGACGGCCGCATCGACCCGGCCGAGGCATTGGCGATCCTGCGTGGCAAACCGATGGCAGGGGTGTGAAACGTGAAGGTCTCGATTATCGTTGCTCCCTACGACAGCGGGCACTATCACGAAGGGTGCGGCCAGGGGCCGGACGCCATCATCGGCGGTGGGCTGGTCGAAGCCCTGACCGTGGCTGGCCATGACGTCGCCGTCGAAGATATCGGCAAGGTCGGAGACGAGCAGGGGCGCGAAATTGCAACCGGCTTCGCCGTCTGCAACGCCATCGCGACCAAGGTTAACCTCGCCCGCGATGGAGGACGCTTCCCCATTATCCTTGCTGGAAATTGCCTGACCGCCGCCGGTGCGGTCGCCGGCGAAGTTGCGGATTCGATCATCTGGATCGACCAGCATGGCGATCTCAACACGCCGGAGACGTCCTCCTACGGCTTTCTCGACGGCATGGCGCTGGCGGCGACGCTCGGGCTCTGCTGGCATCCGATGGCGGCAGCAATTCCGGGGTTCCGGCCGATAGACCCGGCGCGCTGCATGCTGGTCGATGCCCGCGACCTCGATCCCGACGAAAAGCGACTGCTGGAAACTTTGCCGATCGTGCGCACCGAATGTGCCGGTGCACTCGATATGATCGGAAAGCTCACGGCGACAGGGACTGTGCGGGCGCATCTGCATCTCGACCTGGATGTCCTCGATCCGGATGTGTTGCAGGTGAACCGCTACGCGCACCCGGGCGGCCCGAGTCCGGAACAGCTACGGCAGCTTGCCTGCGGACTGGCCAGGTCAATCCCAATCGTCGGCGTGACGCTCTCGGCCTACGACCCGGCCTTTGATTCCCAGTCCGAAGTTCCGCCCGTCGTCGGCCAGCTGCTTGTCGACTTTCTTGCGGCGATCGAGAGGATCTGATGCTGAAAGCCCGCGTCATCCCCTGTCTCGACGTCAAGAACGGCCGTGTCGTCAAGGGCGTCAATTTCGTCGACCTGGTCGATGCCGGCGATCCCGTCGAAGCGGCAAAAGCCTATGACGCGGCCGGCGCCGACGAGCTCTGCTTTCTCGACATCACCGCCTCGTCGGAAAACCGCGAGACCATTTTCGATGTCATCGCCCGCACCGCCGAACAATGTTTCATGCCGCTGACCGTTGGCGGTGGCGTCCGTCAGATCGCCGACATCAGGAAGCTGCTACTGGCCGGCGCCGACAAGGTGTCGATCAACACGGCGGCGGTGAAGACCCCAAATTTTGTCGCCGAGGCTGCCGACAAATTCGGCAACCAGTGCATCGTCGTCGCCATCGATGCCAAGAAAGTGTCCGCTGCGAGCGAGGCTGATCGCTGGGAGATATTCACCCATGGCGGCCGCGAGAAGACCGGCATCGACGCCGTCGAGTTCGCTCGGCGGGTGGTCGATCTCGGCGCCGGCGAGATCCTGCTAACATCGATGGACCGCGACGGCACCAAGGCCGGCTATGACATAGCCCTTACCCGCGCGGTCGCCGATGCCGTACGCGTGCCGGTCATCGCTTCCGGTGGCGTCGGCACGCTCGACCACCTTGTCGAAGGCATTCGCGACGGCCATGCCGGCGCGGTGCTGGCGGCGTCGATCTTCCATTTCGGCACCTACAGCATCGCCGAAGCCAAGCTGCACATGGCTCAGGCCGGACTGCCGATGCGGCTGGACTCGCCGGGTAATCGGTCCTAGAGCCTTTCCGGCTAAGAAGAGGCTGTAAACGCCGTCATGACCGAGTTCTCGCTCTCCGATCTGGAGAAGATCATTGGCGAACGCGCACGTTCCGGCGATCCGGATTCGTGGACGGCCAAGCTCTTTCAGCGCGGCATGAGCAAGGCAGCGCAGAAACTCGGCGAAGAGGCGGTCGAAACGGTGATCGCAGCCGTCAGCGCCGACCGGGACGCGCTTGTTTCGGAAAGCGCCGATCTCATTTATCATTGGCTTGTCGTTCTCGGCATAGCGGACATTCCGCTGAGCGATGTGCTCAACGAGCTTGAACGCCGCACCGGTCGTTCGGGCATCGCCGAAAAGGCGTCTCGGCTGGACCGGGGCTGATCGCTGCGGAGGAACTCGATGGACCAGCTCGCTCCTACCGAGAAGTATTCACCCTATCGTTTCTTCTCGGCCGAGCAATGGTCGCGGTTCCGCGCCGATACGCCGATGACGCTCACCGAGGACGAGGTCCGTCGTCTGCGGTCGCTGAACGATCCGGTCGATCTCCACGAGGTCGAGCGCATCTATCTTTCGATGTCGCGGCTGTTGTCGGCTCATGTCGAAGCCAGTCAACTCCTGTTCAGGCAGCGCCAGGCCTTCTTCAACGCGCTGGACGCGGCCAAGACACCGTTCATCATCGGCATTGCCGGTTCCGTGGCGGTCGGCAAATCGACCACGGCGCGCGTGCTAAAGGAGCTGCTGGCGCGCTGGCCGTCGAGTCCCAAGGTCGACCTGGTCACCACCGACGGTTTCCTGCTGCCGAACGAAATCCTGCGCCGCAACAATTTGATGGAGCGCAAGGGCTTTCCGGACAGCTACGACGTCGGCGCGCTGCTGCGCTTCCTGTCTGGCATCAAATCGGCGCAGCGCAACGTCCGCGCGCCGGTCTATTCGCACCTGACCTATGACGTCATTCCGGGCGAGTTCCAGACCATCGACCGGCCCGACATCCTGATCTTCGAAGGCATCAATGTCCTGCAGCCGGGCAAGCTGCCCAAGGACGGCAAGATCGTGCCTTTCCTGTCGGATTTCTTCGACTTCGCCATCTATATCGATGCCGAGGAGGCGCTGATCCATCACTGGTATATCGCCCGCTTCATGCGGCTGCGCGAAACCGCCTTCCGCGACCCGGCCTCCTTCTTCCACCGCTATTCGCAACTTTCCGAGGATGCGGCCCGCGCCATCGCCGAGGGCCTGTGGACCAACATCAACCTGAAGAATCTGCGCGAGAATATATTGCCGACCCGCGCCCGTGCCGATCTCATCCTGCGCAAGGGCGCCAACCATCTGGTCGAGGAAGTGGCGCTTAGGAAACTGTGAAATCCCGGGACATTCCTTAAAGTCATCTTAACCCAGTCTTTCTATTGTCGGGCCTGATCTGCGGGCTCGGCAAACAAATGAATGCGCCATTCCTAAACATCGATCAGCCGGCAGCTGACCGCATCGCACGTCCGGGCAGCGGCGGCGCAACGATTGCCCTGATCGTGCCTGTCCACAATGAGGAAGGCGCAATTGCTCCATTCCTGAAGGCGGTATGCGAAAGCACCGCGCCGCTGAAGGACAAAGGCGTTGCCCTCGAGTTCATCTTCGTCAACGACGGCAGCAGCGATACGACGCTCGAAAAGCTGATCGAAGCCCAACAAACCGATCCACGCATCCACGTAATCGACCTTTCACGCAATTTCGGCAAGGAAGCCGCGATGACCGCGGGGCTCGACAGCTGCGATGCCGATGCAGCGATTCCGATGGATGTCGATATGCAGGATCCGCCGCATGTCATTCCGCTGCTTGTGGAAAAGTGGCGCGAGGGTTTTGAGGTTGTTCTGGCCAAGCGAGCCAATCGGTCGAGCGACAGCTTTCTCAAGCAGCGCTCCGCCTCGATGTTCTACCGCGTTCACAACTGGATCGCGCAGCAGAAGATCCCGCACGATGTCGGCGACTTCCGTTTGATCGACCGCCAGGTCATCCAGGCGCTGCGGTCTTTGCCCGAACGCCGTCGTTTCATGAAGGGCCTGTTCGCCTGGGTCGGGTTCCGCACCGCAAGCGTCGAATATGTCCGCGATCAGCGCATCGCCGGCCAGTCGAAATTCTCCGGCTGGAAGCTGTGGAACTTCGCGCTCGAAGGCATCACCAGCTTCTCCACCGCTCCGCTTGAAATCTGGACCTATGTCGGCGCGACGATTTCCGCGCTGTCGTTCCTCTACGGCCTGCTGATCGTCGCCAAGACAATGATCTTTGGCGTTGATGTGCCCGGCTACGCCTCCCTGCTGGTCAGTGTTCTTTTCCTTGGCGGCATCCAGTTACTCGGCATCGGCATCATCGGACAATACCTCGGCAGGGTCTACGCCGAGATCAAGCAGCGTCCGATCTACATCGTGCGCCGCAAATATGAGGGAATGAGCTGATGGAGATCGACGCCTACCGACAGATGGCCGCCACCGAAGACGAGCATTGGTGGTTCTGCGGGCGTCGCGCCATCGCCGAGGCGGTCATTCGCAGCATCGGCCTGCCTGAAAACGCGCGCATCGTCGAGATCGGCGCCGGCACCGGCGGCAACATCCGGATGCTGGAGCAGTTCGGCGCAGTGACGGCAGTCGAGATGAGCGATCTCGCGCGCAGGATTGCCTGGGAAAAGACCGGCCGCGACTTCCTCGCCGGACATCTGCCGGACAACATTCCTGTCGCGCCGCAAAGCTGCGACCTCGTCTGCCTGTTCGACGTGCTGGAGCATGTCGCCGAAGACGAGGCGTCGCTTGCCGCGATCCGCCAAGTGCTGAAACCGGGCGGCAGCGTGGTCCTCACTGTGCCCGCACACCAATGGTTGTGGAGCACGCATGATGTGGGGCTGCATCATATGCGGCGCTATTCACGCAATCTGCTGCGTGAACGAATCGAAAGGGCTGGTTTCGCGATCGACCGGCTGAGCTACACAAATGCCGCGCTCTTCCCGGTAGCGGCGCTGGCACGACTGGTGGACAGGTTGCGCAAGTCGGCCTTGCCAGCCGGCCATGCCACGCCGCCAAAACCACTGAATGCGGCGATGAAGGCAGTCTTTTCGGCGGAAGGCCGCATCATACCAAATGCAAGCTTGCCCTTCGGGGTTTCGCTGCTGGCGGTATTCCGCAAGGACAGCGCCGTCGAAACCGCTCGCCTCGACGAGAAATTGGCAGCTTGACCGCGTCATGGGCACCGGCTCGTATCGTCGACTATCGCGCTTTGCGCTGATTGGCATCGCGTCGACGCTGATCTACGCCGTTTGCGCTTTTCTGCTGTCGCGTGGACAGGCAACGGCGGCCCTGCCGGCGGCGCTCACATCGTTTGCGGCCTACGCCGTCGCCGCGCTGTTCTCCTACACCGGGCATAAATATTTCACGTTCACCTCGGGCGGCAGCCACGCTATGGAATTGCCCCGCTTCCTCCTGCTCACCGCTTCCGGCCTCGCCGTCGCGATCGCCCTGCCGGGGCTTTTGACCCAGATGCTCGGCGTCCCTGCCGCAATCCCGATCCTGCTCACCTGCATTGCCGTGCCGGTCATCAACTATGTCGTCCTCGGGCGGTGGGTGTTTCGTGGTCTCTAGCGCGCGATCCCTCAGTGAACTGCTGCCCGGCGCCAACCGCTTCTCGCCCTTTGTGGGCGTAGCGGGTGCTCCGTTGCTGCTGGCCAGTCTGGTCGTCACATACGCCGTCTGGCTATCGACCGTTGCAATTCCGACCAATGTTGACGTGTCGTGGCTTCTGGTCGTCTGCGACCGCCTGCTTGGCGGAGAGCGGCTCAACACCGACATCGTGGAGACCAACCCCCCTTTCTCGATCTGGCTCTACATGCCGTTCATGCTCCTGGAAAAGCTCACTGGCATGCGTGCGGAATTCTGGCTGACGCTTGGCGTCGTTTGCCTGAGCCTGGCCAGTCTTTCCGTTTCCGTCCGCATTCTCGCGCGCGATGAACCGGTCTATCGGCAGCCCCATGCGCTGTGGGCGGCAGCGGCGGCCCTGTTTTTGATCCTGTGTTTCATGCCGGATCAATTCGGCCAACGCGAGCACTTCGCATTGGTTGCCATTCTGCCTTGGGTGGCGTTGCAATGCACACGTCAGCGGAACCTGGATTTCAGCGCCGGCTCGCGCCTGGAGCACATGGTCGCGGGCTTCGGCGCGGCGGTCGTGGTCATGGTCAAGCCGCCCTATTTTGTGCTGGCCTTCATGTTGCCGTCGCTCTGTCTTGCGCTTGAAAGGCGGTCGCTGAAACCGCTCTTCGTCGCAGAGAACCTGGTGGGCGCTGCGATCGTGGCCGCCTATATCGCGTCCATCGCGCTCTTCGACCGCGCTTACGTCAGCGACGTCCTGCCCTTGGTCAGGGAGGTCTATCTTCCGTTGAGGGCCTCTGCCGCCGATATGCTGGCAAACTGGCCGAAAGTGGTGCTGCTTCTGGCCGCCGCCACCGTGCTTGCGGCCGGCGGCCTGAGAAAGACGAACTGGGACGTCAGGATTCCGCTCCTGACCGCCCTGGGGTTCATTCCGGCCTTCATCGTCATGGGCAAGGGTTGGCCCAATCACGCGCTGCCGATGGTCGTTGTTGCGACACTTGCATTTGGCATCCAGCTTGTGCGGTTCGGCACATTCGGCAGTGCAGGCTTCGTTCGCAAGGCCGCCCTGATCTTCGGCTGCGTGCTGGTGCTGCAAATAGCGGTCAGGGCACAGTACGCGGCGCTGACGACGGATAACGGCCCGATCGCCCGGTCTGTCGCCGCGATCCGCGCAACGGTCGAAACCCCGACCATCATGTCTATTGCCGACCAGATGCAGGTTGCCCATCCCCTCGCCAGGCTGGTCGGCGGCAGGTTCATATCACGCCATCCGAGCGCCTGGGCGGTCTCCAACGCGGACACGCTCGCCCGCGTCACCGGCGATCTCGAACGGAGACCGGAACTTGAAAGCATCCGCGATCGGGTGATCGGCGAAAACGCCGCCGAGATATCAGCGAAGAAGCCCGATATCGTGCTGTCAGGCTCGCCCGCGTGGACTGCCCTGATGCTGCAGGACAAGCGGATCCAGGTTGCCTTGGCCGACTATCGTCTGCTGCACGCCGAGCCGGAAATCACTGTCTATCTGCGTTACACGGCGCCTGCGCCGCTCCAAACCGATTGAGCAGGAGCCCCCGGAAACCCATGACACGGCTGGATCCAATCGCTCCGCTGGACGACATATGGCTCGATCTCGAGAGCCTCGGTGCAACAGCATGAGCGTCTCGAACGACATTGGCGGCTTGAGCCGCTGGCGCGACCGGGATATTGCGGCGTCGCTGCTTCCTAGCCGCAATGTCCTGGCCATTGCCGCAGTCACCGTCTTCTCGATCTTCTGGCAGCGACGTTGGGGGACTGTTCCCGACACTAGCTGGCTGATCACGGTCTGCGAGCGTATGCTGTCCGGTGAGCGGCTTTACTCGCAAATCTATGAGACCAATCCCCCATTCAGCGTCTGGCTCTATCTGCCGCCAGTGGCTGCGGCCAGATTGCTGGGCACCGCCCCGGAAATCCTGGTTGAGGCCTGGACATACCTTGCCGTGCTTATCGGACTTTCGCTCTCGGGCGTGATCGTCAAGCGTGCGGGTTTCACCGAAACTGCATCATTGTTTGCACTGGGGCCAGCGTTTTGCGCAATGTTGGTGGTCTTCCCCGGAAATGCCTTCAGCGAGCGGGAGCATATCGGCATGGCACTTTTCATGCCGCTGCTTGCGCTTCATGCCTGGCGCGCGCGCAGAGATGCAGCTGCCCAACCAGACCCCGGGCTCGCCGTACTCGCCGGCCTGTCGGGCAGCATTCTGCTGCTGGTCAAGCCCTACTATGCGATCATGGTGTTGGCGCCGGCACTGGTCGTTGCAGTGCGCCGGCGCAGTCTGAAATCGATCTTCGCCCTGGAACACTGGGTCATTGGCGGCATCTGCGTTGTCTATCTCAGCACGGTCACGCTGATCCATCCGGAATTCATGCGCGACATCTATCCCCTCTTGGCGGACGTTTATGCAAAGATCGGCATCTTTTGGCCGATTGTGATCGGCTACGGTTTCTCGTGGTGTTTCCTTGTCTTCCTGATCTGGTGGCTGTGGCCTGCCAGGCGGTTTCCAGAGCTGGCGGCGGTAGCGTTGGCGGCATCGATCGCTGGCATGTTTCCCCTGTTCTACCAAGCCAAAGGCTGGTCTTATCATGCCTATCCCGCGATCTTTTGCGCTGTGGCAGCCATTTTCTGCCTGCTGGCACTGCCCAGGATCGTGCAGCAGCCGTCGAAGCTGTTGACGTTCGTGACGGCTCCTTCGCGAGCTTGGGCATTGGCGGCGGTGGCAATCGCTTTCTTGCCGTACTGGAGCACCCAGAAACCAGGGCCGGCGCTGGTTGCCGCAATTCGCGCCGCCACCGATCGGCCGACCGTAGCGTTGGTCAGTTCGGATATTTCCTCGGGACATCCGTTGAACCGTATGATCGATGGGCAGTTCGTTTCGACCCACGTCAGCGATTGGCTTGGAGCGTTCGCACTTTCCCTGTCCCGGCACGCAGCCCTCTCGGGTGACACCGCCGAAGCCACGCGTTACCAGGCCATCATGGCGCGCTACGTCGAAAGCAAACGCGAAGAGTTCGCGCGTCTGCGCCCGGATATCGTCGTCTTCAAGAAAAACAACACAATGTGGACAAGCCAACTGATGGGGCGTTTTGGCTTTGACGCCATCCTGGCGCACTACCGCATTCTTATCGAGGACGAGACCGAGCGCATCTATTTGCGCGACGATTATGTCCGCCCGGGCCACCGGCCACCCGAACAGCCTATTTCGGCATCGTCACCCGTCGCAGCGTCAGATTGATGCGGCCGCCACTCCTGAGCAATGCCGAGGTCGACGGGTAGATACGGTCGACGCCGTGAAAGCAGAGCCGCCCTTCGCCGCCAAGCACGACGACGTCGCCGCTCCTCAGCCTGAACGATTTGGTGGCGCCGTCGCGCGTCGTCTGGCCGACCCGGAACAGGCAATCGTCGCCGAGCGACACCGAGACGACAGGCGCGGAGAAATCGCTCTCGTCGCGGTCCTGGTGAAGACCCATCTTGGCATCCTGCGAATAGGAATTGACCAGGCAGGCTTCCGGCGGGTGCGCATAGGCAGATACATCCCGCCACAGTTCGAGCAGCATCTCCGGGATCGGCGGCCAAAGCCTTCCGGTCACCGGGTGGGTCGGCTGGTAGCGATAGCCGTGCTCCTTGTCGGTGACCCAGCCCAGCGGACCGCAATTGGTCATGCGCACGCTCATCTCCTTGCCGGTACGCGGCATCGCCGGCACGAACAGCGGCGCCTTCTGCACGACCTGCCTGATATCTTCCACCAGCACTTCCTGCATGGCGCGCGACAGGTAGCCGGGCATATGGCGGACGCCTTTGGGCAGTACGAGCATCGCGTCGCTTAATCCGTTGGTCTGGAGAAATCAGAATGCCACCGTCAAATGAAAACGGCGACCTGAAAGCCGCCTCCGACGGTGGCTGCGCGCTTTAACCGGCGATCTGAGATCCGAAGCCGCTTCGGCTGTCACTCATCCCCGACCCGGCCGCGCAGTTTCTTGATCGAGCCGCGCCCGGCCTTGCTCTTGAGTCGTCTTTCGACCGCGCCTTTGGACGGCCTGGTCTTCTTGCGCGGCGGTGGTGGTGGTTCGGCGGCCTTGGCGACCAGTGCCGTCAGCCGCGCCCGGGCGTCCGCCCGGTTCTGCTCCTGGGTGCGGAAGCGTCCAGCTTCGATGACGATGACGCCGTCCTTGGTGGCGCGCTGGCCGGCAAGCTTGATGGTCCGTTCGCGCACCCGCTCCGACAGGCCGGCCGCATTGGCGGCATCGAAGCGCAATTGCACTGCCGTCGCCACCTTGTTGACGTTCTGGCCGCCCGGGCCGGACGAACGGATGAAGTCCTCGTGCAGGTCGCCCGGATTAATCACCGCATCGTCGGTAATGATGATCTTGTCGTCGGCGTTCATGCCGCACTCATGGCGCGGCAGGCGAAAAAAGAAAAGGCCCGATCGAAGCCGGGCCTTGAAGCATCACCAGGGGCGACGGCTATTCAGCCGCTATCTGCATGCGTGGTGCGGCGCCGAGCACGGTGGCGTCGACATGGGCTTCGAACTTTTCGAAATTGTCGACGAACATACCGACCAGCCTTGCCGCCTGCCGGTCGTAGGCGGGCTTGTCGATCCAGGTCGATCTAGGGTCGAGAATGGCGCGGTCGACGCCGGCAACCGTCACCGGTACGTCGAAACCGAAATTGGCGTCGGTGCGGAAGTCGGCCGCTTTCAGCGAGCCGTCGAGCGCCGCCGCAAGCAGCGCCCGCGTTGCTTTGATCGGCATTCGCTTGCCGGTGCCGTAGGCGCCGCCGGTCCAGCCGGTGTTGACCAGCCAGCAATCGACGCCGTGGCGGGCGATGAGCTCGCGCAGCAGATTGCCGTATTCCGACGGATGCCGCGGCATGAACGGTGCGCCGAAGCATGTCGAAAATGTCGCTTCGGGTTCCGTAACGCCCTTCTCGGTCCCCGCCACCTTGGCGGTATAGCCGGAGAGGAAATGGTACATGGCCTGCGCCGGGGTCAGCCGCGCGATCGGCGGCATCACACCGAATGCGTCGGCGGTCAGCATGATGATGTTCTTCGGGTGGCTGGCGCGCCCCGTCTTGCTGGCGTTGGGGATGAAGTGGAGCGGGTAGGCGCAGCGTGTGTTTTCGGTCAGCCCGCCGTCGTCGAAATCCGGCACGCGGCCTGCGTCGAGCGCCACATTCTCCAGCACCGTGCCGAAGCGCTGGGTGGTGGCGAAGATCTCCGGCTCGGCTTCGGCCGAAAGCTTGATCGTCTTGGCATAGCAGCCGCCCTCGAAATTGAAGATGCCGTGCGGTCCCCAGCCATGCTCGTCGTCGCCGACCAGCGTGCGCGACGGGTCGGCCGACAACGTCGTCTTGCCGGTCCCGGAAAGGCCGAAGAAAACGGCCGCGTCGCCGACGGGCCCTTCATTGGCCGAGCAGTGCATCGGCATCACACCTTTTGCCGGCAGCAGATAGTTGAGCACGGTGAACACCGACTTCTTCATCTCGCCGGCATACGAGGTACCGCCGATCAACACGATCATGTGCGAAAGATCGACGGCAATCACCGTTTCGCCGCGCGTGCCGTGGCGGGTGGGATCGGCGCGGAACGACGGCAGGTCGATGATCGTCAAATCGGGCATGAAATGCTCGAGTTCGGCGGCGGCCGGTCGGATGAGCAGATTGCGGATGAACAAGGAGTGCCAGGCAAGCTCCGTGATCACCCTGGTCGGCAGCTTCAGCTCCTCGTCGGCGCCGCCGACCAGGTCCTGCACATAAAGGTCCTTTCCAGCCGCGTGGGCGCGAAAATCGGCAAGCAGCGTATCGAACTGGATCGGCGAAATCGCTTTGTTGTTGTCCCACCATACATGCGGCGCGGTGCTTTCGTCGCGCACCACGAATTTGTCCCTGGGCGAGCGGCCGGTGTGCTGCCCGGTCTCGGCGGCAAGCGCGCCATGCGCGGTGAGTCGGGCCTCGCCACGGCGGATTGCCTCCTCGTAGAGCGCGGCCGCGCCGAAATTATAGCGCACCACGCCCGTGGTTCTTAGGCCGATCCGATCGATTGCACATGCAGGATTGCGTTTGCCGGCTTCCGACATGGGTGTCCCTTCTTCGATTTACCGCGTCTTTACCGGCGAATTCCGGAACTCCCATTGCAGGAGCTAAAAACGTCAAAACCAGAAAAGGCGAATGATATCAAATCATTAATCGATTTAAATATTTTGAAAGTTGTTTAAATCGTTTATATGTGCAAAAACACTGATGGTTGCCCAAAGGATTGGCGATGTTCATTCGTCCAATCCATATCGAGGTACAATTGTGGCCGTCGACATGCCGTGCGTGACAGCGGATACAGCCTATGCCACATTTTGTACCTAATTTGTCCTGCAAAAGCCCCTTCTCGACGAAAGAAGGGACAGCTCATGAGGGAGCCGCTTGAAATGGCAACAATCGCGCTTGTCGACGACGATCGCAACATTCTGACTTCGGTTTCGATCGCCCTCGAATCCGAGGGTTATCGGGTCGAAACCTACACGGATGGGGCATCGGCGCTGGAGGGACTGGCGGCGCGCCCGCCGAACCTCGCCATCCTCGACATCAAGATGCCGCGCATGGACGGCATGGAGTTGCTGCGCCGGATGCGTCAGAAATCCGACCTGCCGGTGATCTTCCTGACCTCCAAGGACGATGAGATCGATGAACTGTTCGGCCTCAAGATGGGCGCCGACGACTTCATCCGCAAACCCTTCTCGCAGCGTCTTCTTGTCGAACGCGTCCGCGCCGTGCTGCGACGCGCCAGCACCCGCGAGGCGGCTGCCAAGGCGCCCAACCAGCAGGCCCGGTCGCTTGAGCGCGGCCAGCTTGTCATGGACCAGGAGCGCCACACCTGCACCTGGAAGGGCGAGCCGGTGACGCTGACCGTCACCGAGTTCCTCATCCTGCATTCGCTGGCCCAGCGTCCGGGCGTTGTAAAAAGCCGTGATGCGCTGATGGATTCGGCTTATGATGAGCAGGTCTATGTCGATGACCGCACCATCGACAGTCACATCAAGCGGCTACGCAAAAAGTTCAAGGCCGTTGATGATGACTTCGAAATGATCGAAACCCTTTACGGAGTCGGATATCGGTTCCGCGAAGCTTGAGTCGAGCGGGAGCTGCTATTCGATGGCAGTGCAAGTAGAGCGAGTGAGACGGTCGGGCGCCGCCAGGCGCCCGCCGCGGATTCTGCCCGCCTTCGTGTCGAAAATTACGGTGCCGATGCGCCGGTTTCTCGGCCATCACATCTTTTCCAGCCTGACGCGGCGTATCCTCTTTCTCAACCTTGCCGGCCTTGCCGTCCTGGTCACCGGCATTCTCTATCTCAATACCTTTCGCGACGGGCTGATCGACGCCCGTGTCGAGAGCCTGATGACTCAAGGCGAGATCATCGCCGGCGCGATCGCCGCCTCGGCGACGGTCGAGACCGATTCGATCAGCATCGATCCGGAGAAGCTGCTCGAGTTACAGGCCGGCGAAAGCCTCGGCCCGGGCTCCGATCAGCTCGATAACCTCGATTTCCCGATCAATCCGGAGCGCGTGGCGCCGGTGCTCAGGCGGTTGATCTCGCCGACGCGCACCCGCGCCCGCATTTACGACCGCGACGCCAACCTGCTGCTCGATTCCCGCCATCTCTATTCGCGCGGCCAGATCCTTCGCTACGACCTGCCGCCGGTCGAAGAGGAACAGCCAGACCTTCTGGAGCGCATCCAGAAATTCGTCTTCGATTTCTTCCGCAACAAGCAGCTGCCCGTCTATCGCGAGCAGCCGGGTGGCAACGGCGCCGCGTTTCCGGAAGTGGTCAAGGCGCTTACCGGCAGCCCGTCGACGATCGTGCGGATCTCGGAGCAGGGCGAGCAGATCGTTTCTGTGGCGGTGCCGATCCAGCGCTTCCGTGCCGTTCTCGGCGTGCTGATGCTGTCGACCGAAGGCGGCGACATCGACAAGATCGTCGCGGCCGAGCGCAAGGCGATCCTGCGCGTGTTCGGCATTGCCGCCCTGGTTACCGCCATCCTGTCGATGCTGCTGGCCTCCACCATCGCCAACCCGCTGCGCCGGCTTTCCGCGGCGGCGGTCAGGGTTCGCCGCGGCGTCAAGAACCGCGAGGAAATCCCCGACTTCTCCGACCGCCAGGACGAGATCGGCAATCTGTCGATCGCCGTGCGCGACATGACCAATGCGCTCTACGCCCGCATCGAGGCGATCGAAAGTTTTGCCGCGGATGTCTCGCACGAGTTGAAGAACCCGCTTACCTCGCTGCGCAGCGCGGTGGAGACATTGCCGCTGGCCAGGAACGACAATTCGCGCAGCCGGCTGATGGATATCATCCAGCACGATGTGAGGCGGCTTGACCGTCTCATCACCGATATTTCCGATGCCTCCCGTCTCGATGCCGAGCTGGCGCGGGAAGATGCGGGAACCGTCGACCTCAAGAAGTTCATCACCGATCTGGTCGCCGTCTCGCGCGAGGCCACGCGCAACAAGAAGGCGGTCGAGATCGAATTCAAGGTCGCCAAACTGCCACAGGGCGTGAAAGGCTACTTCGTCGTCGGTCATGACCTGAGGATCGGCCAGGTGATCACCAACCTGATCGAGAATGCCCGCTCGTTCGTTCCCGAGGAACGTGGCCACATCACCATATCGCTGGCGCGCGCCGGCAAGTTCAACATCGTCACCATCGACGACAATGGACCCGGTATCCGTGCCGATAACATCGACCGCATTTTCGAGCGGTTCTATACCGATCGGCCGGCCGGCGAGGCGTTCGGTCAGAACTCGGGCCTTGGCCTGTCGATATCCAGGCAGATCGTTGAAGCCCATGGCGGCACGCTGAGCGCCGAGAACATCCCGGGCACCAAGCCTGGCGAGATCAAGGGCGCGCGCTTCGTGGTGACGCTGCCGGCGGAAGGCTGACGGATGAATTCCAATCACGCCTGGTCCTATTGTGCAGCCTGAAAATATTCACGGCACCGCGATCCTGATAGGTGATCGCGGCATTCTCATCACCGGACCGTCCGGCTTGGGCAAGACGACGCTGGCGCTCGCCTTGATCGATCATTGCAGCCAGCGTGGGCTGTTTTCCCGGCTGATCGGCGATGACCAGCTCTATGCTGCAGATTGCGACGGGCGGCTGGTCTGCCGCGCACCAGCCAGCATAGCCGGCCTCGTCGAGGTGCCGGGATTCGGCCCCAAACCGATACGGTTCGAGCCAAGCTGCGTGATCGACCTCATTATCCGGCTGGTGCCAGCCGGCAAAATGGCCCGCTTCCAGGAAGACTGCAGCGAACTCGTTGTCGGCGTACCAGTGCCGCGCATTGATCTTGCCGGGCGCAATGTAGCGGCGGCCTTGCCGGCAGTGATGTCGCGCCTGTCGATTGCGCCTTTCCTGTGATCCGATTTCGATTTTTTGCTGCAATGCGTCAAATTGGCTTGGGCCGGCGCAATTTTGGGCTTGTCAACAGGCCTTGCGTCGACAAGATAGCGCTCCCGCCACCTGGAACGGTCGGCGAGCATAAAATGCGCCTGTGAAGCGGCGATGACGGGAGCCACCAAAGAATGATCGGACTCGTGCTTGTAACGCACGGTCAACTGGCCGCCGAGTTCCGCAATGCCGTGGAACATGTCGTTGGGCCACAAGACAATTTCGAGACCGTGGCGATCGGTGCCGACGACGATATGGAACAGCGCCGCCGCGACATTATCGACGCGGTCGGCCGCGTCGATACGGGATCAGGCGTCATCGTTTTGACCGATATGTTCGGCGGCACGCCCTCCAACCTCGCCATTTCCGTGATGGAATCCGGGCGCATCGAGGTCATTGCCGGCATGAACCTGCCGATGCTGATCAAGCTGTCCAGCGTTCGCAAAGGCGACAACATGACGGCCGCGCTGGATGAGGCGCAGGCTGCCGGCCGTAAATACATCAATGTCGCCAGTCAGCTCCTGAGCAGCAAATGAGTGCCCTGTTGCCGGAAAAGGACAAGATCGTTCGCGACTTTCCGATCGTCAACCAGCGCGGCCTGCATGCGCGCGCCTCGGCCAAGTTCGTTCAAATCGCCAGCGGCTTCAACGCCACGGTCCAGGTCGAGAAGGACGGCGTCAAGGTCGGCGGCACCTCGATCATGGGCCTGATGATGCTGGCGGCGAGCCCCGGTTATTCGATCCGCGTCACCGCCACCGGCCCGGAGGCCGAAGAGGTCATCGATGCGCTGGAGCAACTGGTTGCTTCCCGTTTCGGCGAGGAGTGCTGACGGCTTCGCCGACGGCACCTGCTGCGGCATGTTCGGGCGCAACCTTGCGGCGGTGAAGGAAATCGCATTTTTGCGCGACCGTCGCGTATTTTGTTCTTGCTTTGTGCCGGCAGCTATGCTACTAATCTCGCTATGGTGCCAATTGGCCCCGAAGACCCGCCCGCCGAGGCGGGTTTTTTGTTTCCGGCTTTGAAAGTGTTGCCGATCTGAGGTCTGAGGGACGGCCACCTTGGACAGCACCCCTTCTGCGCGCTCTCATGGCCGCCGTAGCTGAAGACATGCACGGATAAAGATTTCTTTATATCCCATTGTCGTCCGACTCCCGATCTGCTAGTCAGGCCGGCAACTCGCGCCCTCCGACACGCCTTCGGGGCGGGCGCGTCCCGCAATCAATTCGCATCGGAGCACTGCCATGACGGGTAGCAAGGACTATGTGGTCGCAGACATCGCGCTTGCCGGCTGGGGCCGCAAGGAGATCGAGATCGCCGAAACCGAAATGCCGGGCCTGATGGCCTGCCGCGAGGAATTCGGCGACAAGAAGCCGCTCAAGGGCGCGCGCATCACCGGCTCGCTGCACATGACCATCCAGACGGCGGTGCTGATCGAAACGCTTAAGGCGCTCGGCGCCGATATCCGCTGGGCTTCCTGCAACATCTTCTCGACCCAGGACCACGCCGCCGCGGCCATTGCCGAGGCCGGAATTCCGGTGTTTGCCGTCAAGGGCGAGACGCTGGAGGACTATTGGGTCTACACCGACAAGATCTTCCAGTGGGCCGATGGCGGCACCTCCAACATGATCCTCGACGACGGTGGCGATGCCACCATGTACATCCTGATCGGCGCCCGCGCGGAGGCCGGCGAGGATGTGCTGTCCAATCCGGGCAGCGAAGAGGAAGAGATCCTGTTTGCCCAGATCAAAAAGCGCATGCAGGCATCGCCCGGCTTCTTCACCAAGCAGAAGGAAGCGATCCGCGGCGTCACTGAAGAGACGACGACCGGCGTCAACCGGCTCTATCAGCTGCAGAAAAAAGGCTTGCTGCCGTTCCCGGCGATCAACGTCAATGATTCCGTCACCAAGTCGAAATTCGACAACAAATATGGCTGCAAGGAATCGCTTGTCGACGGCATTCGCCGCGGCACCGACACGATGATGGCCGGCAAGGTCGCGGTTGTCTGCGGCTATGGCGACGTCGGCAAAGGCTCGTCGGCTTCGCTCAAGGGCGCCGGCGCCCGCGTCAAGGTCACCGAGGTCGATCCGATCTGCGCGCTGCAGGCGGCGATGGACGGTTTCGAGGTGGTCACGCTCGAGGACGCGGCGCCGACGGCCGACATCGTCATCACCACCACCGGCAACAAGGACGTCGTTACCCTCGACCACATGCGCCTGATGAAGGACATGGTGATCGTCGGCAACATCGGTCACTTCGACAACGAGATCCAGGTGGCCTCGCTGCGCAATCTGAAGTGGACCAACATCAAGCCTCAGGTGGACATGATCACCTTCCCGGACGGCAAGCGGATGATCCTTTTGTCGGAGGGCCGTCTGCTCAACCTCGGCAACGCCACCGGCCATCCGAGCTTCGTCATGTCGGCGTCCTTCACCAACCAGGTGTTGGCCCAGATCGAGTTGTACACCAAGCCCGGTCAGTACGAGAACCAGGTCTATGTCCTGCCGAAGCATCTCGACGAAAAGGTCGCGCGCCTGCATCTCGACAAGCTCGGTGCCCGCCTGACCGAACTGTCCGGCGAACAGGCCGCCTATATCGGCGTCACTCCGCAGGGACCGTTCAAGCCGGAACACTACCGCTATTAACCACGGCGAAACTTGCCACTAGATATTGAAGCCGGGCAATTGACTTTTCGCCCGGCTTTATTTTTGCGCTGATTGATTCTTCACGCCGATTCGCGCAAGCGCTATGGTGCTGATTCGCGGTCCGGGGACGAGGCCCGGGCGCACGCATCAGGGCGGTCTTGCATTCAGGCGGCGAAGAGGACCAAGACATGCCGGGGGATAACCCGCCTTGCGCGGGACAGGCCGTTTCCGGCGGCCATAACGATTCGATCACGGGCTCCGCTGCCAGAGGCGGCAGCCTTCTATGGCGCGCCGGCAGCCGTGTCGGTGTGCTGCTTGCTTCTTCCGCGCTGGTTGGTCCGCTGCTTGGCTTTACTGCACATGCCCAAACCCGCGTGGCGCAAAAGGCCGGGCTGTCGGTCAGCACGGTCGAGGTCATGCAACTCGCCATGTTCGTCGGCGTCATGGGGGCGGCATTGCTGTCGGCCATCTTTCTGATCCGCGAACGGGCGCGCACCGCGGCGGAAAATGCCGAGCTCAGGACCCGCATCGCCGACGTCAATGCCGCGCTGCAGCGCTCGGAGGCGCTGCTCCATTCTCGCGATCAGCGCGTGGTGGTATGGGCGGCCGAGAACAAGAAGCCCGAACTTGTCGGGACATTGCCGATCGAGAGCGGCGCGCCGGAGGACCGGGCGGCCTTCCTGGCTTTCGGCCGCTGGCTGATGCCGCGTTCGGCGGCCGCACTCGAACATGCCGTAGCGGCACTGCGGGACAAGGCAAAGCCGTTCGATCTGGTCATCGAATCGCAGGCCGGCCAGCCGCTCGAGGTTCACGGCCGCAAGAGTGCGGCGCATGTGCTGGTTCGCTTCGTCTCGCTTTCGGAGACACAGCGAAGCCAGGCCAGGCTGAAGATCGAGAACCAACGCTTAGCCGCCGACCATGAGACGCTGATCGGTCTTCTGGATGCGCTCAAGATGCCGTCATGGCTGCGTACTGTCGACGGGCGGCTGAAATGGGTCAACCGCGCCTATGCCGAAGCGGTCGAGGCCGAGAATGCCGAAGCGGCGGTCCGCGATGGCAAGGAATTCCTCGGCGGCCAGGCGCGCGACACGATCGCTGCGCAGCACAAGTCGCGCGCGGTCTTTGAACAGACGCTCTCCACGGTCATCGAAGGCGACCGCCGTATGTTTGCCGTGACCGATTTTGCCGGGGCGGATGGTTCGGCTGGTCTTGCCTGCGACATCAGCGCTATCGAGGCCATTCGCGCCGAATATGAGCGGACCATGCAGAGCCACGCCGACACGCTCGATCAGCTCAACACCGCCGTGGCGATTTTCGACACCGACGAGAAATTGCGGTTTTTCAATCAGGCGTTCCAGAAGCTATGGGGCCTCGACAGCGGCTTCCTGCACAGCGCGCCGGACAACGCCTTGCTGCTTGACCGCCTGCGCAGCGAAGGCAGGATCGCCGAGCAGCCCGAATGGCGGCGCTGGAAAGAGAGCCTGCTCGGCGCTTACCGCGCGGTTGAATCGCAGGAGCATTGGTGGCATCTGCCGGACGGCAAGACCATTCGCGTCGTCGCCAATCCGCAGCCCAAGGGCGGCGTCACCTGGGTGTTCGAGAACCTGACCGAGAAGATGGACCTTGAAAGCCGCTACCAGACCGCCGTCCGGGTCCAGGGCGAGACGCTCGACAACCTCGCCGAAGGCGTCGCTGTGTTCGGCCCCGACGGCAAGCTGAGATTGTCGAACCCGGCGTTCGCGGCATTGTGGGGGCTGGATGCCGATGCCTCAAAACCCAACGTCCATGTCTCGACGATCCGCAACCTTTGCGACCGCCGTGCCGTCGACAGTCCGTGGGGCGGGTTCGTTGCCGCCATCACCGGCTTCGACGACGAGCGCCGCGACCGCCACGGCCAAACCGAATTGAACAACGGCACCGTTTTGCGCTACGCCGTCATCCCTTTGCCCAACGGCCAGGTGATGATGACCTTCGTCGACGTTACCGACAGCGTCAATGTCGAGCGGGCGCTGAAGGACAAGAATGAGGCGCTGCAAAAGTCCGACCAGATCAAGAACGAATTCGTGCAGCACGTCTCCTATGAGCTGCGCTCGCCACTCACCAACATCATCGGCTTTACCGAGCTTCTTTCACTGCCGTCGACTGGTCCGCTGAACCAGAAGCAACGCGAATATATCGGGCATGTCGGCTCGTCTTCCTCGGTCCTGCTCACCATCGTCAACGACATCCTCGACCTGGCGACGGTGGATGCCGGCATCATGGAACTCGACATTTCCGAAGTTCACATCGATCGAACCATTACGGCTGCCGCCGAACTGGTCGCCGACCGGCTGGAGGAACATGCGATCAAGCTTAGGATCGACGCGGCGGCCGCGCCGAAAACCTTCCACGGCGACGAGATCCGCGTCCGCCAGATCCTCTACAATCTGCTCAGCAATGCCGCCAATTACGCGCCGGAGGCGAGCACCATAACGCTCGCCTGCCGCCAACTTGCCGACGGCGTGGAATTTTCCGTTCACGATGACGGCCCCGGCATGCCGCCGGACCTGCTTGACTCAGTGTTCCGGCGCTTCGAGCCGCGCACCAATGGCGGCCGCCGCCGTGGCGCCGGGCTCGGCCTGTCGATCGTCAAGAGCTTTGTCGAACTGCATGGCGGCAGCGTCCGCATCGAGACCGGCAGGGATAAGGGCACCACGGTTGTTTGCGCCTTTCCCGACACGCCGTCCGGCATCCGCGCGGCGGCCGAGTAGCGCGTTCGATGGCGGTATTGGTGCTGGAGCGTTTTCTCGCCGACGAGGCTGCGACGGCAAGGTTCGGCGAGGATCTCGCCATGTCGCTGCGCATTGGCGACGTGCTCGCCCTCAAGGGCGATCTCGGCGCCGGCAAATCGACCTTGGCACGGGCGCTGATCAAGGCACTGGCCGACGATGCCGGACTCGACGTGCCGAGCCCGACCTTCACGCTGGTCCAGAGCTACGACACGCGTGTGCCGGTTCATCATTTCGATCTCTACCGCTTGGGCACGGCATCCGAGCTGGACGAGCTGGGCTTCGACGAGGCGCTGA
The DNA here is from genome assembly GCF_040322295.1 of Mesorhizobium sp. M0159. Classification (NCBI taxonomy): domain Bacteria; kingdom Pseudomonadati; phylum Pseudomonadota; class Alphaproteobacteria; order Hyphomicrobiales; family Phyllobacteriaceae; genus Mesorhizobium; species Mesorhizobium sp. M0159. Next base: position 244,107 of record NZ_JAMYTF010000002.1, read on the forward strand.
CGCAAGGCGCCGCGCTGGTCGAATGGCCGGAGCGGGCAGAGGCATATCTGCCGAAAACCTCGGTGCTGGTCGAACTTCTCCAGCAGGGCGACGGCCGACTGGCGAGACTATCGGGAGAGGGCGCCGCCTTCGAGCGCGCGGCGCGATCGCTGGCAATGCGCGATTTTCTCGGGCAGGCCGGTTGGGGCGAAGCGCAGCGACGACATTTCATCGGTGATGCCTCGGCTCGCTCCTACGAGATCGTCACGCTCGCCAGATTTCCGCCGCGGGTGCTGATGAACTCGCCAAGGCTGGTGCTCGGACCGCCAGTCCGCGACGGCAAACCCTATGCCGAGATCGCTCACACCGCGCAATCCGTTTCGGCGTTCGTCGCCATCGACCGGGCCTTGCGGGCCGGCGGCGTCAGCGTCCCGGAAATCTATGCCCAGGATCTCGACCAGGGTTTTCTCCTGCTGGAGCATCTCGGTTCCCAAGGGTTTCTCGACAAGCGCGGCCAGCCGGTGGCCGAGCGCTACGCTGCGGCGGCCGAACTGCTTGCCATGATGCACGGCAAAACATGGCCGGCCCGCATGCAGGCCGGCCCCGGCGTCTTCCATGAGGTGCCGCCTTTCGACCGCGACGCCATGATGATCGAGGCCGAATTGTTGGTCGACTGGTATGTCCCGGCGATATCAGGCGCTCCGCCTAGAGAGGCGCTGCGCGCCGGTTACCGCAGCGAATGGAGTGCGGTGCTCGATCGGCTGGAGGGGCGCGAATACACGCTGATGCTGCGCGATTTCCATTCACCCAACCTGATCTGGCGCGCTGACCGTTCCGGTCACGATCGCCTCGGCGTCGTCGATGTCCAGGACGCGCTGATCGGGCCGTCCGCCTACGACGTCGCCTCGCTCGCCATGGACGCGCGCGTCACTATCTCACCCGAAATCGAAAAGCACACGCTCGCCGCCTACATCGCCGCGCGACGCGCTGCCGGTGCCTTCGATGAGAACGAATTCCGCGAAACCTATGCAATCATGGCCGCACAGCGCAATTCCAAGATCCTCGGCATCTTCGTGCGGCTCGAAAAACGCGACGGCAAGCCTTATTATCTGAAGCATCTGCCGCGCATCCGCGACTATCTTCGCCGGGCACTGGCGCATCCGGCGCTGGCCGGGCTGCAGGATTTCTACATCGCCCACGGCTTGCTGGAGGAACGCTCGATTTGACGGCTAAGGATTTGGGCCCGAGGGCGTCGGATGAGCAGCCGATGCCGACGACCGCCATGGTGCTCGCCGCCGGGCTCGGCAAGCGCATGCGGCCGATCACCGACACCATGCCGAAGCCGCTGGTCAAGGTCGCCGGCAAGACATTGCTCGACTGGGGGCTGGACTGCCTAGCCGAAGCCGGCGTCGCCAAGGCCGTCGTCAACGTCCATTACCTCCCGCAACAGATCGTGGACCATGTAGCCCGCCGCAGTGCGCCGAGAATCGTCATCTCGGATGAGAGTAGGGGCTTGCTTGACTCCGCCGGTGGTATCGTCAAGGCATTGCCCAGTTTAGGGGTGCCCTTCTACGTACTCAACGCCGACACCTTCTGGATCGACAGCGGCGTCTCCAATCTCAGGCGTCTTGCGCTTGCATGGGAGGGCGCGACAATGGACATTCTGCTGATGCTTGCGGATCTCCAGTCGGCAACCGGACATAGCGGCGGCACCGATTTCCTGGTGGCGCCGGACGGCGCCTTGCGGCGTGCGAACAACGATCCCGCCGGCCTGATCTATGCCGGCGCCGCAATCGTCCATCCGCGCATCTTCAAGGATGCGCCGGCCGGTCCACACTCTCTCAACGCCTATTTCGATGCGGCAATCGCCGCCGGCCGCCTGTTCGGCATGAAAATGCAGGGCCACTGGATTACTGTCGGCACACCTGACGCGATCTCGCGGGCGGAAGCAGCGGTCGCCGCCGCGCTTGCCGGCACGCCCAATGCTGTTGCTGAGGCACCCGGCGCTCTTACCGAGTCGAAATGAGCGGCTCCCGCCGCGTTTTCTCGATCCCGCCCGGAGCGCCGTTCCTGCCGACGCTGGCCGAGGCGCTGCTTGCGGGGCGCTTGGTTCCCGGCTTCGCCTATGACGGCGATCCGCTGGCGCTGGCCGATCTCACCATCTATGTGCCGACGCGCCGTGCGGCGCGGGCGCTTCGCGGCGTCTTCGTCGATGCTCTCTCGCGCTCGGGAAGCCGCTCGGCGATCCTGCCGGTCATCCGCCCGCTTGGTGAGTTCGATGAAGATGAAGCCGCCTTCGAGGCAGGAGCTTCGGTCGCCATCGACCTTGCGCCGCCGATCGCCGCGGTCGAGCGTCTTCTGCTGCTTGCGCCGCTGGTGCGGGCGTGGAAACGCCGCCTGCCGGCACATGTCGCGGCATTGTTCGACGAGGAGATTGTCATACCGGCCTCCGCCGCCGACGCCATCTGGCTGGCGCGCGACCTTGCACGCCTGATGGATGAGATCGACACCGAAGGCACGGATTGGGCAAGGCTCGCCGACCTTGTAACCGGCAATCTTGCAGGCTGGTGGCAGGTGACACTCGACTTCCTGACCATCGTGACGGAGAACTGGCCGAACCTGCTCGAGGAACGCCATCGTTCCAATCCGGCCGCGCATCGTAATGCCCTGATAAGGCTGGAGGCGGCGCGGCTGAAGCGTAATCCGCCAGCCGGACCGGTGATCGCCGCCGGTTCCACCGGCTCCATTCCCGCCACGGCCGAGCTGCTTGCCGTGATCGCCGGTCTGCCCAATGGCGCCGTCGTGCTGCCCGGGCTCGACCGGGCGTTGGACGAGCCGTCCTTTGTCGCGATCACCACACCGGGCGCGCGCCCAGCCGTGCTTGGCCACCCGCAATACGGCCTGGCAAAGTTGATCGGCAAGATCGGCGTGCCGCGCGCCGATGTCGAGGAGATTGCTGTTGCGCCGCGACCGCTTGCGCTGCGCGCCGCACTTGTCGGCGAAGCGCTGCGCCCGGCGGAGACCACCGAGCTCTGGGCCGAGACGCGCGCTCGCTTTAGGGCCGGCGATATTGCCGAGGCCTTCGCCGATGTGACGCTTCTCGAAGCCGCCAGCGAACGCGACGAAGCCGTGGCGATCGCCGTCGCGCTCAAACAGGCCGTCGAATGGCCCGGCCAGCGCGCCGCACTCGTCACCGGCGACCGCGCTCTGGCGCGGCGCGTCTCAGTCGAGCTGCTGCGCTTCGGCGTTGCCGCCGACGATTCCGGCGGCACGCCGCTGATCAACACACCAGCCGCCAGCCTGCTCAGGCTGGCGCTTCAGGCAGCCTTCCGCCCGGGCGACCCCGTCGCCCTGCTGTCGCTGCTCAAGCATCCCCTGCTTGGCCTCGGCCTGGAGCGGGCAAGCGTGCGCTATGCGGCCGAAATCGTCGAACTCGTGGGGCTGCGCGGCGGCACAGGGCGTCCGGACGTGGCGTCGCTGCCGCAGCTCTTCGACACCCGGCTCCTCGAATTCGACGGCGGCGGCAATCGCCGCCCACCCTTCTGGTGGCCGCGGCTTTCGGTCAGGCGCATCGAACAGGCGCGCGACCTGCTGATCCGGCTAACGGCCGCGCTGGCGCCGCTGGTTGCTTTTCGCGGCGACGAGAATGCCGATCTTGCCACCCTTGTGCGCGCCAGCGTCGTTGCGCTCGAAAGTCTCGGCCGCGCCGCTGACGGCAGCCTGAGCGAACTCTATGCGGGCGATGCCGGCGAAAAGCTCGCCGAGCTCTTGCGCGGGCTGGTCGCGGCCTCGGTGTCGTTCTCCTTCGCCGCTGACGAATGGCCTGACGTCATGGAGGCGCTGATCGCGCCCGAGACGGTCAAGCCGGCGCAGGGCACCGACAGGAACATCGCCATCTGGGGTGTGCTGGAAGCGCGGCTTCAGGATGTCGACACGCTGGTCGTCGGCGGGCTCAACGAAGGCGTGTGGCCGCGCAAGCCGGAGAGCGACCGCTTCATGTCGCGGCTGATGAAGACCGGCATCGATCTTGAACCGCCCGAGCGGCGCATCGGCCTTGCCGCCCATGATTTCCAGATGGCCATGGGCGCCAAAAAAGTGGTGCTGGCTCGCTCCGGCCGCTCCGGCGACGGACCGTCGGTACCTTCGCGCTGGCTGCAGCGCATCCTTACATTCGTCGGCGAGGACCACGCTGCTGCACTTCGCCGGCGCGGCGACGAACTGCTTGCCTGGGCGCGTGCGCTCGATGCCGGCGAAAAGCAGGACTTTGCGCCGAGGCCGCAGCCGAAACCGCCGCTCGCCGCGCGGCCGCACCACTTCTCGGTCACCGAGATCGAAACGCTACGCCGCGATCCCTATGCGGTCTATGCCAGAAGGATACTCGGCCTGATGCCGCTCGATCCGGTCATTCGCGATCCGGGCGCCGCCGAGCGTGGCACGCTGTTTCACGCCATTCTGCACCTCTTCTCGGCGAGGGTGGCCGACCCGCGCGCGCCGGAGGCGCTGGACGGGCTCATCGCCGCAGGCCGCTCCTGCTTTGCCGAGGCGGCCCTGCCGGCCGATGTCGAGGCGGTGTGGTGGCCGCGTTTTGAAAAGCTTGCCGCCGGCATCATCGAATGGGAGCGCGGCCGGGCCGCCGCCGTGGCACGGCGGCACGCCGAGGAACGCGCCGAAAAGACCGGTGTCGGCCGATCCGGCGTGACCCTGTCCGGCTACGCTGATCGAATCGATCTGCTGGCTGGCGGCATGGCCGACATCCTCGACTACAAGACCGGCTCCTCGCCATCCAAAGCGCAGGCGCACACGCTGCTCGCGCCGCAACTGGCGCTGGAGGGCGCGCTGCTGCGTCGCGGCGCCTTCAAGGAGCTTGGCGCCTGTGAGCCGTCGCAACTGGCTTTCGTGCGGCTGAGGCCGAATGGCGAGGTGTTCGAAGAATCGATCCTCGAATACAACCGCAAGCCGCGAACCGCCGCCGATCTCGCCGAAGAGGCCTGGGCGAGGTTGGAAAAGCTGCTGATCCACTATGCCGACCCGACGACCGGGTATTTGTCGCGGGCGTTGCCGTTCCGCGAGGGTGAGACCGACGGCGATTACGACCATCTCGCCCGCGTGCTCGAATGGTCGGCCGGCGGCGATGCCGACGACGAGGGAGGGGAGGCATGAAAAAGGCCTATCCCATTCCAAGCGACACTGTCGCCAGTCAGGCAAGCGCCTCCGATCCGCGCAATTCCGCATGGGTGTCGGCCAATGCCGGATCCGGCAAGACCCATGTACTCGCCCAGCGCGTTATCCGGCTGTTGCTGCGCGGCACCGATCCGTCCAAGATCCTGTGCCTGACCTATACGCGTGCCGCCGCCGCCAACATGTCGAACCGGGTGTTTTCGACCCTGTCGCAATGGACGGCCCTGGGCGATGCCGAGCTCTCGACACGGATAGAGGCGCTGGACGGCCGCCAGCCCGACCGCGAAACCATGCGCCGGGCGCGGCGGTTGTTTGCCGAGGCTCTGGAAACACCGGGCGGGCTGAAGATCCAGACCATCCACGCCTTCTGCGAATCGGTGCTGCATCAGTTCCCGCTGGAAGCCAATATCCCTGCGCATTTCGAAATGCTCGATCCGCAAATGGAGGCATCGCTGTTTGCCGCCGCCCGCCGCGACATGATTTCGGGCGGCGTTGCAGGCGATGCGGCATTGTCCGACGCCTTCGCCACCGTGCTGGAGCGCGGCGGCGAGCATGGGCTCGACGCATTGCTGGCCGAGATCGTGCGCAAGCGCGATGGTTTGCGTGCGTTCATCACCGCGGCCGGCGGCGATGGTTTTCAGGCGCTGTTCGACGAGTTCCATTTCCGCGCCGGCCAGACGGCCGAAGGTATAGCCGCCTCGGTCTGGCCGCTGCCCGGCTTCCTGCCGGATTATCTCGTCATCTTTTCACGGGCGGCCGAGGCCGCCGATGCGCGCATCGTGCTGAACAATCTGCTGCCATACGCCCGCCTTGCCTTTGCCGAGGAGGATCCGGTACGTCGCCTGAATTTGCTCTCCAAGGCTTTCCTGAGGGCCGACGGCGAGCCTTACGATCCGGCAAAGACATTTAAAAGGGCATTGCTTGACCGGCTACCCGATCTTGCCGAACGTTATCTGGCGGCGGTCGACGCCATTCTCGAAATCTCCGACCGGCTGGCCTTGTTCAGGATGCTGGAAGGCACGCGTGCGGCGCTGACCATCGCCGACTGGCTGATCGCCCGTTACGAGCAATTGAAGCGCGCCCGCGGCTTCCTCGACTTTAACGACCTGATCACCCGTACGGTCAACCTTTTGGCACGGCCCGATGCCGGCCCTTGGGTGCAGTACAAGCTCGACCAGGGCATCGACCACATCCTGCTCGATGAGGCGCAGGACACCAGTCCCGACCAGTGGGAGGTGGTCAAGCGGCTGGCAGAGGAGTTCTTTGCCGGGCTCGGCGCACGCGACGCGGTCCACCGCACCATCTTTGCTGTCGGCGACGAAAAGCAGTCGATCTATTCCTTCCAGGGAGCCGCCCCGGATTCCTTTGCCGACAGCCGGCTTTTGTTTGCCGGCAAAGTTAGATCCGCCGCCGCCGCCTTCGCCGATCTCAAGCTGACCTGGTCGTTCCGCTCGACCGAAGATGTTCTTGCCGCCGTCGACCGGGTCTTTGCCGACCCGAACGTGCGGCGCGGCATCAGCCACGATCCTGATCCGCTCGACCACAAGGCGATCCGCACCGATGCGCCGGGTCATGTCGAGGTCTGGCCGTCGATCGGCGCCAACGTCGTCGACGAACCAGACGATTGGACGCAAGCGGTCGACCATGCCCACGCGCCGGCAGTCCGCGTCGCTGAAAACGTCGCCGCAACGATTGCCGGCTGGATCGGCAACGGTGAGGTCATCGAAGGCCGCGGCAAGAAACTCCGCCCCGGCGACGTGCTGGTGCTGGTGCGCAAGCGCGATCGCTTCGTCCATGCGCTGACGCGGGCGCTGAAGCGCCGCGACATTCCGGTGGCCGGCGCCGACCGGCTCAGCCTGCCCGGCCACGTCGCGGTGAAAGACCTGATCGCACTTGGCCATTTTCTCATCCAGCCCGAGGACGATCTGTCGCTGGCCGCCGTGCTGCGCAGCCCGATCTTCGATGTTTCGGAAGAGCAGCTTTTCGCGCTTGCTGCCCAGAGGCCGTCGGGCGTCTCGCTGATCGCCTCGCTGCGCCGGCATGTCGGCGAAAGCGAGGCGTTGGCCGCCGTCGTCAGCCGGCTCGACACATGGTCGAACGAGGCCGCATTCAAGCCGGTGTTCGAATTCTATGCCGCAGCTCTCGCCCGCGACGGCCTGCGCAAGAAGATGATCGCGCGGCTCGGTCCGGAGGCCGGCGATATCCTCGACGAATTCCTGAATTTCTGCCTGGCCGAGGAGCGAACCGGCCTGCCAGGGCTGGAATCCTTCCTGTCGACGCTGGAAAACGCCGGCCCCGAGATCAAGCGCGAAATGGACCAGACCCGCGACGAGGTTCGCGTCATGACCGTGCATGCCGCCAAAGGCCTGGAAGCGCCGGTGGTATTCCTTGTCGATGGCGGCTCCGCGCCGTTCAGCGACCAGCATCTGCCGAGATTGATGCCGTTCGAAGGCTCGGGCGACTGCTGGGAGGGCAAGGGCTATCTCTGGCGTTCGGCCAGCGATGTCGCCAATGGGTTTTCACGCGCCGCATCGGCCCGCGCCCGCGAGCTCGCCGACGACGAATACCGCCGGCTGCTCTATGTCGGCATGACCCGCGCCGAGGATCGGCTGATCGTCTGCGGCTACCATGGCAAGCGGGCGCCGAATACCGGCACCTGGCATTCGATCGTCAGCCGCGCACTGGTCGGTGCCGCGGAGAGCAAAGAACGCCGGCATCCCGCCACTGGCGAGACCGTGCATCGTTTCCAGGTGACGAAACTGCCGCCCATGCCACTGGCGGCAGTGAATGAGGCACGACAGGCGGAACGCTTTGCACCACTGCTTGAAACCCTGTTCCGGCCTCTGCCGCCCTTCGAGGAATTGCCGCGGCCGCTCTCGCCGTCCGGCGCCTCGGTGCTGATCGAGGAGGCGCGGCAAGCGGTGGCCGACACGCGTTCGCCGGTACTGGATGCCGACGCCGAGCCCGGCTTTGCCGTCATGCGCGGGCTGGCGCTGCACAAATTGCTGCAGATGCTGCCCGGCATCGCCGACGGAAAACGCCGGGATGCCGCCGAACGCTATCTGGCAAGAGCCGGCGCGGAATGGCTCGACGACGAGCACGACAAGGCCTTGGCTGGCGTTTTCAGAATTCTTGCCGACAGCCGCTTCGCGCCGCTGTTTGCGCCAAACTCGCGCGCCGAAGTCGCCATCATGGGCAGCCTGGAGGTAAGGGGCAAACTGCGCTCGATTTCCGGCAAGATCGACCGGCTGGCAGTAACGCCGGACAAGGTTTCGATCGTCGACTACAAGACCAATCGGCCAGCGCCAGCTACGCTCGCCGAAGTGCCGCAAGCCTATGTTCTGCAGCTCGCACTTTATCGCGCGCTGCTTCAGCCGCTCTATCCGGGACGCGAGGTCTCGGCGGCGCTGCTGTTCACCGAGGCGCCGCGGCTGATCGAGCTGCCGGCGGCGGCCTTGGACGATGCGCTTGCTAGACTCACGGGAGCGTGACACAACACTTGCTTGAAGACGGACGCGATCACCACCACATTTGGTGCGACGAACAAATCGAAAGGATCTCAGCATGGCCACCGTCAAGGTCGACAAGAGCAATTTCCAGGCCGACGTGCTCAACGCCAAGGAGCCGGTCGTGGTCGATTTCTGGGCGGAATGGTGCGGCCCGTGCAAGATGATCGCCCCGGCGCTCGAGGACATCGCCATCGAACTCGGCAGTAAGATAAAGATCGCCAAGCTCAACATCGACGAGAATCCTGAGCTGGCCGCGCAGTTCGGCGTACGCTCGATCCCGACGCTGATGATCTTCAAGGGCGGCGAAGTCGCCGACATGAAGGTCGGTGCTGCGCCGAAAACGGCATTGTCGCACTGGATCAACGGCAGCCTCGCCTGATCCGATCAAAATTTTGCAGAAAAGCCCGGCCTCGCGCCGGGCCTTCTTTTGCTGGCGTCATTGGTGGGCCGCTCTGGCACTCGCGGCTTGCCGCCCGGTATTCTTCTCTTCTGAATTCAAAGGAGAAGCGATATGACCGGATCCGCCAAGGCCACCGTCTTCATCGACAATGAGCGCGTCATCGTCACCGAATACCGCTTCGCCCCGGGAGACAACACCGGCTGGCATCGCCATGGCCACGACTATGTGATCGTGCCGTTGACCGACGGCAAGGTGAAGCTCCTGACCAAGGACGGCGAATCCTTTGCCGAGATGAAGAAGGGCGCGCCGTATTTCCGCAACGAGGGCGTCGAACATGATGTCATCAGCGCAAACGATGGCGAATTCGCCTTCATCGAGGTCGAGCTGAAGTAGTCCACCAACCATCGGCTGCGCCGCTACAATTGTCCCGGCGAGGCGCGATCACCAATCCGCGATACGATCGCCACCGACGAATTGTGCGCTTTTCTCAGTATATTCGAACAGTTCGATCTTCACGCCGTTGGGCTCGCGGATCCAAGCCTGGTAGGTGTCATCGCACGCGCGTTTCTTTGAAGTGACATCAACCCCCTTTGACCTCAGATGGGCGATCGCGGCGTCGATGTTTTCCACTTCGAGGCAGAAGTGGTTGATCTGGTTCAAGTCGCCATAGCTGGCGCCGTCTTTCTGGAACACCTCGACATGGCTACGGCTGCCGCAATTGAGGTAGAAGCCGAAAATCTTCCCGTCGCGCAGGAAATTGAACTGGGTGTCCATGCCGAGGACGTCCCGATAGAAGCTTCGCGTCATCTCCAGGTCATTCGCGAAAATGCAAACGTGAGCGAGCTGCTTTACCTTGATCATGATTGGCTCCTCGCGGTGGTCTGATAAGTGTGGCGTCACCGTGGCCCGGCTGAAGCACGCCTCAAACCGGCGGCGTGCCGTTTTCGGCCAATACCGCGCCGGCCAGGTAAAGTGACCCGCCAATCAGGATGCGCGGCGGCGGTCCGTCCCATGTGTCGCGCAGCAGCATCAGTGCGTTTGCAACGGAACTAACCGGTTCGGCCGACAAGCCTGCCTCAATGGCGCGGGTCGCCAGCTCGTCGTTCGGCACGCCGGCGTCGCTCAGGCTCACCGGCACGGTGTAGACGTGCCGCACCAGCCCTTTGAAGGCGCGGAAATAGCCGCTTTGGTCCTTGGTGTTGATCATGCCCGAGATCAGGAACAGCGGCCGCGGGTTCTTTTCCTCCTGCTCGGCCAGGGCCTCAGCGACGACCACGCCGGCGCCGGGATTATGGCCGCCGTCGAGCCAGATGTCGGCGCCCTTCGGCGCCAGTTCGCTCAGCCGCCCTTGCGGCAGCTTTTGCATGCGGCCCGGCCAGGCAACATTCGCCATCGCCTTCTCGGCAGCGCGGTGGCTGATTTCGAAGCCCGCCGCCTTGACCGCCGCGATCGCCGCCGCCGCATTGGCGAATTGATGGCGCCCCGGCAGGCGCGGCGGCGGCAGGTCCATCAATCCGTCTTCGTCCTGATAGACCATGCGGCCGTTTTCCTCATAGGCAAGGAAATCCTGGCCATAGACGAAGGCGGGGCAGCCGAGCCGCTCGGCGGTTTCGATGAGCACCTGCTGGGCCGTCTCGCTTTCCTGCGCGCCGATGACGACCGGGCATCCGCGCTTGATGATGCCGGCCTTTTCGGCGGCGATCAGCTCGACGCGGTCGCCGAGATAGGCTTCGTGGTCGAGCGACACCGGCATGATCACCGACACGGCCGGCTCGGCGATGACATTGGTGGCGTCGAAGCGGCCGCCAAGGCCAACCTCGAGGATGACGGCATCGGCCGGATGTTCGGAAAACAGCAGGAAGGTGACGGCGGTGAGGATTTCGAAGACGGTGATCTTCTGGCCTTGATTGGCTTTGGCGACGCGGGCGATGGCTTCGGCGAAGACCTTGTCGTCCACCAGCCTGCCGCCGCCATCTGCGGCCAGCCGGTAGCGCTCGTGCCAGTTCACCAGATGTGGCGAGGTGTGGACGTGGACGCGGTAGCCGGCGGCTTCGAGCAGCGCCCGTGAAAAAGCAGCACAGGAGCCCTTGCCGTTGGTGCCGGCGATGTGGATGACCGGCGGCAGCTGGTCTTGCGGATTGCCGAGCCGCTCGAGAAGCCGCGAAATGCGGTCGAGCGAAAGGTCGAAGCCCTTCGGGTGAAGCGCCATCAGGCTTTCGATTTCGCGGTCGGCGGCAAGCGTGGTCATGGCGAATCCTAGGCGCGCCACGGACGGCGCGCAATCGCAGTTCGTGGCGAATGCGTCAGGCGTGCGGCCGGGCTTCGACCGGGATCACCGACGGCGGCAGGATTTCCGGCTCCTGCGGTTTTTGCTCTTCCGGCAGCTTGAGCAGCATTCTCAGCAGCCGCGCAATCGTCTGGCGCATCTCCAGCCGTGACACCACCATGTCGACCATGCCGTGTTCCATCAGATATTCGGCACGCTGGAAGCCGTCGGGCAGCTTTTCCCTGATCGTCTGCTCGATGACGCGCGGTCCGGCAAAGCCGATCAGGGCGCCGGGCTCGGCAATATGCACGTCACCCAGCATGGCGTAGGAGGCGGTGACGCCGCCGGTTGTCGGGTTGGTCAGGACGACGATATAGGGAAGGCTGGCCTCCTTCAGCCTGTCAACGCCGATCGTGGTCCGTGGCAGCTGCATCAGCGACAGGATGCCTTCCTGCATTCGGGCGCCGCCGGAGGCCGCAAACAGGATCAGCGGCCGCTTGCGCTGCAAGGCGACCTCGAAACCATGCACGATGGCGTCGCCGGCCGCCATGCCGAGCGAGCCGCCCATGAAGGCAAAATCCTGCACCGTCACCACCACCGGCAGGCCTTCGACCGTACCCAGCGCATTGATGATGGCATCTTCCAGGCCGGTCTTGGCCTTGGCATCCTTCAGCCGGTCAATGTAGCGCTTTTCGTCGCGGAACTTGAGTGGATCCTGCACCACCTTGGGGTTTTCCAGCGTCTCGTATTTGCCGTCGTCGAGGAAGAATTTCAGCCGTTCCTTGGCCGAGATCTTCATGTGGTGGCCGGAGGACGGGATGACGAACTGGTTCTGCTCCAGATCCTTGTGGAACACCATTTCGCCGGTCTCGGGATCCTTGATCCACAGGTTTTCCGGCATGTCGGTGCGCCGGCCGAGCATCGAATTGATCTTCGGGCGGACGTAATTGGTGATCCAGTTCATCGCTTCGGCTCCTGTCCTTACGAAGACGTAGGAAGATTATTCGGCGGCAGCAAGGCGAGCCGCTCGAACCCCTTGCGACAGCCCGCTGACCAGCGTGGCGACGGCCTCGGCCGGATCGGCAGTCTTTTCGCCTTTCGGCCCGAGCACGTTGGCGACGGCATTGACGATCGCGGTGCCGACGACGACGCCGTCGGCCGACGCGCCGATGATGCGCGCCTGCTCGGCGGTCTTGACGCCGAAGCCGACGCAGACCGGCAGGTCGGTATGGCTCTTGATGCGCTTGACCGCTGCCGCCACCTTGCCGGTATCGGCCAGCGCCGAACCGGTAATGCCGGTCATCGAGACGTAGTAGACGAAACCCGACGTGTTCTGCAGCACCTTGGGCAGGCGCTTGTCGTCGGTGGTCGGCGTCGCCAGCCGGATGAAATTGATGCCGGCCTTGAGCGCCGGGATGCAAAGCTCCTCGTCCATCTCAGGCGGCAGGTCGACGACGATCAGCCCGTCTATACCGCTGGCCAGCGCGTCGCTCAGGAAGCGCTCGACGCCGTAGATGTAGATCGGATTGTAATAGCCCATCAAGACGATCGGCGTCTCATTGTCGCCGGCGCGGAATTCCGAGGCCATCTTCAGCGTCTTGACGAGAGTCTGGCCGCCCTTCAGTGCCCGCAGGCCGGCCGCCTGGATCGCCGGACCGTCGGCCATTGGATCGGAAAACGGCATGCCGAGCTCGATGATGTCGCTGCCGGCGCCAGGCAGCGCCTTCATGATCGACAGGGACGTGTCGTAGTCGGGGTCGCCGCCCATGAAATAGGTGACGAGCGCCGGTCGGCCTTCGGCCTTCAGCTTTGCCATGCGGCGATCGATGCGAGTGGCCATGATCAGATCTCCATGCCCAGCATATTGGCCACTGTGTGCACGTCCTTGTCGCCACGGCCGGACAGGTTGACGATGACGATCTGGTCCTTGTCCATATCAGGCACGATCTTCACCGCCTGCGCGATGGCATGGGCCGATTCCAGCGCCGGAATGATGCCCTCGACGCGTGTCGTCAGCTGGAACGCCTCCAGCGCCTCGTCGTCGAGGATCGGCACATAGTCGACGCGGCCGGAATCGCGCAGCCATGAGTGCTCCGGCCCGACGCCGGGATAGTCGAGGCCGGCCGAGATCGAGTGGCCGTCCATGATCTGGCCGTCGGCGTTCTGCAGGAGGTAGGTGCGGTTGCCATGCAGCACGCCGGGCGCGCCGGCACTCATCGAGGCGCAATGCTCGATGCCGTCGAGCCCGCGGCCGCCGGCTTCGACGCCGATGATGCGCACCTGCCTGTCATCCAGGAAGGGATGGAACAGGCCGATGGCGTTCGAGCCGCCGCCGACACAAGCGATGATGGTGTCCGGCAGCCGGCCTTCCTGCTCGAGGATCTGGGCACGCGCCTCGGTGCCGATCACCGACTGGAAGTCGCGCACCAGCTCCGGATAGGGGTGCGGGCCGGCGGCGGTGCCGATCAGGTAATAGGTATCCTCGACATTGGTCACCCAATCGCGCAGCGCCTCGTTCATGGCGTCCTTCAGCGTGCCGTGGCCGGCGGTCACCGGCCGCACCTCGGCGCCCAGAAGCTTCATGCGAAAGACGTTGGGGCTTTGCCGGGCGACGTCGGTTGCACCCATATAGACGATACAAGGAAGGCCGAAGCGCGCCGCCACTGTAGCGGACGCGACGCCATGCTGGCCGGCGCCGGTCTCCGCGATGATCCTCGTCTTGCCCATGCGCTTGGCGAGCAGGATCTGGCCGAGGCAGTTGTTGATCTTGTGCGAGCCGGTGTGGTTCAGGTCCTCGCGCTTGAAATAGACTTTTGCGCCGCCCCCGAGGCCCTTAGCCGCGGAAACCCCGCGAAGATGCCGGGTCAGGCCTTCGGCGAAATAGAGCTTCGACGGCCGCCCGGCGTAATGCGTCGAGAGATCGGTCAGTTCGGCCTTGAAATCCGGATCGTTCTTGACCTCGTTCCAGTGCCGCTCCAGCTCGAGGATCAGCGGCATCAGCGTTTCGGCAACGAAACGACCGCCAAAAATGCCGAACATGCCCTGCTCGTCGGGGCCGGTGCGGAAGGAATTCGGTATCGCCGGCTTATCCATCGCCGATCTCCTGGTCTGTGGTTTGAAACGCGGTCAGGCGGCGCGGTTGTCGCGTGCTGCCCCGACGGCCCGGAAAAATTGTTCGATCAGCGCCGGTTCCTTGACGCCCGGCGCGCTCTCCACGCCCGAGGAAACATCTATTCCGGGCGGGTTCGCCAGCCGAAGGGCGTCGCCGATATTGCCGGCATTGAGCCCACCGGAAAGCATGTAATCAACGCCGGCGTCAAGGCCAGCCAGAATGCGCCAGTCGAAGGCAAGACCGTTGCCGCCCGGCAATTCCGAACCCTTAGGCGGCTTGGCATCGAACAGGAAGCGGTCGGCAATGCCGATGAAGGGTTTGACCCGCCCGAGATCGGCGGCCTCGCTGACCGGCAGCGCCTTCATCACCGGCAAGCCGTAGCGGGCCTTCACCTCGGCCACCCGCTCAGGGGTTTCGGCGCCGTGAAGCTGCAGCATGTCGGGCTGCATTTTTTCGACGATCTCATCCAGAAACGCGTCGCCGGCGTCGACCGTCACCGCAACCGCCTTGGCCCTGCCGCGCGCCGCTTCGCGCAGGCGGCCGGCTTCCGCCGGCTCGATATAACGCGGGCTTTTGGCAAAGAAAATGAAGCCGACATGGCTGGCGCCGCCGGCCAATGCCGCGGCCAGTGCCTTGTCGGTCTTCAACCCGCATATCTTGATGTCTAGCGCCATGGCGCGGGATTGGCACGAAACGGCCAAAGAGTCGAGAAAAAGCATCCCGTTTGCCGCCAGCGCGGAACGCGCTACCTTGCTAATGTAAGCGCGGAACGCGCTACCTTGCTAATATAAGAGCGCAACGCGCTACCTTGCTCAGGCACAAAGGCGGGAGAACAAAGATCATGCCGGAAAAGACCGTCGCGGAACTCAGGCAAAAGCTGGCGCAGGCCCATGAGGTCATCGCTCATTTGATGGACAAGGCAGCCTTCAACGGCGCCGAGGCGCACCGGGCGCTGGCTTATTTCAGCAACGATGGCTTCGAGAAGGATTTCTTGCCCTGGCCGCGCCATGTCGATGAGGGGTTGCGGCCGGAGGAGTTGAACGCGGCGAATGACGATTGAGCAATTGAGCCCTGATCAAAAGCGCACACTGTCAATGGAGTGTTCCTCCTCTCAACGCGCGACTTAGGTTGTTCATGGCCTCCAACGGAAAGTCATGTTTGCGCCAGTTTTCCTTGTAACCTTCGAGGCCATGTGTGTTCAAAACCTCACGCGCGGCACTGAGAACTGCTTCTGCGAACTCTCGCAGCCCGCATGTGGCTTCAAGTTTCACCTCGCCGAAGTCGTCTGGCTCGTCAGACCAGATTTCTGAAAATTCCAGTATCTGCACTCTGACAAAAGCGCCTTCCGGCACCAGTACGAAGCGATACTCACCGGGTTCATCACAGAAGCGTGCGACCGAATACCTGGTGCCTTTCAGCGCGTTCAGCGTAGCGCCAAGCAGCTCGTTGAGGGCATCGCCCAGATAAGACGCCGCCACGGTCGCCTGAAGGTCCCCGACCGTGACATCGCACATCGCCCAGCCCGCTCCAATCAGCCGGTATTCGATCCGCGCAGGCATCAATCACTCGAACGCGATCGCCTGCAGCGCGCCGCCATTGCGCTTGAGCCAGTCCTTGCAGCGCTCGGTATCCGGGCAAAGCTGCTCGCATAATTTCCAGAATTTCGGGCCGTGGTTCATCTCCTTGAGGTGCGCCACCTCATGCGC
This sequence comes from Mesorhizobium sp. M0159, assembly GCF_040322295.1. NCBI lineage: Bacteria > Pseudomonadati > Pseudomonadota > Alphaproteobacteria > Hyphomicrobiales > Phyllobacteriaceae > Mesorhizobium > Mesorhizobium sp. M0159. Next base: position 260,257 of record NZ_JAMYTF010000002.1, read on the forward strand.
GACGAGGTAGTTTATCACCGGCCGCGGCGCCATCATGATGCGCCAGGAAAACGACAGATTGCCGTCCGACGTGCAGGACCCCCAGCGGCTCGACGTATCCTTGAAGCGGATCGCCTTGGCCCGCTTGCCAATCGCCGCGCTGTGCTTCGTCACCAGCGCCTCGATCTCGCGCTTGGCTTCGCGCTTCAGGAAATCGGCGATGCGGCGCGGCAGATGCACGCGTTCGCCATGCACGATCATCAGCGGTCCGCGCTCGTCGCGCGACAGCGTGACGGTTCCGCGTTTCGACGGTTCATGGACGATGCGATGCGGCACACCGCGCACCGGTACCTTGATGCCGGGCCGCACCTGTGGCCGGTTGGGTACCTTGGCCAGCCTTTGCTCCAGCCAGTCCTGATGGCGGTCGAGGAATTTTTCCACCTCGCCGCGGCGCAGCCCCGGCGGCACGGTGATGCGCAGGCCGCGGCCGCCGGAGTCGATGCGCAGCGTCAGGCGGCGGGCGCGGTCGTTCTCGACGATCTTGAGCGGCAGCGTGCGGCCGGCAACGCAATGCTCGCGCTCCACGACGGGCGTGGGCTTGGGTTTCGCCGGGGTGCGGAAGAAGCCGAATGACATGCCGGGACGATACGCGATTCGAGGGAAACGAATAGAACAAAAAAGAAACGGCGCCGCTGACGCGACGCCGTTTTTGAATTATTTATCGGGGCAAGGACCTTTACTCGTCGAGCAGGCCTGGCGTGGAATTACCGCCGCGTTTGTTGTTCGTCGTCGAGCCGGTTGACCCACCGGTCGTGGGCGACGTCGACTTGTTGCGGTTGGCCATGAAGCGGTCGAACTCTTCCTGGTCCTTGGCGCGGCGCAATTCGCGGGCATATTCGTCGAACTCGCTCAGCATCTCGTCGAGCTTGCGGCGTTCCTCGGCAAGCCGCTCGAGTTCCTTTTCGCGCCAGTCGTCGAAAGCGACGTTGCCGGTGCGGGCGGAGCCATGGCCCCAGCGCGCGGCCTTGTCGGACCCGCGGCGGCAGCCGGCGAAGATGCCGTCTGTGGCGCGATTGACGTCACGCTTGAAGCCCTCGAGCCGGTCGCCCCAGATGATGTAGGCGAGCATGGCGAAGCCGAGCGGCCAGAACACCATGAACCCGATCACCATCAACGCGATGGTCGCCGGCGTCCAGGCCGGACGGATCAATGCAGATGTGTTCATTTCTCCCAATCCTTCAGTTGGAGACAGCCAAATCCGGCTGCGTGAAATCGAAATGGGATGGAGAAAACGGCGATTCAAGACAGCGACCGCCAAAACCGGACAAGCGGCTGAAATGATTATCGCTTTTTGAGCATTTCGAGGAAAAGAGCAGTCAGGCCCCGTAAGGGGGCAATGCCGCCGACGGTTCTGTAGTGAAAATCCAGCGCCGATCGCGTCTGCTGGCTGAGTGCAATGGTTTGACGCTTCGAAGCCGTCCGTTCAAAAATCCAGAGGCGCATTGTCGACGACCTCTTTCATCACGAAGAAGGTTCTGGTCTGGCGAACGCCAGGCAGTGCGATCAATTGGTCCCCGTGGATTCGGTTGAAATCCGCCATGTCACCAACCCTGATCTTCAGAAAATAATCGAAGTCGCCTGCCACCAGATGGCAGTCGAGGATGAATTTCAGCTTGGCGACGGCCTTTTCGAATTCCGCGAAACTCTCCGGGGTCGAACGGTCGAGTACGACGCCAACCATCACCAACGCGCCTCTGTCGACCTTCTGCGGGGTCACCATCGACCTGACATGGCTGATGTAGCCTTCATCGAACAGGCGTTGCGTCCGGCGGTGGCACGTCGCCGGGCTAACAGCGACCGACTGCGCCAGCTCCGCATTGGTCAGTCGCCCATTGCCCTGGAGCAGGCGCAACATTTTCAGGTCGATCCGGTCGAGCGCTGCGCGCATGAAAGATTCTTCCGTTATTCGGATTAAGAATCGAATATATATGACATTTCAATGCCATGAAGCGATATTTTGGATATTCTGGGCTCGATCTTTGAGAGCACATTTCAAGGCAGAGCTGATAGTGTTCATCGCACCACACCGCAATGAATGGAACAAGCGAGGGCACTCTCATGCTCGAGAAATTCGAACGTTATCCGCTCACATTCGGGCCGACCCATATCGAGAAACTGGAGCGGCTTGGTGGTCATCTCGGCGGGAAGGTCGATCTCTATGCCAAGCGGGAGGATTGCAATTCCGGCCTTGCCTTCGGTGGCAATAAACTGCGCAAGCTCGAATATATCGTCCCGGACGCGATCGCCTCAAACGCCGACACACTGGTGTCGATCGGCGGCGTCCAATCCAACCATACGCGCATGGTGGCGGCCGTCGCGGCGAAGATCGGCATGAAGTGCCGCCTCGTGCAGGAAAGCTGGGTGCCCCACGAGGACGCCGTCTACGATCGCGTCGGCAATATCCTTTTGAGCCGGATCATGGGCGCTGATGTCCAGATGGTCGATGAGGGTTTCGACATCGGGATTAGGGAAAGCTGGGAACAGGCAATCGCGGATGTGAAGGCCAAGGGTGGCAAACCCTATCCAATTCCGGCCGGGGCTTCGGTACACAAATATGGCGGCCTGGGCTATGTCGGCTTTGCCGAGGAGGTCCGCGCGCAGGAGAAGGAGCTCGGCTTTGCCTTCGACTACATCGTCGTTTGTACCGTCACCGGTTCGACTCACGCCGGCATGCTGGTCGGCTTCGCCAAGGACGGCCGCGAGCGCAAGGTGATCGGCATCGACGCATCCTGCACCCCGGCGCAGACCAAGGCGCAAGTGCTCAAGATCGCGCAGAGCACCGCGACGCTGGTCGAACTCGGCAAGGAGCTCGATGAGAACGATGTCGTCCTGATCGAAGATTATGCCTATCCGGTCTACGGCGTCCCCTCGCAGGAGACGAAGGAAGCAATCCGTCTCTGCGCGCGTCTTGAAGGCATGATCACGGATCCGGTCTATGAGGGAAAATCCATGCAGGGCATGATCGATCTCGTGAGCAAGGGTTATTTTCCCAAGGGATCGAAAGTGCTCTACGCCCACCTTGGCGGCGCTCCGGCCATCAACGGATATGCTTATGCGTTCCGCAACGGCTGAATCTATCCCGCCTGCCGCACCATGGCGTCCACCGCCCGCACCAGCATGTCGAGATCCTGCGGCCGCGACAGGCGGTGGTCGCCGTCGGGAATGAGCGACAGCGTGACGTCGTCGGCCGGCAGCAGGCTGACCAGCTTCAACGCATGGCTCGACGGCACGTCGGGATCGGCAAGGCCTTGCAGGATGTGGACCGGACAGTGCGTGTCGATCGGCCCGGTCATCACCCGGTTGTTGCGGCCGTCCTCGATCAGCGCGCGCGTGTAGATGTAAGGCTCGGCTGAATAGTCCGACGGCTCCTCGAAAAAGCCCTTTTTCCTGAGGTCGCGCTTTTGCGCTCCGGTCAGCACCGGCTCGATCAGTTCAGCGGTGAAATCGGGCGCCGGGGCCAGCAGCACAAGACCTGCGATGCTGTTTTCGCCCGCCTTGCGCAATTCCTGCACCATGCGCAGCGCGATCCAGGCGCCCATCGAGGAGCCGACCAGGATCTGCCTGCCCTGGGTGAAGCGGCGGAAAATCGCCAGGCTCTCGCCCAGCCATTTCGAGATGGTGCCGTCGGCAAAGGCGCCACCCGATTCGCCGTGGCCGGAATAATCGTGGCGCAGAAAGGCGCGACCTTCTTTGCGCGCCCATTCCGACAGCGTTTCGGCCTTGGTGCCCAGCATGTCGGATTTGTAGCCGCCGAGCCAGACGATGCCGGGCTCGGCACCTGCCGCATGCCTGACGGCGATGCTCGTCCCGTCGACGTCCAGGAAGATCGGGGTGGTGGTCATGGTGTATTCCCTCACGCCGGTCTTTTGGCACAAGCGGGGGTTCAACGAAAAGTGCTCCGCCACTTTCTTCGCTTGGTGCAGAGGAGCATTCCATCGAGCAGGTGATTTCCTGAGAATGCTGTGCTATTGACTCCGACCGCGCGCTCACCACATTGCGCGTTCGCAATTCTGAACTGAAGAACCCCTTAACGAAACGGCTCAAGGAGACCACGACCATTCGCAGACCTTTCAAAGCAGCGGCGCCCACCAAGGAAGGCCCGCGCTCCAACCGTGACATCCGGGTTCCCCGGGTCCAGCTAATCGACGCCGAAGGCCAGAACCGCGGCGATGTCTCCATCAACGATGCATTGCTGCTCGCCGAAGAGGCGGGGCTCGATCTGGTCGAGATATCGCCCAATGCAGTGCCGCCCGTCGTAAAGATCCTCGATCTCGGCAAGCTGAAATACGCCAACCAGAAGAAGGCGGCCGAGGCGCGCAAGAACCAGAAGGTCATCGAGATCAAGGAGATCAAGATGCGCCCGAACATCGACAGCCACGACTATGAGACCAAGATGAAGGCCGTCCGGCGCTTTTTCGAGGAAGGCGACAAGGTCAAGCTGACATTGCGCTTCCGCGGTCGCGAGATGGCGCATATGGAACTCGGCATGCAGCTTCTGAACAAGGTTCGCGAGGAAGTGGCGCCCATCGCCAAGGTCGAAGCCGAACCGAAGCTCGAAGGCCGCCAGATGATGATGGTGCTGGCGCCCCGCTAAAGCGCGTTGCGCTTTAGTTCTGTTTTGTGCATGTCGTTGTCGCAAAACCGCTGCGCACTTTTGGGCGACGTGCATAAAATCCGCCTGAATCATGTTGCAAGGCGTCCCGGCGATCGGCGGGGCGCCTGTTTTCTTGGCCAGACGCTGCGATCGCCGGCGAGAGCAAAGACGCTCTGGTTCCCTCGACGATCGGATTCCCGACATGGTCAATGAAGTCAAGCATTCGGAAGCCAGATATGGACTGGGCAGCTATCAGCACACGCGCAGGATGGTACTTGCCGTTCTGATCGTGGTGATGTTTGCGGCGCTGCTGTTCGGCCAGTCGGTTTTCCCGCCCGATACGCCAGTGCATGAAACGATCGAAATGGTCGGCGTCGTGCTGATCTTTCTCGGCGTCGTCGGACGCTTGTGGTCGACGCTCTACATCGGTGGACGCAAATCCTCAGAAGTGGTGACCGGCGGACCGTATTCGATTACGCGCAACCCACTCTACCTTTTCTCCACTTTAGCTGCCGCCGGTGTCGGCGCACAGATCGGCTCCATCTCCGCCACGATCGGCTTTGGAGCGCTCTGCGCGGGTGCCTTTTACATCGTTATCCTGCGCGAGGAGAAATTCCTCAAGCAGGTTCTCGGCGCGCCATACCAGGCCTACCTGGCGAAAGTGCCGCGCTTCTTCCCGAAACTATCGCTGTATCAGGAAGGCGACACCGGCAGCTTCAAGCCGCGCCTGCTGCGAACCACGCTGCTGGACGGTCTGGTCTTCCTGGTTGCCTTGCCGGCTTTCGAACTGATCGACGGCGCCCAGCAGTCCGGCATATTGCCGGTGCTGTTCCGTTTCCCCTGAGTGCAGTGTTGCTGAGTACAGTGTTGCTGGGCACGGGGTGTTGCGCGCCAGCCCGCTTTGACGTATAGGACCGCCGTTCCCAAAAAACCGCCCGGCAGGGCATGCCGTGGCGGTTTCATTTGCTTTTCGGGCTTTGGTCGGCCTGAAGCGAACAAAAAGCGCATTGGTGCGCATATAAACGGAGTAGCAAAATGCCCAAGATGAAGACCAAATCGGCCGCCAAGAAGCGGTTCAAGATCACAGGTACGGGTAAAGTTCTGTCGGCTGCGGCCGGCAAGCGTCACGGCATGATCAAGCGTTCCAACAAGTTCATTCGAAATGCCCGCGGCACGATGGTTCTGGCTGAACCGGATGGCAAGAAGGTCATCAAGAATTTTCTGCCGAACGGCCTCTAGGGCATGATGCCAAAAAGTTGCAGACTTTTTGGAAACATCATGCGCCAAAATAAGAGCATTCGGTCTGGGCACGCATTTGTTTTACGCAATTCCGAACGGAAAACCGCCAGGCACTTTTCCTGGAATTGCTTTTAAGGAGATCATGACATGGCACGCGTAAAGAGAGGCGTCACCTCGCACGCCAAGCACAAGAAGGTCCTGAAAGCCGCCAAGGGTTTTTACGGCCGTCGCAAGAACACCATCCGCATCGCCAAGCAGGCGGTGGAAAAGTCGCTGCAGTACGCCTATCGCGACCGCAAGAACCGCAAGCGCTCGTTCCGCGCGCTGTGGATCCAGCGCATCAATGCGGCGACGCATGAGCATGGCCTGACCTACGGCCGTTTCATCGACGGTCTCAACAAGGCCGGCATCGAGATCGATCGCAAGATCCTGTCGGACATGGCCATCCACGAGCCGCAGGCCTTCGCCGCACTCGTGGGCAAGGCCAAGGTCGCGCTCGAATACCTGAAGAATACCACGCCGAATGCTTTTGAAAGCGCTGTCGCTTAAGACCAGCGCTTCCCAAGCTATTCGACACTTGATTTGGGAAACCCGCGCTGGCAGGGCTGGCGCGGGTTTTTCTTTGCTTCCAATCGGATCTGGAACATGAGTGACATGGAAACTCTCGAAAATTCCCTGATGGCCGAGATCGCCTCGGCCGCCGACGAGCAGGCGATCGAGGCGGTGCGTGTCTCTGCCCTTGGCAAGAAGGGCTCGGTTTCCGAGATGCTGAAGACACTCGGCTCGATGAGCGCCGAGGAGCGACAGGTCAAAGGCCCGGCAATCAACGGCCTCAAGAACCGCGTCACCGAGGCACTTTCGGCGCGCCGCGCCGAGCTGAAAGATGTGGCGATCACGGCACGGCTTGCCGCCGAGAAGGTCGACGTCAGCTTGCCGGTCAGGCAATCGCCGGCCGAGCGCGGCCGCATCCATCCGATCAGCCAGGTTATCGACGAGATCGCGGCGATTTTCGGCGATCTCGGCTTTGCCATCGCCGAAGGTCCGGACATCGAGACCGACTATTACAATTTCACCTCGCTGAACTTCCCGGAAGGCCACCCGGCGCGCGAGATGCACGACACCTTCTTCTTCCAGCCGGACGCGCAGGGCGAGCGCAAGCTTTTGCGCACCCACACCTCGCCGGTGCAGATCCGCACCATGGAGATGCAGAAGCCGCCGATCCGCATCGTCATTCCCGGCAAGACCTACCGGCAGGATTCCGATGCCACCCACTCGCCGATGTTCCATCAGGTCGAGGGGCTGGTGATCGACAAATCGGCCAACGTCGCCAACATGAAATGGGTGCTGGAGGAGTTCTGCAAGGCCTTCTTCGAAGTGCCGAGCGTCAAGATGCGCTTCCGGCCGTCCTTCTTCCCGTTCACCGAGCCCAGCCTCGAGGTCGACATCCAGTGCGACCGTTCGCGGCCCGGCGAGGTGCGCTTCGGCGAGGGCTCGGACTGGATGGAGATCCTCGGCTGCGGCATGGTCCACCCCAATGTGCTCCGTTACGGCGGGCTCGATCCCGACGAATACCAGGGCTTCGCCTGGGGCATGGGCATCGACCGCATCGCCATGTTGAAATACGGCATGCCGGATCTGCGCGCCTTCTTCGACGCCGATGTGCGCTGGCTGTCGCATTACGGTTTTAGGCCGCTTGACATGCCGACGCTGTTCGGGGGCTTGAGCGCGTGACGACCGGGCCCCAGCAAATCCGCGGGCAGCTCGCCTTCCTGCACATGTCCGACGCGCGGCCGCATAGCTTCAAGTGCAGCGTGCCCAGACCAGACGGAACACAGTCATGAAACTCACCCTCTCCTGGCTCAAGGATCATCTCGAGACCGACGCCTCGCTGGCGGAAATCGTCGAGCGTCTCACCTCGATCGGCCTCGAGGTCGAGCATGTCGACGACCGGGCGAGCCTGGCTCCCTTCGTCATCGCCAAGGTGGTGACGGCGGTCCAGCATCCCGACGCCGACCGGCTTCGCGTGCTGACCGTCGACACCGGCGACGGCAAGCCGCCGGTGCAGGTCGTGTGTGGAGCGCCGAACGCCCGCGCGGGCCTGGTCGGCGCCTTTGCAGCACCGGGCACCTATATTCCCGGCATCGACGTGACGCTGACCGTCGGCAAGATCCGCGGCGTTGAAAGCCACGGCATGATGTGCTCCGAGCGCGAGCTCGAATTGTCCGAGGAGCATGACGGCATCATCGACCTTCCGGCCGATGCGCCGGTCGGTACCAGCTTCGCCGCCTATGCCCATCTCGACGACCCGCTGATCGAGATCAATCTGACGCCGAACCGGCCGGATGCGACCAGTGTCCATGGCATCGCCCGCGATCTGGCGGCGAGCGGGCTCGGCACGCTGAAGAGCGCGCCGATAGAGCCGATCCCCGGCAAGGGCGAGACGCCGGTCAAGGTGACGATCGAAGCGCCGGAGCTCTGTCCCGGCTTTGCGCTGCGCCTGGTGCGCGGCGTCAAGAACGGACCGTCGCCGAAATGGCTGCAGCAAAGGCTTCTCGCCATCGGCTTGAGGCCGATCAGCGCGCTCGTCGATATCACCAATTACGTCACCTTCGACCGCGGCCGGCCGCTGCATGTCTTCGACGCTGCGAAGGTCACCGGCAATCTCGCCGTGCGCCGGGCGCGTGATGGCGAAAAGGTGCTGTCGCTCGACGGCCGCGAATACACGCTGACGCCGGAGATGTGCGTCATCGCCGACCAGGACGGCATCGAATCGATTGCCGGCATCATGGGCGGCGAGCATTCCGGCTGCGACGAGAACACCACCGACGTGCTGATCGAGTCGGCGCTTTGGGACCCGATCACCACCGCCCGCACCGGCCGCGCGCTCGGCATCATCACCGACGCACGCTACCGCTTCGAGCGTGGCGTCGACCCGGAAATGATGGTTCCCGGCTTGGAGCTGGCAACGAAGCTGGTGCTCGATTTCTGCGGCGGTACGCCGGCGCAAACCGAAGTCGTCGGCTATGCCGGCCATCAGCCGAAGATCGTCTCGTTCCCATTGTCGGAAGTGAAGCGGCTGACCGGCATCGAAGTGCCGCGCGCGACGAGCCTCGACATTCTAGCCCGCCTCGGCTTCAAGCCGGAGGGCACGGGCGATGTCGTCAATGTGGCGGTCCCGTCCTGGCGGCCGGATGTCGACGGCAAGGCCGACCTGGTCGAGGAGGTCATGCGCATCCACGGCGTCGACAATATCGCGCCGCAGCCGCTTGGTTCGCACGATGCGGTCAACGCCAGGATCCTGACTGTGCTGCAGATCCGCACCCGCGCCGCCAAGCGGGCGCTTGCCGTGCGCGGCATGATGGAGGCCGTCACCTGGTCGTTCGTTCCGGCAAAACACGCCGAATTGTTCGGCGGCGGCCAGCAGGCGCTGAAGCTTGCCAACCCGATCGCCGCCGATATGTCGGACATGCGGCCGTCGCTGCTGCCGGGGCTGATTGCGGCAGCACAGCGCAATGCCGACAGGGGCATCGGCGATGTCGCGCTGTTCGAAGTGTCGGGCACTTACGAGGGCGACGGCGCCGACCAGCAGCGGCGTGTTGCCGCCGGCGTGCGGCGCGGCACCGCCAGGCTCGAGGGCTCCGGCCGCCATTGGGCCGGCAATGCCGGCGCCGTCGGCGTCTTCGATGCCAAGGCCGATGCGATCGCAGCACTCGAAGCCTGCGGCGCGCCGGTCGAGCGGCTGCAGATCGAGGCTGGCGGCCCGGCCTGGTATCATCCCGGCCGCTCCGGCACGATCAAGCTTGGGCCGAAGGTAATCCTTGGCACGTTTGGCGAGTTCCACCCGAAGACGCTGGAGGGGCTGGACGTCTCCGGCCCGCTCTGCGGCTTCGAAGTGTTCATCGATACCGTGCCTGAGCCGAAGGCCAAGCCGACGCGAACAAAGCCGAGGCTGGATCTGTCCGCCTTCCAGGCGGTCAAGCGCGATTTCGCCTTCGTCGTCGACAAGGCGGTCGAAGCCGGCACACTCGTTCGCGCCGCCCTTGCCGCCGACCGAAAGCTGATTTCCGGCGTCTCGGTGTTCGATGTTTTCGAGGGTGCAGCGCTCGGCGCGGCGAAGAAATCGATCGCTATCGAAGTGTCGATCCAGCCGGTCGAAAAGACGCTGACCGACGACGATTTCGAGGCGCTGGCCAAGCGCATCGTCGAGAATGTCGGCAAGCAGACCGGCGGCGTGCTGCGCGGCTGAGCTTGCGGACATATGGCGAATCGCCCTCCAAAGGGCGATGGACCATCTGCGCTATTCAGGGCTGCCCTTTGAGGAACAGCGTGCAGTCTTTCTCGATATCGTCTCAGCCGATCCGCTGGTCAGTGAGACGCTGTCGCGGGTACGCGGTCTCGACCTCCCCGACTGGCTGGTCGTTTCCGGCGCGCTTTACAACAGCGTCTGGAATCATCTGACCGGAAAGCCCTCGGGGTACGGCATCCGGGATGTCGACCTGTTCTATTTCGATGAGAGCGATCTGTCCTATGAAGCCGAGGACACGGTCATCCGCCGGGCGGCGAAGCAGTTTGAAGGACTGACGCTGCCGGTCGAAGTGCGCAACCAGGCGCGGGTGCATCTGTGGTTTGAGGCGCGCTTTGGCGGTTCCTATCCCAGACTGTCGTCGTCCGCCGAGGCGCTGTCCTATTTCGCTTCGAAAACCCATGCGGTCGGGGTTAGATTCGGCACCGATGGGCAACTCGCGCCCGTGGCGCCGTTCGGGCTCGACGACATCTTCTCGTTTCGCGTTACCCCGAACCGTACACTGGATAATCGGCAGACGCACGAGATGAAGGGCGCGCGTGCCAGGGAGAACTGGCCGGAGATCAGTGTCGTGCCTTGGTAGGAAATGTCGGCGCGAGGCACCCCCCTCTGCCCTGCCAGGCATCTCCCCCTCAAGGGGGGAGATCGGATGTCGCCTCGGCTTTCGCCAATCACCGGCGCCGGAAGGGCGGGCAGGGCGCGGGAACTGCCAATCTCCCCCCTTGAGGGGGAGATGTCCGGCAGGACAGAGGGGGGTGCCTCGCGCCGAGGTCTCACAACGCTTTGCATCGCACCGCATTAGTCAAAAAGGGGTGCCGAAACGCCCCGTTTCGATTAGGCCGTCGATTGCCGTTCACCCGTTAACCAGCGCCAGCAGCTCCTCGGTATAGCGCTTGCCGACCACCTTTTCCGGCGACAGGGCGTCGCCGATGGATGCCACCTCGGCCTGGCTCAGCACGATATCGGCTGCCGCCGTATTCTGCTCCAGATGGCGCATTTTTCGCGCACCAGGGATCGGGACAATGAAGTCGCCCTGATGCAGCACCCAGGCGAGCGCCAGCTGCGCCGGCGTCACGCCCTTCCCGGCGGCCATCTTTTCCAGCACGGCGACGACCGCCGCATTGGCCGCCATGGCGTCGGCCTGGAAGCGCGGCAACCCGCGGCGCCAGTCGTCGGCGCCGAGAACATCGGGCTTGGCGATCGTGCCGGTGAGCAGGCCGCGGCCGAGCGGGCTATAGGGGACAAAGCCGATGCCGAGCTCGCGGCAGACGGCAAACACTTCCCCCTCCGGATCGCGGCTCCACAGTGAATACTCGCTCTGCACGGCGGCGATCGGGTGCACGGCATGCGCCCGGCGGATGGTCGCCGCACTCGCCTCCGACAGGCCGAGCGCCCGCACCTTGCCCTCGCGCACCAGCTCGGCCATGGCGCCGACCGTATCCTCGATCGGCACGTTGGGGTCGACGCGGTGCTGGTAATAGAGATCGATCACCTCCGTATCCAACCGCTTCAATGACGCTTCGGCCACCGCCTTGACATGCTCCGGGCGGCTATCGACACCGGCCATGCGCTCCATGCCGCTGCCTTCTTCGAGGATCTTGAAGCCGAATTTGGTTGCGATCGTCACCTTGTCACGCACCGGCTTCAGCGCCTTGCCGACCAGGATCTCGTTCTCGTAAGGGCCATAGACCTCGGCCGTGTCGAAGAAATTGACCCCGATCTCGACGGCATGGCGCAGCGTGGCAATCGCCTCCGCCTCCGGCTGGCCACCATAGGCAAAGCTCATCCCCATGCAGCCGAGGCCGACCGGGTAGACGTCAAGTTTATTGCCAAGCTTGCGGGTTTGCATCACGTGTCTCCTTGTTGTGATGGTTGTGATGCCGCAGAGATAGCGTCTTGCACTGAGTTCGATAATCGGCTCTCATGTGTACGGGCTGTTCCAAGAAATAGATCAATGCAGCGAACCCATCTTTCACAGCTCGCGGTGCTGGCAACCGTCGCCCAGTGCGGCAGTTTTCGTGGCGCCGCCAAGGAACTGGCAATCGCGCCATCGGCGGTCAGCCATGCGGTGTCCAGCCTGGAAGCGTGTCTTGGCGTTCGCCTGCTGGCGCGCAGCACGCGCAGCGTCGCTCCGACCGAGGAGGGCGCGCAACTGCTCGAGCGCCTCAGGCCGGCGCTGTCGGAAATCGACCTGGCGCTGGAATCGGCGATCGAGGCGCGCGACCGGCCGGCGGGCAATCTCCGGCTGACCGTGCCGCGCACCGCCGCCCACCTGGCGCTGACGCCAAGGCTCGGCGCCTTTGCTGCTGCCTATCCCGACATCGTGCTGGAGATCGTCATCGAGGACCGCTTCACCGACGTCGTCGAGGGCGGCTTCGATGCCGGTGTGCGACTGGGCGAGAGCCTGCAACGCGACATGATCGCGGTGCGCATCGGACCAGACCTTCGCGGCGCCGTGGTCGGCGCGCCATCCTATTTCGAGACCGTGCCCAAGCCGCAGCATCCGCACGATCTCGCCGCTCACCGCTGCATCCGTTTCCGCTTTTCCAGCGGCGTTCTCTACCGCTGGGAATTCGAGCAAAACAGCGAGGAGATCGAGATACCGGTGCAAGGGCCGCTGATCCTCGACGAGGACCATCTGATTGCCAACGCCGCGGTCGACGGCGCCGGGCTCGCCTTCGTGTTCGAGGACTATGTCCGCGACGCGCTCGCCGCCGGCAAGCTCGTTCGCGTGCTGGAGGACTGGTGCCCGCGCTTCGACGGCTTCTTCGTCTATTACCCCAGCCGCCGCCAGATGCGGCCGGCGCTCAGGGCCTTTGTCGATTTTTTCAAGGTCGGCGAGTAAGCCAACCCTACACAGGGGTGAGGGTGGAAGAAAGCCGACCTGGCATTCGTTCACCGACCATGTCAGCACTGCCCAAAAACCAGACGGCCGGCTACGGCTGGACGGCGATCATCCTTCACTGGCTGATCGCGGCGCTCTTTATCGGCCAGTTCGTGCTCGGCTTCGTCATGGTGCGGCTGTCCAGCCAGCGCACCGCCTTCGAGCTGATCCAGCTGCATAAATCCTTCGGCTTCCTGCTGCTTGGACTGGTCATCCTGCGCATCGCCTGGCGCCTTGGCAGACCGGCCCCGCCGCTGCCGCGCTCGGTCGGCCCGTTCGAGCGCCGGATGGCGCCGCTGGTCCATCTCGCGCTTTATGCGTTTCAGCTCGCTCTGCCGTTGTCCGGTTGGGCGCTGGTCTCGGTCTCGGTGCTGGAGATCCCGAGCGTGCCGTTCAATCTGTTCGTCATGCCCAATCTGCCGCTCGGTGAATCGGACACGGCAGAAAGCTTCTGGGCAGCGACGCACTGGTATCTCGCCTATGCCGGCATCGGACTTGTCGCTTTGCATCTCGCCGCAGCGCTGCGCCATCATTTCTGGCTGAGGGATACCGTGCTGACGCGCATGATCAAGGCTTCGTCACATCACGACAGGGAATAGAGCGGACCGCTCATTCGTTGATGGGGCGAGGACGCAAGAAAGCGTTGCCTGCCAAGAGGACCATTTCCATGTACGCGCGCATCTTCGGATTTGCGGCCGCCGCCGCTTGTTTTGCCATGCCTGTTTTCGCCGCCGTTGCCCTCGGCGACGCGGCCGGCAGCTACATCATCCGCCCGGGGAGTTCCAGCATCCACTTCTCCATCGGCAAGCTCGGCGGCGGCGGGCTCGACGGCGCTTTCTCCCGCTTCAAGGGCAGTATCCTCATCGACAACAGCGATGTCGGCCGGTCCCAGGTCAATTTCACCATCTTCCCCGAAAGCGTCGGTACCGGCCAAAGCCGCATCGATGCCTTTCTCCGCTCGGACGCAGTCTTCGACGCGGCCAACAATCCGGAGATCCAGTTCCGTTCGACCAGCGTCAAACGGACCGGCGACACGTCAGCCCTTGTCACCGGCCGGCTGACGGCGCGCGGCAAGACCTTTCAGGAAAAGTTCACGGCCGATCTCGGTGGCCTCAAGGCGGGTACGATAAAATTCCACGTCACCGGCAAGGTGCTGCGGTCGCGCTACGGCATGGATGTCGGCACGCCGATTTATTCCAACGTCGTCGACTTCGACATGACGCTGACCGGCAAGCGGGGATAGCCTTTGCAGGACCCAGGTTCCGCAAGGGCAGCGCCGGCATCCGGACAAGCCGCAGATGATCGCCCTGTTCGCCGCCATGCTCCTGCATTGGCTTTTCCGCCGATTTCAGGCAAACCTCCAGGCCTGCAATCGAGAGGAGAAATCTGATGTTCCGATGGGGTGTTTTGTCGACGGCCAAGATCGGCCGCGAGCAGCTTTTGCCGGCAATCGTCGAGGCGGAGAACGGCGTGCTGTCCGCGATTGCCAGCCGCGATCTGTCGAAAGCGCGGGCGCTGGGCGAACGCTTCGGTGCGCGCCACGCGTTCGGCTCCTATGAGGAGCTGCTCGCCTCCAGCGACATCGACGGCGTCTACATTCCGCTGCCGACCTCGCAGCATGTCGAATGGACGGCCAAGGCGATCGAGGCCGGCAAGCATGTCCTGGTCGAAAAACCGCTGGCGCTCGATGCCAAGGACATTCCGCCGCTGATCAAGCTGCGCGATGCCAGGAAGGTGCTGGTCTGCGAAGCCTTCATGGTCGTCTACCATCCGCAGTGGATCAAGGTGCGCGACCTGATCGCCAACGGCGCCATCGGCCGGCTGCGCCATGTCCAGGGCGCGTTCTCCTATTACAATGTCGACCCCAACAACATGCGCAACAAGCTCGATCTCGGCGGCGGCGCGCTGCCCGACATCGGCGTCTATCCGACGGTATCGACGCGCTTTTCGACCGGCAAGGAGCCTCTGCGCGTCCAGGCGACGATCGAGCGCGACAAGACATTCGGCACCGACATCTATTCCTCGATCCGCGCCGATTTCGGCGACTTCGAGCTGTCGTTTTACCTGTCGACGCAGATGGCGGCACGCCAGGTGATGGTCTTGCACGGCGAGAAGGGCTTCATCGAGGTGTTCTCACCGTTCAACGCCGGGCTCTACGACCATCACCGCGTCGAGCTGCACAACCAGAACCACAGCGAGGCGCAGGTGTTCCGCTTTCCCGGCACGCAGCAATACCGGCTGGAAGTCGAGGCCTTTGCGCGGGCGGCCCAGGGCGGCAAGGACCGCGTCTTCACTCTGGAAGAATCGGTGCTCAACCAGAAGGTCATCGATGCCATCTTCCGCGCCGGCGAGAAGGAAGGCTGGGAAACAGTCTAGGCCGGCCATGATCCCAAAAAGTGGGGACCGGTTTTTGGACAAGATCATGGCCAAATAGATGTCCGACGATGCGGATGTGATCATTGTCGGCGCCGGCCTTACCGGCCTTGTCGCTGCGGCCGAACTGACTGCGGCCGGCAAGAAGACCATCATCGTCGAGCAGGAGCCGGAACAGTCGCTTGGCGGCCAGGCATTCTGGTCGCTCGGCGGCATCTTCCTTGTCGATTCGCCCGAACAACGGCGCATGCGCATCCGCGATTCGTATGAGCTGGCGCTCGAGGACTGGCTGGGCACCGCAGCCTTCGACCGCACGGAAGATCTCTGGCCGCGCCGCTGGGCCGAGGCCTATCTCGGCTTCGCCGCCGGCGAGAAGCGCTCCTGGCTCATGCAGCGCGGCCTGAAATTCTTTCCGGTGGTCGGCTGGGCCGAGCGCGGCGGCGGCAATGCCGTCGGCCACGGCAATTCGGTGCCGCGCTTCCACATCACCTGGGGCACCGGCCCTGGCGTGCTCGAACCGTTCGCGCAGCGCGTACGCGAGGCCGAGAAGCGCGGGCTGATCCGCTTCAAATTCCGTCACCGGGTCAACGAATTGACGCGGACGGGCGGCGTCGTCGACGGCGTGCGCGGCGACCTATTGGCGGCGAGCGATGCCGAGCGCGGCCGCAAGAGCTCGCGCGAGATCACCGGCGATTTCGAGCTGAAGGCGCAGGCCGTCATCGTCGCCTCCGGCGGCATCGGCGCCAATCACCAGCTGGTCCGGGAGAATTGGCCGAAGCGGATGGGCGCGCCGCCGAAACGCATGATCACTGGCGTTCCCGATCATGTCGACGGCCGCATGCTGGCGATCGCCGAAGCCGCCGGCGGCCGGCTGATCAACCGCGACCGCATGTGGCACTATGTCGAGGGCGTCAGGAACTGGGCACCGATCTGGACCGATCATGCGATCCGCATCCTGCCCGGCCCGTCATCGCTGTGGCTCGATGCGCGCGGCAAGCGCCTGCCGGTCCCGCTCTATCCCGGCTTCGACACGTTGGCCACGCTCAGCCACATCATGAGCACCGGCTTCGATCATTCCTGGTTCATCCTGACCAAAAAGATCATCCAGAAGGAGTTCGCGCTGTCGGGCTCCGAGCAGAACCCCGATCTGACGGGGAAGAGCTGGCGCCAGGTGCTCGGCCGCGCCACCAGCGGCGTGCCCGCGCCGGTCAAGGCGTTCATGGAGAAGGGCGAGGATTTCATCGTCGAGCCTGATTTGCCGGCGCTGGTCGCCCGCATGAACGCAGTGGCCGGCGGCGAGCCGCTGCTCGAACTGGCGCAGGTTGAGCGCGAAATCCGCGCCCGCGACCGGCAGCTCGACAATCCGTTCTCCAAGGACATGCAGATTACTGCGTTGCGCGGCGCGCGAGCCTATCTCGGCGACCGGCTGATCCGCACGGCTAGGCCGCACAAGCTGCTCGATCCCGCCAATGGCCCGCTGATTGCCGTCAGGCTCAGCATCTTGACCCGCAAGACGCTCGGTGGGCTGGAGACTGACCTCGACAGCCGCGTGCTGGGCGCCGGCGGCCAACCAGTCGAGGGGCTGTACGCGGCGGGCGAGGCCGCCGGTTTCGGCGGCGGCGGCATGCACGGCTATGCGGCGCTCGAAGGCACGTTTCTCGGCGGCTGCATCTTTTCCGGCCGCAGTGCCGGACGGGCGGCGGCACGCGCGGTGGGGTGAAACAAGGCCCGCCGGCGGCCGTTGCGCCAAGGTGGCGATTGCACCGAATGGCCAACTTCCCTTAGAGCATTTTGCAGCCAAAATGGAATCATTTGGCGTCCGCATAAATGCGGCAAAACAGATGGTTAGAGCGGGTTACCGGTTCCAGGAGAACCGGAACCGCTCTAGGCGAAGGGCTGCAAATTGACGTCTTGAAGCTTGGAACCGGCAAGCAAAGCCTCGAGCACCTGCTTCTTGAGAGACAGGCACTGCGAACGGGCAAGTTTGACGATGGCGGAAACCTCGCCTGCCTCGCAGGCAAGGACCAGCTCCTTTTGCTGGGCGATGATCAACTGGGTGAAGTCGCGGGACTTGAAGCCGAGGTGGAGAACCCGCGCCGACTGGTCGAGTATCTGGTCCAGGAGATGCGCCAGTCGTAAATTTCCCGAGAGCTCCGCAAGGGCCAGACGAAAGGCACGGTCGGCCGCAAGAAAGGCAACGTGGCTGCGTAGCGTCTCCGGCTTCAGCACTTTTTGCGCTGCCAGCCTGACATCCTCGAGCCCGCGCTCGGTCATGTTCGATGCCGCCACCCTGAACACTTCCGGCTCGATCAAGCTGCGGACATCGAAGATCTCGTTGACATCCCGCAGGCTGAGCGTAGCAACGACGTAGCCGCGGCGCGGCTCGCTCCTGACCAGTCCTTCCTGCATCAGTCGGGCCAGCGCCGCGCGGATGGTCGCCTTTTTGATCTGGTATCGATCACCGATCTGTTTCTCCGTCAGCGCTTCGCCGGGGCGCAACACGCAGGCAATGATGTCGTTCCTCAGCTGCTCATATGCCTGTTCCCTGCGAAGGACGTCGGCGGCTGACAGTGCTGTCGCCTCGACCGTGGCCGGCCTTGCCGGTTCGGCGGTCAACTTCGTCGTTTTCATATTCTGTCCGTCTGGCTGTCCGGTTGACGCTGGCATCAGCATTCGCTAGCGTGAGCATCTCAGATTGATAATCTGAGCATCTCAGGGAGGATAACTGATATGCCTTTACCCGCCAACTCGCCTCTCTACGCCGCTGCCGATGATATCGTCAATGCCGCGAAGGGGCCAGGTCCCCTCGAAGCGGTAAGGACGGTCCTGGGCGACTACACCAACCGCTTTCACGCATCGGGAACACTCGCTCACGAAGAAGACGACGACGAGGTGCTTCTGCATGCGAGTCCGAACCTGACGATCTATCACATCACTCTGTCGCCCGGCCTGCAGTACCCGCCTCACAACCACCTGATGGATGCCTTGATCGGCATCTACAAGGGCAGCGAGACGAACTTCATCTATCCCGTTGCCGGCAGCGAACTCGATGTTCCCGAAAGGCAGGACATCGCAGCGCCTGCCGTGGTGCACATGGCGTCAAATACCGTGCATGCGGTTGCGAATACGGGCGGTGCGCGATCGGGTGCGCTGCATGTCTACCTCGGCGATCTCACACGAACCCACCGGCAGCTGTGGAGTCCGGACAGCAACCACGCCGAGCCGTTTGACAATGACCGCTATCTGGCCGGCGCTCGGCCCATTCAGCAGTCCGGGCACGAATGAGCGCAGGGGCGTCGCGGGCGGCGAAATTGGCCGTGATCAGCGGACCCGTCGGAATCGCGTCACACTTGTCACTCTCGCCAATCCGCTATCGCCCCTATCCTGGCTCACGACCCAACACGTCGCGCCGGTGCGGCGACAAACCAGCAAGGGAGATGCACAATGACGGCACATCAGAATGGCACAGGCGAGCAGACGACGCGGCTCGCGATGAAGACACCACCGGTCGTTTCGCCTGACGCGTGGGAGGCCGCGCGCCAGCAGTTGCTCGTGAAGGAGAAGACTGTGACCCGGGCTCGCGACGCACTGGCCGCCGAGCGCCGGCGGATGCCGTGGATGGCGGTGGAGAAGACCTATACGTTCGAGGGCCCCGACGGAAAGGTGAGCCTGCTCGACCTGTTCGAGGGCCGCCGTCAGCTGATCGTCTACCGCGCCTTCTTCGAGCCCGGCGTATTCGGCTGGCCCGACCACGCTTGCCGCGGCTGCTCGCTGGGGGCGGACCAGGTCGGCAATCTTGCCCATCTGAACGCCCGCGACACCACGCTTGCCTACGCCTCGCGCGCACCGCAGGCCGACATTGCGCGGCTGAAGGCGCGGATGGACTGGAAGATGCCCTGGTACACCATCACCGACAGCTTCGATGCCGATTTCGGCGTTGACGAATGGCACGGCCACAACGTGTTCATCCGCGACGGTGATCGCGTGTTCCGTACCTACTTCATTAACAACCGCGGCGACGAGGCGATGGGGACCGTATGGAGCTATCTCGACCTGTCGCCGCTCGGCCGCCAGGAGGTTTGGGAGGATTCGCCCGAGGGCTATCCGCAGACGCCGACGTACAAGTGGTGGAACTGGCACGACAATTACGGCGCCGAAGCCGTTCCCGACAAAAAGTGGGTCGAGGTGTCGGACGCCGGAGAGGCCGCGTTCCGGAACCGCACTGAATAGAACGTCTTTGGCGTCGCGCAAATGCGGCCAGGACAATTGGAGGAGCGGGATGCACGGTTCGACCGCATCCCGCTCGCTATGCAGGACAACGGACATGAGCGAGATTCATGCAGGCGGATCCACCGGCGATGCGAGCCCGGCCGGCCATAGTGCAGCCGATTGGCTGTCCTTTGCGGCCGCGCCGACCTTCGCAACCATGGCGCTGCTGACGCTTCTCGGCGGCGTGCCGGACATGATGTGCTCGACCGGGCAAGAGGCGTCACCGCTGGGCGGCATGGTCCCGATGTACCTGCTGATGAGCGGCTTTCATTTAGGACCTTGGCTGAAGCAGGTTTCCGGCCGGCGACGCCGCCGCAAATAGAGCTGTACCGGCCGACAAAGGCCCGTTCTGGTCGGGAAGACATCCCTCACCAGATCCACTCGCCCCTTCCCAAAACCGCTACCGCATCGACAATCCGGGTAAAGCTCGAGCGGGCGCGGCCGGCCGTGTGCCTGGCGCGCAAATAGCCATGCACCAGCCCCGGCTCCTCGAGCCACCAGGCGCGCCCGCCCGCGGCAACGATGCGGTCGCGATAGGCTTCGCCGTCCGACGACAGCGGGTCGCATTCAGCGGTGATCACGACGGTGGGCGGAAGATTGGCGAACTCGGCGTCGGCGAGCGGCCACAGAGTGAGATCGCCGGTGCGATCGTCGCCACCGGTCCTGATGTCCCTGTAGAAAACGAGGTCGCGCGCGGTAAGCATCGGCGCCTCCGCGTGGGTGACGTAGGAACCGGCGGAGCTGTCGCCGCCAAGGCCGGGATAGACCAGAATCTGGCCGATCGGCTTGCGCGCATGGCCGCGCGTTGCGTGACTGACAGCGGCGGCGAGATTGCCGCCGGCACTGTCGCCGCAGAGCAGGACAGGACGCTCGTAAGTCGCCGCCGCCCATTCGAAGGCGCTGATGGCGTCGTCGAAGGCGGCCGGATGAAGGTGCTCAGGCGCCAGCCGGTAGTCGACCGAAACCACTTCATAGCCGGTGCGGCCGCAAAGCTCGGCGCAGAGGTCGTCGTGGCTGTCGAGCCCGCCGAGGATAAAACCGCCGCCATGGAAATAAAGCACCATCGCCGAAGCTTCCGGCGCCGGGGCGCGGTAGACGCGGATCGGAATGTGCCAGGGTGTGGCAATGGCGGTGGTTTCCGCCGTGACGCCTTGGGGATAGCCGGCAAAGAACTCGCGGCACATCCGGTTGTAGATCTCGCGCTGCTCGGCGATGGTGTAGTCGATCGTATCGGGCGGATAATAAGAATTGGTCCGCTCGATGAAGGCCCAGGTCTCGGCGTCGATGAGGGTTTTGTAGTCGGTCATGGGCGCTGAATGGATCGCAATGAATCCGCCTGAACACCCTCCTCTGGCCTGCCGGCCATCTTCCCCTCAAGTGGGGAGATCGGCAGCTTCGGCGAAACCGCCTTTTCTCCGGCGTCGACAATTGGCGAAAGCGATGATGACATCCAATCTCCCCCCTTGAGGGGGAGATGTCCGGCAGGACAGAGGGGGGTGAGCGCCATCATTCCTGCAATACCACTACTTCCCCTTCCACACCGGATCGCGCTTCTCGGCAAAGGCGCGAAAGCCCTCGAGATTGTCCTCCGAGCCGTAGAGTGCGTCAACCGTCGACAGTTGCCGGCGCGTCACCCGGTTCATCGCGTCCTGGAAAGTCAGCGATTCTGCGACCCGGGCCGTCTCCTTGATCGCGGCGAAGACCAGCGGCGGGCCGCTGGCGAGCAGCCGCGCGATCTCCCAGACGCGGTCCTCCAGTCTTTCCTTGGGCAGCACCTCGTTGACCAGGCCCCATCGATGCGCCTCGGCGACATCCATCCAGCGGCCGGTGAGCAGAAGGTCCATGGCGACATGGTAGGGGATGCGCTTCGGCAGCTTGATCGTCGCCGCATCGGCAAGCGTGCCGGCGCGGATTTCGGGCAGCGCGAAGGAGGAGTGATCCGATGCATAGATGAGGTCGCAGGATAGCGCCAGTTCGAAGCCGCCGCCGACCGCCATGCCGTTGACGCAGGCGATCACCGGCTTGTTGAGATCGCGCAGTTCCTGCAGCCCGCCGAAGCCGCCGACGCCGTAGTCGCCGTCGACCGCGTCGCCGCCGGCCGCGGCCTTCAGGTCCCAGCCGGCGCAGAAGAACTTGTCACCGGCGGTCTTGACGATGGCGACGCGCAAGTCGGGATCGTCGCGAAACGCCTTGAAAGTCTCGCCCATCAGCCGCGACGTCTTCAGGTCGATGGCATTGGCCTTGGGCCGGTCGAGCGTGACTTCGAGGACAGCGCCTTCGCGGCGGGTCGAAATGATTTCAGACATTCTTCTTGTCTCCAAGCACCAGCAGCGCATCGGCGATCCAGGCGCCCTTGCCTTCGGTGCAGACGATCAGCGGATTGATGTCGAGTTCCTCGATCTCGCCGGCGTTTTGCTGCACGAAAGCGGCAATGCCCGATATCGCATCGATTGCCGCTGCGACATCGGCCTTCGGCCGACCGCGATAGCCGTCGAGCAGCGGGAACAGTTTCAGCCCGCGCAAAGCGGCCTCGATATCGTCGCGGGTCGCCGGCAGCATCAGCGTGACGCTGTCGCGCAACAGCTCGACCAGCACGCCGCCGGTGCCGAGCGTCATCACCGCGCCGAACATCGGGTCGCGGGTGAAGCCGACGAGCAGCTCGGCGACGCCGTCGCGCACCATGCGCTCGACATAAAGGCCCGTGCCGAGCGGGCCGAGATCGTGGGCGGCGGTGCTGACGGATTCGGCATCCCTCAAATTGAGCCGGACCGCGTCGAGCTCGGACTTGTGGATGACACCAAGGGCCTTCAGCGCCACCGGGAAGCCGAGCGCCATCGAGGAGATGACAGCTTCGACCGCGTTGCCGGCGCGCTCGCCCTTCGGCACGGGGAGCCCGGCCTCAATGAGCCGCGCCTTCGCCTCGGCCTCGTCCGGCGTGACATGGTCGCCGACCGGCGCGCCGGACGCCGAAGTGTCGATCGGCTGCGCCTGCGGCTCGCGCCAGGCCCAGCCGATGAAGGCCGCCGCCTGGGCGGCGTCCATGGCTTCGGAGATGCCGAACAGCGGCA
Organism: Mesorhizobium sp. M0159; assembly: GCF_040322295.1. Lineage (NCBI taxonomy): Bacteria > Pseudomonadati > Pseudomonadota > Alphaproteobacteria > Hyphomicrobiales > Phyllobacteriaceae > Mesorhizobium > Mesorhizobium sp. M0159. Next base: position 283,026 of record NZ_JAMYTF010000002.1, read on the forward strand.
CCATGCCCCGCGCCATCAGGCCGGCAGTGTATTCCTCGGGCAGGTTCTCCGGCAGCGAGGAGACGATCGCGCCTTGCGCGCTGTTGGTCTTCAGCGCCACTTCGAAGGCGCGCAGCGTCGCCCACCAGTCGGTGTCCGAGCAGCGGTCGGGGCGCGGGAAATCGAGCACCAGCATGTTGAGGTCGAAGCCGCCCGACACCATCGCGGTGAAGGTGGCGGTCATCGCCGGCTCGTTGTTCCAGATGAAGGTGTGGTAGTCGAGCGGGTTGGCCACCGCGACCAGCGGCCCGAGCGTCGATTTGACATGCGCGCGGTGCTCGGGGGTGAGTGGCGGAAACGTCACCCAGCGGCCTTCGGCGCTGTCGGCCATCACCGACGCCTCGCCGCCCGAACAGCTCATCGACGACAGCCGGTAGCCGGGCAGGGGGCCGGTGACGTGCAGCAGCTTGAGCGCCTCGATGAAGGCCGGGATCGAATCGATGCGGGCGATGCCGAGCCGCTTCAGGAAGGCGCCGGACGCTGCGTCCGAGCCGGCCAGCGACGCGGTATGGGAAACGGTCGCCTGCCGCGCCTGCTCGGAGCGGCCGACCTTCATGGCGATGACAGGCTTTTTCAGCTCGCGCGCCCGTGCCGCCAGCCTTTCGAAGCCGGCTACCGAATCGAAAGCCTCGATATGCAAGCCGAGCGCGGTGACACGGTCGTCCTCGATCAGGCCGAGCGCCATTTCGGAAAGCCCGGTCTGCGCCTGGTTGCCGGCGGTCATCAGAAAGGCGATCGGCAGGCCGCGCTTCTGCATCGTCATATTGATGGCGATGTTCGACGACTGGGTGATGATGGCAACGCCGCGACCGCCTTCTGGCAGCCTGATGCCGCCATGCTGGTCGGGCCACAAAAGCGCGCCGTCGGCATAGTTGATGAGCCCGTAGCAGTTCGGCCCGATGATTGGCATTTGGCCCGCCGCCGCGACCAGCTCGGCCTGCAGCCGCTCGCCGTCCTCGTCATAGGCCTCGGTTTCGAGGAAGCCGGCGGCGAAGCAGACCGCACCGCCGGCGCCGCGCTCGGCCAGTGCCTTGACCACTTCGATGGTCAAGTGCCGGTTGACGCCGACGAAAGCGGCATCCGGCGCACCGGGCAATTCGGCCACCGAGCGATAGGCCTTGCGGCCGGCGACCTCGGCCTTGCTCGGATGCACCGGCCAGATCTCGCCGGCAAAGCCCATCTTGATCGATTGCGCGACGACGGCGGCAGCCTGCGCGCCACCGAAGACCGCGATTGTCCGCGGGCGCAAAAGGCGCTCAAGTTTGTGCATGAACACCCTCCTCTGCCCTGCCCTCTTTGCCAAAACTTGGCATCTCCCCCTCAAGGGGGGAGATTGGCAGTTGGGCCGCCGGCCCCAGGCATGCAACGGCAATAACTGGCGAAATCAGGAATGGCGGCCGATCTCCCCCCTTGAGGGGGAGATGTCCGATAGGACAGAGGGGGGCGCGAAGGAATGCAAACATTGCGCTGTTCAGCCCCCGAACGGGCGCAGCAGCGCCCGCGAGATGATGTGGCGCTGGATTTCCGAGGTGCCTTCCCAGATGCGCTCGACGCGGGCGTCGCGCCAGATGCGCTCGAGCGGCAAATCGTCCATCAGCCCCATGCCGCCATGGATCTGGATCGCCTCGTCGGCGACAAAGGCGAGCATCTCGGTGGCCTTCAGTTTGGCCATGGCCATGTCCTGGTCGGTGACGGTACCCTGATCGTACTTCCAGCCGGCTTCGAACACCATCAGGTCGGCGGCCTTCAGCTCGGTCGCCATGTCGGCGAGCTTGAACGACACGCCCTGGAACTTGCCGATCGGCTGGCCGAACTGCTGGCGCTGCGCGGCGTATTCGACGGCGTGGCCAAGCGCCCGCTCGGCGCGGCCGAGGCAGGTGGCGCCGACCTGCAGGCGCGTTGCGCCAAGCCACGAATTGGCGACGTCGAAGCCTTTGTGGACCTCGCCCAGAACCTGACTGGCCGGCAACCGGCAATCGTCGAATTCGAGGATGGCATTGGTGTAGCCGCGATGCGAGACGTTGCGGTAGCCGTCGCGCACCGTAAAACCCTTGGTGCCCTTATCGACAAAGAAGGCGGTGATCTTCTTGCGTTTTCCACGCGAAGACCCTTCCTCACCCGAGGCCATGAAGACGATGGCGAAATCGGCGAGGTCCGCATGGCTGATGAAATGCTTGGTGCCGTTCAGCACCCAGTCGTCGCCGTCTTGCACGGCGGTTGCCTTCATGCCGCGCAGATCGGAGCCGGCGCCCGGCTCGGTCATTGCCAGGCAATCCCATTTCTCGCCGCGAATGCAGGGAAACAGATATTTTTCGCGCTGCTCCGGCGTGCCGGCGAGAAGGATGTTCGAAGGCCGCGCCACGCAGGTCCAATGCAGCGCGTAATTGGCGCGGCCGAGTTCCTTTTCATAGAGCAGCCAGGTCACCGTATCGAGCCCGGCGCCGCCGACATCGGCCGGCATGTTGGCGGCATAGAGGCCGGCTTCGATCGCCTTGGCCTTGATCTCCTCGATCAGCTCGCGGCGCAGCACGCCGGTACGCTCCACTTCGCGCTCATGTGGGTAAAGCTCGTTCTCGACGAAGGCCCGCGTCGTCTCGACGATGAGCTTCTGCTCCTCCGAAAGACCAAAATCCATGGTCTCAGCCTTTCTTCCTTTTCTTCGGCTTTTCAGCCTTTGCCTTTTCGGCCGCCTTGGAGGCGGTGGGCTTCTTGGCCGCGAGCTTGGCCAGCTGCCTGGTGTAGTCCTTATGCAGGGCGCCGGCACCCCAGCCTTTGGCTTTGTTCTGCTTCGACAGTGCCTCCATGATGGCGACCAGATTGTCGTCGCGGATCTTTTCGAGCTCGCGGATCGACAGACCGTGCGCCTGGTCGTCCGACTGCGTGGCGATCAGCTCGACCAGCTCATCGTTGAACTCCGGCACGTCCATCAGCTTGGTCCACGGCCATTTCAGGCACGGGCCGAACTGCGCCATGAAGTGGCGCATGCCGGCCTCGCCGCCGGCGACGCGATAGACCTGGAACATGCCCATCTGCGCCCAGCGCAGGCCGAAGCCGTAGCGCATGATGTCGTCGAGCTCCTCGACCGTGCAGATGCCGTCCTTGACCAGCCACAGCGCCTCGCGCCAGGCCGCTTCGAGCAGCCGGTCGCCGACGAACGCTTCGATCTCCTTGCGGATCACCACCGGCTTCATGCCGATCGAGGCATACATCTCCTTGGCGACTTCGATCGCCTCGGGAAAGGTCTGTTCGCCGCCGACGATTTCGACCAGCGGCAGCAGATAGACGGGGTTGAACGGATGGCCGACGACCAGCCGCTCCGGGTGCTTCTTCATCGCCACCTGCATGTCGGTCGGCTTGATGCCGGAGGTGGAGGAGCCGATAATGGCGTTGGCCGGCGCATAAAGGTCGATCTCGGCCAGCACGCGGTGCTTCAAGTCGAGCCGCTCCGGCACGCTTTCCTGGATGAAGTCGGCGTCGGCCACCGCCTCGGCGATCGTCTTGGCGAAGGTAAGCTTGCCCTCCTTCGGCAGGCCGCCGGGCAGCATCTGCTTGTAGGCGCGTCGCGCTCCCTTCATCACCTCGCCGACCTTGCGTGACGCCTCGGGGTCGGGATCGAAGATCGACACGTCGATGCCGTTGAGCAGCAGCCGCGCCACCCAGCCGGCGCCGATGACGCCGCCGCCGATGGCGGCCGCCTTGTTGATGATGCTCATGCGGAAGCTCCGGTTCTTGTGCGGGCTGTTGCGGGGTCGGTGAGGGCGACACGCTCGCCGGCACGGATCACGGATGCGTCATAGGCCTTGCGCGCGAACACTTCGAGCACGAAGGGCCGGAAGAAATCGATCGGCAATGTCTCGTAGTCGGGATCGAAGCTCGACTGATCCCAGCGTTCGCAAAACTCATCGCAATCGTCGAAGTAGATGTGCCCGGCGAAACGGTCGCGGGCGTGTGGATTACCGCCGAGGTGGTGGGCGTAATAGAGGCGCTGGAAATCGCCGTGCTTCTCCACCACCCAGGTGCATTGCTCGCGCACAAAAGGCTTCAGGATCGACGCCGCATACTCGTCGTGGTTATAGGGCGCGTAGATGTCGCCGATATCGTGCAGCAAGGCGCAGGCAATCCAGTCGGTGTCGGCGCCGTCGCGCCAGGCCCGTGTTGCCGCTTGCAGTGAATGGCCGAGCCGGGTGATCTTGTAGCCCGAGAGGCCCGCATCAAGCTGGACGAGCGCGTCGAGCAGCCGCTCGCCGGTCTTTACCGCATAGTCGATCTCGTGCTCGGTGAGGAACGCATAGTCCTCGCGGTCGCCGTCCTTCATGGCGGTGAATTTCACGGTCTTCATCGGCGGCTCCTCCCAACCGGCTACCGGCTTTTCAAAGCGGTGCGCGCTTCGTCAGGTTCAGCTTCTTGCGGACTTCGTCCGGGCCGATGACCCTGGCGCCCATATTCGACACGATGCTGACCGCCCGCTCGACCAGCTGCGCATTGGTCGCCAGCACGCCCTTGTCGAGCCAGAGATTATCCTCCAGTCCGACGCGGACATTGCCGCCGGCCAGCACCGCGGCCGCGACATAGGCCATCTGGTTGCGGCCAATGGCAAAGGCCGACCAGTTCCAGGTCGACGGTACATTGTTGACCATGGCCATGAAGGTGTTGAGGTCGTCCGGCGCGCCCCACGGCACGCCCATGCACAATTGCACCAGCGCGTCCGGCTTCAGCACTTCTTCCTCGACCAATTGCTTGGCGAACCACAGATGCCCGGTGTCGAAGGCCTCGATCTCCGGCTTGACGCCGAGCGCCGTCATCATGCCGCCCATGGCACGCAGCATGCCGGGCGTATTGGTCATGACATAATCGGCCTCGGCGAAATTCATCGTGCCGCAATCGAGCGTGCAGATTTCCGGCAGGCACTGGCGCACATGTTCCATGCGGTTGCTCGCGCCGCCCATGTCCGTGCCTTTTTCGTTCAGCGGCAGCGGCTTCTCCGGCGGGCCGAATACCATGTCACCCCCCATGCCGGCGGTCAGGTTCAGCACCACGTCGACGTCTGCCGCGCGGATGCGCTCGGTTACTTCGCGATAGAGATGCACGTCGCGCCTAGGCTTGCCGGTCTCGGGATCGCGCACATGGCAGTGCACGATTGCAGCACCTGCCTTTGCCGCCTCGATGGCCGAATCGGCGATCTCTCTGGGCGAGCGCGGCACATGCGGGCTGCGGTCCTGCGAACCGCCGGACCCGGTCACGGCACAGGTAATGAAAACCTCACGGTTCATCGCTAACGGCATCGGACTCTCTCCCAATAGAACGTAGGGCAAGAATGCCTGACTTGCCGGAAACTGTTTTGCGTTTTACGAAGATCGTGTGACCAAAAACGAAAAACCGACGATCTTTCGGGCCGAGCGTTTGCCGCTCAAGGTAACGCTGCTGGTATTCTCCGGCTCGTCGATCATGTGCGTCGCGTCGGCCGTCGATCCGTTGCGCGCCGCCAACCGCATTGCCGGTGAGACGCTGTTCGATTTCAGGCTGGTCTCGGTGACAGGCGAGGCGCCGGTCACCACATGCGGCCTGCCGGTGGTGGTCAGCGGCCGCTTCGATGCGGCTGACACAACCGATATGCTGGTCGTCGTCGCCGGCTTCGGCACGCAGAACTACGCCACATCGGCCCTGCTGTCCGGACTGCGCCGGGCGGCGCGCGCGGCACGCGCCTGCGGCGGCGTCGAGGCCGGCACCTGGCTGGTTGCCCGCGCGGGTCTGCTGGAGGGGCGCAGCGCCACCACCCACTGGGAGGACATGGAGGATTTCTCGTCGGCCTTTCCCGGCGTCGACGTGCGCCCCGACCGCTACGTCATCGATGGCCCGGTGTTCACCACCGGCGGCGCCTCGCCGACCTTCGACCTGATGCTGCATCTGATCCGCACGCGGCTCGGCATGGCCGTGGCGCTCGATGTCGCGAGCGTCTTCATCTACGACCAGGCGCGCGCCGCGACGGACGCGCAACCGCTGGTCTCGCTCGGCCGTCTCGACGGCTACGATCCCAGGCTGGCGCAAGCCATCCGGCTGATGGAAGCGCATGTCGACCAGCCGCTGACTGTCGCCGCCGTGGCAAAGCGCGCCGGGGTGACGGCACGGACGCTGGAAAGCATCTTTCGCAAGTCGATCGGCGAAACGCCCGGCGCTTATTACCTCAGGCTGCGCCTCGGCGCCGCGCGCCGGCTGGTGGTCGACACGCGCATCGCCATGGCGGACATTGCCGGGCGAACGGGGTTTTCGTCCGCCGCGGCATTTTCCAGAGCGTTTTCAAGAGCGTTCGGCGAAGCGCCGGTCAGGCTGCGTCGGGGATAATGCATGTCGCCCCAAAAGTGCGGAGCGGTTTTGGGATAACGACATGCATAGACAAAGGTAGATCAGGCAGCGTCCTGGCGGTCGCTGCTGCCGTCGATCTGCGAGCGCATCTGTCTCGCAAGATGGGTCTCGAAGCGGCTGGCGACCGCGCGATCCCATTCGTTTGCACTCAGCGCACCTTGTTTCGGGTGCGGCAGCGCCATCAGCCGGTCGATGATCGATCCAGCCTCGCCAGATGAGAGCAGGGCGTCGATTTCGCGTTCGTGCTGCATATCGTTTCGCCTCCTTCTTTCTGAATCCCGCCACGAACCACACTATAGGAGGTTCGTGACGGCTGTTTGAAGGCAAGAGCGAGGCGATTGATGGGCGATGCCGGGCAAAGTTTTGTCCGCCGCCGCCCATCTTGGGCACGATCGTTCCGGCAGGTCAGGCAGTGCTTCAGCCAAGCCGCATCGACAGTTCAACATCCTCGCCGAACGGCGTGGACATGTAGCCACTCCCGGTCGAGCGCACCCGCTCGAGGTATTCGGGGCAAAGATCTGCGTTGTCGGCAACGACGAAGGCGCCCGGCCTGAGGCGGCTTTCAACCAGACTCAAGATCTCGGGATAGAGCGCTTTGGCGCCGTCGAGCAGAAGCAGGTCGACCGTTTCGGGAAGATCGACGCTTAATGTTTGCAGCGCGTCTCCTTCGCGGATTTCCACCATGTCGATGAGACCACCTGCTGTCAGATTACTCCTCGCGCGCGCGACCTTGGATGGCTCGAACTCGCTGGTGATCAGGCGGCCGCCGCCATTGTCCCGCAAGGCTGCGGCAAGGTGCAGGGTCGAGATGCCGAACGAGGTTCCAAATTCAACGATCGTCCGTGCATCGCTGCCTCGTGCCAGCATGTAGAGCAGCGTGCCAGTCTCTCGCGAGACGGGAAGCCAGAGGTCCTTTAGCCGCCCATAGAAATCGAGGTATTCGGTCTTGCTCCGAACGAGGCGCATCCGCTCCTCGGCGGAGAGTTCCGCCACCGCGGGGCTCGTTGCGGCGGCGGCTTCCTCGAACAGGCGGTCCAGCAGGGGCGCGAGCGGCGTTGTCGTCAGTGTGGTCATATCGGTCTCCAGTCGGAATTGAATGCGTTCTTGTGCGGCATTCAAAATACGACTAATCATTCGCATTCACTAATCGCATTGGCGCGGCTCTCAATGAGCGATCACCGAAGTCCGCGGATTTCCTCGCGAAAACAGCCGAAGCAGGCCCGCTCGGCGGAGCTCGTCGCTGCGATTTTGCAGGCTGCTGTTCAGGTTTTGGCGAGGGAAGGCGCGCAGCGCTTCACCACGGCGCGGGTGGCCGAGAAGGCCGGTGTCAGTGTCGGATCGCTGTATCAGTATTTTCCGAACAAGGCGGCGATCCTGTTCCGGCTCCAGAGCGACGAATGGCGGCAGACGACCGATTTGCTGCGCGACATCCTCGAGGACGTGAGGAAACCGCCACTTGACCGGCTGCGCGACCTGGTCCACGCCTTCCTCCGCTCGGAGTGTGAGGAGGCCGCGGTGCGTGTGGCGCTCGACGACGCCGCACCGCTTTACCGCGACGCGCCCGAGGCGCAGACGGCAAGGGCGTCCGGAGACCGCACCATCCAGCTCTTCATGCAGGAAGCGTTGCCCAACGCCGCGCAAGCGACTCGCGAATTGGCCGGCGATCTGGTCATGACGACGCTCAGCACGGTGGGGAAGCAGTTCTCGGAGTTGCCCCGAACCCCCGCGGAGATTGAAGCCTACGCCGACGCCATGGCCGACATGTTCTGCGCCTACCTGAGAGGCCTCGATCACGGCTAAGACGCGCCAAACCCGGTCAGCGAACAGGCCACGCGAGTTTCACACGGGGCAAAACCTTCGTCGGTTCAGCCCCGCGGAAAGCCGTCTTTAGCCGGCGGCCGCTGAACAATGTGGCCGTGAAAACGGTACGCCTCAGACGTACCGGTTGACGATGGTTTCGAGCAATTCCTGGCGGCCGGATCTGGGCTGCGGCTCGATCTTCTCCTTGACGACGCGCTCGGCGATTTCCTCCAGCGTGCGCTTGCCGGCAAGCATCGCCTTGGCCTCGGCCGAATCCCAGCCGGCATAGCGCTCGGCGAGCGGGGCGGACAGCGCCTTGTCCTCGACCATGCGTGCCGCTGCCTTGAGGCCGCGGGCGCAACAATCCATGCCGCCGATGTGGCCAATCAGCAGGTCCTGCGGATCGAGCGACTGGCGCCTGAGCTTGGCATCGAAATTGGTGCCGCCGGTCTTGAAGCCGCCGGCCTGCAGCACCTGATAATAGGCGAGTGCCATCTCCGGTACATTGTTCGGGAACTGGTCGGTATCCCAGCCCGACTGGTAGTCGTTGCGGTTCATATCGATCGAGCCGAAAATGCCGAGCGCATTGGCCAGCGCCAACTCATGTTCGAACGAATGGCCGGCCAGGATGGCGTGGCCCTGCTCGATGTTGAGCTTGACCTCGTTCTCCAGTCCGAAACGCTTGAGGAAGCCATAGACGGTGGCGACGTCGTAATCATACTGGTGCTTGGTCGGCTCCTGCGGCTTCGGCTCGATCAGGATGGTGCCTTCGAAGCCGATCCTGTGCTTGTAATCGACGACCAGGTTGAGGAAACGGCCGGCCTGTTCCTGTTCGCGGGCAAGGTCGGTGTTGAGCAGCGTCTCATAGCCCTCGCGGCCGCCCCACAGCACGTAGTTCTCGCCGTTCAGCCGCTTGGTGACGTCGATGCAGTGTTTCACCGTCGCCGCCGAATAGGCAAAGACGTCCGGATCGGGATTGGTGGCGGCGCCTGACATGAAGCGGCGGTTGGAGAACAGGTTGGCCGTGCCCCACAGCAGCTTGACGCCGGTCTGCTTCATCTTTCCCGAGAAGTAATCGGCGATCTCGTCGAGCCGCGCCGCACTTTCGGAAAAGTCCCGGCCCTCCGGCCGCACGTCGGCATCGTGGAAGCAGAAATAAGGCGCGCCCAGCAGCGAAAACATCTCGAAGGCGACGTCGGCCTTGAGTTTGGCCAGCTCCATGGTGTCGGTGCCGCCGGCCTTGGGGAACCATGGCCGGTCGAACGTCTGGCCGCCGAACGGATCGCCGCCCGGCCAGGCGAAGGAATGCCAATAAGCGACGGCAAAGCGCAGATGGTCTTCCAGCCGCTTGCCGGCGACGATCTCGTCGGGATTGTAGAACCGGTAGGCCAGCGGATTGGTCGAATCCGGTCCCTCGTATTTGATCTGTTGGATGTCGCCGAAAAAACCGCTGCTCATGTTCTTTTCCTCTCGCATGGTTCGGCCTGATTACCTCAGGCGTAATTGGTTTCGCGCTGAAGCTGGTCGAAAAGGCTCATGTCAAAGCCACCCAACGAAGGAGACAGACCATGACCGACCTCAACACCATTGCCGAAAACTACATCGCCGCCTGGAACGAGAGCGACGACGCGCGCAGAAAAGCCTTGCTCGAGGCAACCTTCACCGAGGACGTCGGCTATCGCGATCCGATCATGCGGGGCGACGGCCATGACGGCATCGCGGCGCTGATCGACGGCGTGCAGCAGCGCTTTGCCGGCTTTAGGTTCTCGCTGAAAGGCAAGCCGGACGGCTTCGCCGATACCATCCGCTTTTCGTGGAATCTTGGGCCGGACGGCATCGAATCCGTCATCGAAGGCACGGATATCGGCGTCATCGAAAATGGCCGGCTGAAAAGCGTCACCGGCTTTCTCGACAAAGTGCCGGCACAATGAGGCCTTCTCGGCAGGCCGCGGCGTGGGCGGGAAACCGTTCACGCCGTGGCGCCTCTGATCGCCGGATAAAGCTGGCGATAGCGCTGATAGGCTTGCGCATAGGCGTCACCGAGGGCGGCGACCGGCTCGACCGTGGCGTCGGTCGCCGGCGCCGCGCAGACGGCGCGCGGATCGGCACCGGTCGCCGCGATCAGGCCAAGTCGGGCCGCGCCAAAGGCAGCGCCGAAATCGCCGTCGGCTGGAATATCGACTGGCAGGCCAAGCGCTGTGGCGATGGCCTTCAGCCAATAGCGCGAGCGCGAGCCGCCGCCGATCGCCGTCACCCGGGTCAGCGTCGTGCCGGCTTTGGCCAGAGCTTCGAGGCTGTCGCGGAAAGCGAAAGCGACGCCTTCGAGCACGGCCTGGGTCAGCGCCGCGCGGCCGGATTCGTGGGCAAGCCCGGTAAACGCGCCCCGAATGACGGAATCATTGTGAGGCGTCCGCTCGCCTGACAGGTACGGCAGGAAGGAGACACCGGCCGGCGCCTGCAGCGCATCGCCGAGTTCGGCGGTCAACTCGCCGGCGCTTTTTCCAGCGATCCCCGACAGCCAGTTGAGCGAATCGGTTGCCGACAGGATGACGCCCATCTGGTGCCAGGTGCCGGGCAGTGCGTGGCAGAATGTGTGCACGGCGCTTTCCGGGTTGGGCAGATACGACGCGTTGGCGGCGAAAAGCACGCCGGACGTGCCGAGCGAGACGAACGCCTGCCCGGCGCCGACCGTGCCCATGCCGCAGGCCGAAGCCGCATTGTCGCCGGCACCGCCGGCGATCGGGATGCCCGCCTGCATGCCCCATTTCGCGGCCAGTTCGGCGCGCAAGGCACCGGCCTTGGCCGTGCCTTCGACCAGCGACGGCATCTGGCTTTCGTCGAGCGATGTGGCGGCGAGCAGTTCGGCGGACCAGGCTCGTTTGCCGACATCGAGCCACGACGTGCCAGCCGAATCCGACATTTCCGAAATATGCTCGCCGGCGAGCCAGAGCCGCAAAAAGTCCTTCGGCAGCAGGACCTTTGCCACCTTGGCGAAAACAGCCGGTTCGTTGTTCTTGACCCAGGCCAGCTTTGGCGCGGTGAAACCGGGAAAGACGATGTTGCCGGTTAGCTTGCGAAAGCGCGGGTCGGCGTCGAGCGCGGCCGCCTCGGCGTGGCTGCGTGTATCGTTCCATAGGATGCAGGGGCGCAGCACCTGATCGGCGGCATCGAGCAGAGTGGCGCCATGCATATGGCCGGAAAGGCCGATGCCTTTGACCGCCGCGAGTTCCTTCGCATGCATTGACCGCAGCTCGCCGACCGCCGCTTCGCAGGCGCGGATCCAGTCGGCCGGGTTCTGCTCGGACCAGCCGGGATGCGGGCGCGACACGTCGAGCGGTGCATGGCCGGAACCGACGATGCTCTGCCTTGCATCGATCAGCAGCGCCTTGACGCCCGACGTGCCGAGATCGAGGCCGAGATACATGTTTCCTCCCATGTCCGTCATGCCTGGCGGCGACGGTCTTTCTTGCTTCCCTGCCCAGTCCTGTGACACGGGCGGCGAAGATATCCCGGCAATCGTGCCGCCGGAAACGCACCCCGGTCAACACGCGAAGATTTTTTCGACGCTCGAAAAAATCTGGCCGGGGCAGTTTTTAAGGCAAGATGTGGCCTTGGTCAATTCGCCGCGAGAGCGGTTGCACGCCGTGAAAACAGTGCCGACAACGGGCTGTCCGGCCGTGCCAGCGCGCGTTCCGCCGCAAGCGCCCTCGCCAGCGCGCCATCACCGGAACGCAATGCCGCCTCGATCAGCGTCAGGTCGATGACGTCGCGTTGTGCGTGGCTGCCGCCGAAGCGATGGGCGATTGCCCGGATCGGCCGGATCAGGCGTATCGTCCCGGCATAATTGCCCTCGCCGAATGCCTTGATGGCGAGCGTCAGGGGCTGGCCGACATCCCTGGTGAAAGCAGCGTTGTCGTCCTTGCCGCGGATCGCCTCGCGCTGCGCCTCGAGCAAGCCGCGGGCCGGCGCTTCGAGGCCGGCGCCGACAAACGCCATCATCGCGTGGGCGTCGTTGAAGGCATAATGGCCGGCGCTCGCCTTGGGCAACCAGTTGGCGGCGAGTGCCGTCCAGCGCTCGCCGACATCGACGCCGCCGAGATGCAGCCGCCACAGGATCGCCGAGGCATCGACCATGTTGAGCGCCAGCTTCGAGCGCTCGCCATAGATCGGCCCGTCGTAGAGCGCCAGCACCTCGTCGGTCTCGCCGAGATCATAATGGAACAGCGCCAGATGCCACCAATTATGCACCTGCAGGAAGCTTTCCCGCGTCCACGCTTCGGGATTGGCGCGCATCCACAGAATGCCGTCCTTCTGCCGGCTCTGCATCTCCATGACATGGGCCACCGCATGCTGGGCCCAGCCGTCGCGCGGCTCGAGATCCACCGCCGTGCGGCCAAGTTTTTCGGCGCGCGCGTAGTCGCCCATTTCCTCCAGGCCAAAGGCCTGCATCCCGAGTATGGCGTGATAGCCCGGCATGCCGCTCTGCCAGGACGGCAGCGCGCGGCCGATGCGGTCGCGCAGCATGCGCGCATTGCCGGTGAAGAAGTCGATCTGGTGGCCGGTCTGCAGCGCCAGCGCATCGAGCGGAAACTCGATGGCGATATCCTCCAGCACGCGGGCGGCCTCGTGCCAGCGTCCATCCGCAAGGTAGCCAAGGGCGGCGACATGCGCCTGCTCGCGCGTCGTCGCGGCAAGCGGCAGCGCCGCCTCGTGACATGCCTTGGCCACCGCCGTCGCTTCGCGCTCGGTGGCAAGGCCAAAGAGATAACCCTTGAACACATGCGCCATGACGAAGCCGGGATCTTCGGCGATTGCCCGGTCAATGGAACCGACCGGATCGCCGATGAAGCACTGCAATTCGCGAACAGCCCGGCTGTAGGACGAGAGCCCGGCCTCCGTCGCGCCAGACAGCGTCAGGCCAAATGCGTCGCTCACCGCCATGGTCTGTTCTCAGTTGCCCGAGCGCATCGCCACTGTCGCGATGCCGGCGCCGACCAGCAGCGTGCCGCCGGTGCGGTTGAAGATGCGGATCGCCTTTGGGTTGCGCACCACGTTGCGCGCCCTTGCCGCGATCAGCGCATAACCGAAGGCATTGGCGAAGGCGAGCGCCAGGAAGGTCGTCTCGAAGATCAGCATCTGTGTCCAGAAATCCGCATGCCGGTCGAGGAACTGCGGCAGGAAGGCGACAAAAAAGGTGATGCTTTTCGGATTGAGCGCGGTAACCAGCCAGGCATGCGCCATCATTTTCGCCGACGACACCGCATCGGTGCGCGGTTCGGCCCGGAGCGCGCCGCCGGCGCGAAACAGCTTGATGCCGAGATAGATCAGATAGCCGGCGCCGATCACCTTCAGCACGGTAAACACGGTGGCCGACGCCGCCAGCAGCGCGCCGATGCCCAGCATCGACAATGTCATCGCGGTGAAGTCGCCGAGCGCCACGCCGACTGCCATCGGCAGCGCGGTGCGCCAGCCCTGGCCGAGCGCATAGGACACCACCAGCAGGATGGTCGGACCTGGAATGACCAGAAGGACTGCCGAGGCGGCGGCAAAAGCGGCCCAGTTTTCGAAGGACATTTTCTTCTCCTTGAGCTCAAAGAAGAGGATAAATCCTTGGCCTCGCGCAGATGTAAAGAGGCAAAATCGAAAAAGCCCCTCGTTAATGCCAGGCGGCCGGCCTTCACGCTTTTTCAACCATGATTGGCGAAAATGCCTGCTATTCGGCCGGACCGTGTTTCCCGTCGACAGCGTAGGGTTTGGGTAAATGCGTGAGTTGCCGCAAGGTCTGTCGCTGCCGCACAATGGCGACGCAATCGAAACCGAAATACAGCTTTCCCGTCGCACGGTGCTGTCCGGCGCCGGTGCGCTGGCGCTGCTCGGCATCGCCGGCTGCAGCCAGACGCTGGATCTGCCGTCGCTCCAGCTCGACGACGTCACCACCGGCTCGATCCGGCCCATCCGTCCGAGTATCAGCGTCGACAAGAACATCACCAGCCCCGACGTGATGTACGCTTCGCTCACCGACGGTGGCTTCAATGTGCCGGAAGTGCCCTATCTCAAGGTCAAGCCGGAGTTCCGCCGCCAGATCGTCGTCGATCCGACCGGCGAGCAACCCGGCACGATCGTCGTTCACTCGCAGGAACGGCTGCTCTATCTGGTGCAGCCCGGCGGCGATGCGATCCGTTACGGCGTCGGCATCGGCAAGGACGGGTTCCGCTGGTCCGGCCGCGCCAACATCCAGTACGGCAAGGAATGGCCGGTCTGGACCCCGCCGCCCGAGATGATCGCCCGCAGGCCGGAACTGGTGAAATGGCAAAGCGGACAGCCGGGCGGCCTCGACAATCCGCTCGGCGCGCGTGCCCTCTACATCTATCAGAACGGCAGCGATACCGGCTATCGCATCCACGGCTCGCCCGAATGGTGGAGCATCGGCCAGGCGATGTCGTCGGGCTGCGTGCGGCTGATCAACCAGGACATCATCGATCTCTACAGCCGCGTCTCCAAGAAGAATCCGGTCGTCGTCGTCTGACCGGCGGCCAAGGCTCGAGCGATTACTCTGCCGGCTAGCGCTGCACACCCATGTACTACAATTTTGTGCGAATTCATGCGACGCTTCGCCTTGCCCAGCCATGTCCGCTCGCGTGACTGACAAGTTTTGGGAGATCGCGACATCGTTGCGCTGATCGAGGCGAGCGAAGCGGAGAAGCCGACCATGCGTGGTCCCTGCAAGAAGCAAGAAAGCAATTGATGCCGATTGTCAGGATAGCCGAACTGGAAATCGATCCTAAGCAGATCGGCAGCTACAGGGCCCTGCTTGCCGAAGAGATTGAGGCTTCTGTACGCGTCGAGCCGGGCGTGCTTTTCCTTCATGCGGTGGCAGTAAAAGGCACGCCTGAAAAGGTGCGCGTGATCGAATGCTACGCCGATCAGGCGGCCTATGAGGCCCACCTGACCACGTCGCACTTTCTCAAATACAAGGCGCAGACGGCGAGTATGGTCAGGTCACTTCGGCTCATCGAAACGGATCCTATCGCGCTGCAGGCGAAGAGTGGCCCGATTTCAAACTGACCCACTGCCTCTGCCGTTGCGCGATGCCGCAAGACAGGCGAATGTGCCTGCGATTTTCACCGCCCGGGAGACGTGAACAATGGCCGGAACTTTTGTCATCGCGCAAGGCGGCGGCCCGACCGCCGTCATCAACCAGACCGTGGTGGGCGCCACGCTCGAAATCCGCAAGCGGCATCCCGGCGCCAAGGTGCTTGGTTCCATCCACGGCGTGCGCGGAATTCGTGACGGCAATTACGTCGATCTTTCCGCCATCCCCGAGGACCGCCTGCGGCTGATCGCGGCGACACCGAGCGCCGCGCTTGGTTCGACGCGCGACAAGCCGGATGCCGCCTATTGCGACCTCATCCTCAACGGCTTGAAGAACGCCGGCGCCGATGCCTTCATCTATATCGGCGGCAACGACACCTCGGGCACGCAGCAGATCCTCACCGACGCCGCCGGCGGCAAGATCGCCTTCGTCCACGCGCCGAAAACCATCGACAACGATCTCGAGGAGAACGATCACACGCCCGGCTTCATGTCGGCGGCCGAGTTCGTCGCTGGAGCATTCCTTTCGGTCGATCTCGATTTCCGCGCTCTGCCGGGCATCTATGTCGGCATCGTCATGGGGCGGCATGCCGGTTTCCTGACGGCCGCGTCCGCGGCCTGGCAGCTCGATCAGGACAGCGGCCCGCATCTCGTCTACGTGCCGGAGCGGCCGTTCTCCGCGGCGGGCTTCATCGACGACGTTCGTGCAACGCTCGACCGCCACAAGCGCTGCATCGTTGCCGTCTCCGAAGGCGTCAGCACCGCCGACGGCAAAGCGCTGGTCGAAAGCCTGGTGCCGCCGGAAAGGCTGGAGCGCGACCAGCACGGCAACGTCAAGCTGTCGGGCAGCGACCTGCCGGCAGCCTTGGAGCGCGCGCTCGCCGAAGGATTGCCGGGCAAGCGGGCGCGCGTCGATGCGCTCGGCTATATGCCGCGCGGCTATGTCGGCGCCATCAGCGCGGTGGACGCGCAGGAGGCCTTCGATGCCGGTGCCTTCGCGGTCACGGTGGCCGACGAGGGGGGCGGTTCGGTGGCGCTGCAATATGACGGCAAGAAAACCGTGCTGAAGAAGGTGCCGCTGAAGAACGTCGCCGGCAAGACGCGCCATATGCCGGATGATTTCATGCTGCCGGATGTCAACCGGCTGTCCGATGCGGGGATGGCCTATCTGAAGCGGCTGGTCCCGCAAAAGTACAAGGTCGGCAAGCCGTTCGTCTGATGCCGGCCTTGATCTGATGGACAGCTGGTTCAGCAAAACCATCGTCGACGCCAAGACGACGATGCTGACCGAGCCCTTCGTGCACGAATTCGTGCGCGCCAACATCTGGCATCTGCGCGGCCGCGATGTCGACCTGCTGGTCGACACCGGCATGGGGATCTGCCCGCTGGCGCCGCAGATCGACACGCCGTCCGGCAAGCCGCTGCTCGTCGTCGCCACGCATATCCATCTCGATCATGTCGGTTCGCTGCACGAGTTTCCGTTGCGGGCAGGGCCGCGCCACAGCGCCGCACAGTTCGACAGCATGGATGAAGCGGTGACCTACGCCTACATGTTCCATGATCTGGAAGGCGCCGTCTCCAGGCTGCCGGCAAAGGGCTGGAAGGCGGCCGATTACAGGATTCAGCCGGCGCCTCTGGCCCGGACCCTGGACGAGGGCGATAGGATCGACCTCGGCGACCGCCAATTCCGCGTCCTGCATCTGCCCGGCCACTCTCCGGATTCGATCGCGCTGTTCGACGAGGCTGACGGCCTGTTCTTCGCCGGCGACGCCATCTACGACGCCATGCTGATCGACGACCTGCCGGATTCGGATCGTGCCGCCTATCGCCGCACGATGCAGCGCCTGCTCGAGCTGCCGATCCGCATCGGCCATGGCGGTCATGGACCGAGCTTCGACGGCAGGCGGATGCGCGAGATCGCCACCACCTATCTCAGCCGGACCGACCGGAAAGGCGAATAGGAGGCCTCGGCTGAGGCGGCGCAAATCTGAAGCGATTTGTCTTGCGCAGCTATTTTGTTCTTGCTTTGTGCCGGCAGCTATGCTAGTAATCTGGGTATGGTGCTGATTCGCCCCAATGACCCGCCGCAAGGCGGGTTTTTGTTTTCGGGTTTCGGCGCCAGCCCGGCAAGGCGGCTGCCAGCCGGAAATTAAATCTTCGTAATATTATCTGGAAACCACGATCGGCGCCCTAGATGCGGGGCTGTCGATCCGGTCGGCCGCCGTGCCAGGCGAGACAGGCAAGGCCGACACGCCGATAGAGCATTCCGGTGACGGAACGCTGCGGCGCCCGATCAATCTCTCGCCCGGACAACGGCCATGTCACCAATCCAGACCCTTCGCAGACATCGCGTCGCCGCTCTGCTGGGCGCCGCGCTGATCGTCAGCCCCTTCGCCCTGCCCCTCGCTCCCAGGCTGAATGATGTCCTGGCGGCAACAGTGACCCCACCTGTCACCGGAATGACGGCGCCCAGCGGTTCGTTCGCTCCGGTCGTGGCGGCCGACAAACCGGCAGTGGTGACCATCGCGACGGTCATGAAAGTACAACAGCCGGACACCATGAGCGACGCCTCTCCCTTTGGCGGAACCTCGCCTTTCGACGACTATTTCCGCCATTTCTTCGATGACCAGGGACAGCCCGCCCCCAAGACACCGCCGGAACAGGCGCCGCGCACCGAGGCCCTCGGCTCAGGCTTCATCGTCGGCGCCGACGGCACCATCGTCACCAACAATCACGTCGTCGACGGCGCCCAGTCGATCAAGGTGACGCTCGACGACGGCACCGAGCTTCCCGCCAAATTGATCGGTCATGACGCCAAGAACGATCTTGCCGTGCTCATGGTCAAAGCCGGCAAGCCCTTGCCGATCATCAAATGGGGCGATTCCGACAAGCTCATGCCGGGCGACCAGGTGCTCGCGTTCGGCAATCCTTTCGGCCTTGGCACCACGGTCACGGCCGGCATCGTCTCGGCGCGCGGCCGCGACCTGCATAGCGGGCCGTTTGACGACTTCATCCAGATCGACGCACCGATCAACCGGGGCAATTCCGGCGGCCCGCTAACGGATGTGAACGGCAATGTCGTCGGCATCAACACGGCGATCTTTTCGCCGAATGGCGGCAGCGTCGGCGTCGGCTTCGCCATCCCCTCGGACCAGGCGCAAAAGGTCGTCGCCAAGCTGATGAAGGGCGGCTCCATCCAGTACGGTTATCTCGGCGTCCAGATCCAGCCGGTGACGCCTGACATGGCGAGCGCCATCGGCCTCGATCACGCAGCCGGCGTGCTGGTCGCGCAGGTCAGCGACGGATCGCCGGCCGCCAAGGCCGGCATCGAGACCGGCGACGTCATTACCAGTTTCGCCGGCCGCGACATAAAGGATCCAAGGGATCTGTCGCGCACCGTCGCCGACGTTGCGCCCGGCACGAGGGAAACCCTCAATGTCTGGCGCCAGGGGCAAAGCCTGCAGATCTCCGTCGAGGTCGGGCGCAACGAAGACGACATGGCAACGGGATCGGTGACCAGCGATCGGCGTCAGCCGTCGACGGAGCAGGGCCTTCGCGCACCGGCGCTCGGTCTCGGCCTGATGGACGTCACCCCGGATGTGCGCCAGGCAATGAACCTGGCAGGCAACCAGCACGGCGCGCTGGTCGAGCGCGTCGACCCGAACAAGGCGGCATCGGCTTCCGGCATCCAGCCCGGCGACATCATCGTCGCCGTCGACCAGCATCCGGTGAGGAACGCCAGGCAGGCTAACCAGGCGATTGTGCAGGCTGCCAAATCTGGCAAGAAATCGGTGCTGCTGCTTGTCGAGCGTGGCGACGCCCAGATGTTCGTCGCCGTCCCCTTCGCCAGTGGCTGAAGCGGGCGCCGCGCTGCCAAGATCGATGTAGAGCATTGCCGCCAGGCCGGAGCCAAGATTTCGGTTGCCCGCGCACGCGTCTTCGAGAAAACTGACAAAGGTCGATTGGACCTTGCGCAAACGGATATTCTCGATGGTTACCCGAGGCTTCTCTTCCGGACGAAAGCCGCCGACGGATACGGATGCACGTATCCCGCCGGGGCAATATCTCGAGCAAGGTTTCCCGGTCCTGTCGGCCGGCCCGACGCCGCATGTCCGCACCGAGGATTGGTCGTTTACGCTTAAGCACGGGCCGCGGCCGATCAAGAAGTGGAACTGGGCCGAGTTCAACGCGCTGCCCTTGACCAAGATGACGCGCGACAT
This sequence comes from Mesorhizobium sp. M0159, assembly GCF_040322295.1. Lineage (NCBI taxonomy): Bacteria > Pseudomonadati > Pseudomonadota > Alphaproteobacteria > Hyphomicrobiales > Phyllobacteriaceae > Mesorhizobium > Mesorhizobium sp. M0159. The sequence continues at coordinate 302,537 of NZ_JAMYTF010000002.1, forward strand.
CCATTGCGTCACCGCATGGACCAAGTTCGACACCGCGTGGCAGGGCGTGCTGGTCGACGACATCCTTGCCGACGCCGGCATCGAGCCGCCCACCGCCTTCACGCTGGCGCTGGGTTTCGACGGCTATTCCACCAATGTGCCAACGAAGGATCTCACCGGCGGCAAGGCGATGGTGGCACTGCTTTACGAGGGCAAGCCGATCACCCCCGATCATGGCGGCCCGGCCCGGCTGCTCGTTCCGCACCTCTATTTCTGGAAATCGGCCAAATGGCTGAACGGGTTGCAGTTCACCGAGCGTGACGAGCCGGGTTTCTGGGAATTGCGAGGTTATCATATCTACGGCGATCCGTGGCGCGAGCAGCGCTACACGAACGATCCATGAGCGACGCACCGGCGGCGCAGTCGCCCTGGCAGACGGTCACCATCACCCGCATCCAAAAGCGCACGCCGCGCGTCACCAGCTTTTTCCTGCAGCCGTCGCGGCCCTTCGTCTACCATGCCGGACAGCATGTCGATGTCAGGTTGACAGCGCCGGACGGCTATCAGGCGCGCCGCTCCTACTCCATCGCCTCGGCGCCGGAGACCGGCGAGACCATCGAACTGGCGATTGAAAAACTCGAGGACGGCGAGGTCTCGCCGTTCTTTCACGAGATCGCGGCGGTGGGCGACGAGGTCGAATTGCGCGGGCCGCTCGGCGGCCATTTCGTCTGGTCCGACGGCGATGGCGGACCGCTCCTGCTCGTCGGCGGCGGGTCGGGCGTGGTGCCGCTGATGTCGATGGTCCGTCACCGGGCGATGCGGGGATCGCTGGTCGCCGCCACCTTGGTGTTTTCGGCGCGGGTCTGGGACGAGGTGATCTTTCGCGACGAGTTGATCGACCTCGCCGAGCGCCGGGATGGCTTCGACCTGGTGCTGACGCTGACGCGCGAGCCGGCCCGCCGTCCGGCAGATCATGCGCGGCGGGTCGACGCCGCGATGATGGTGCAAGCCATGACGAGGCTGCCCGCGCCGCCGAAGCTCGCCTTTGTCTGCGGCTCGAACGCATTCGTGACGGCCGCCGCCGAGGCACTGATCGATGCCGGGGTGCCTGCGGCACTCATCCGCACCGAACGCTACGGGGTCTGACCGGTTCTGCTTGCCCGGTTGCTGCCTTTGTTGGGCGGCATAAAGCAGGCCAAAAGCAGCCGCAACGCCGACGCCGCGTTTGGCCGAAATGGTTAACGATTCGACAAAGAGCCTCGGCTGCGACTTTTGTCGGTTTAAAAAATCGAACCGAACGGTTCGTTTCTGTTGACAATGCGTGCAGGACGCTGTGAACGCTGCCTCCCCAAGTCACCTTGCAGCCAGACCGATACTATGGGCTATCTACTTGATATTTAGCAATAAAATTGTGGCGAAGGGAATCTCTTGCACAATTTCAAGGTGTAGATTCTTGGTCCACACCAAACAACTTCGTGATTGGAAACTGGCCATCGCCTTTCCCACATCGGGGCTGTCCGAACGACGCGAATTCCTCCCAAGACACGCCGCTGGACGGACGGAAAAACTGAGATACTGGAGTACTAAAATGAAAAAGATCGCTCTTGCCGCCGTCGCCGTTTTGGCCATCACCGGCAGCGCCTTCTCTGGCAGCGACAACTTTGGTTCCAAGGGTGCGAACCAGCCTGCCGCTTCGGTCGACAGCTCGTATACGGCTTCCATTCAGAAGCCGGCTCATGCTGACCAGCAGCCTGTCCAGGGCGCCGACCGTAACCTCTTCGGCAACAACTAACAGTCGATCCCAGCATCAGGGCGGCGGGCATATCCGCCGTCCGGGGATCTGAAAAATTCAGGAGTATTAAGATGAAAAAGATCGTTCTTGCTGCCGCCGCCGTTTTGGCCATCACCGGCAGCGCCTTCGCGGGCAGCGACAACTTTGGTTCCAACGGAGCCAACCAGCCTGCTGTCTCGGTCGACAGCTCCTACACGGCTTCCGTCAAGACGTCGGACCAGGCTGAAAAGCAGCCGGTTGTCCAGGGCGCCGACCGTAACCTCTTCGGCAACAACTAACAGCCGATCCCACCATCAAGGCGGCGGCATGCCCGCCGCTTGATTTCGAAAATCCAGGAGTACCCAAAATGAAAAAGATTGTTCTTACTGCCGCCGCTCTCTTGATTGCCGCCGGCAGCGCTTATGCCCGCAACGACAATGTTGGCGGGACCGACATCAACAAGCAGTCGACCGTCAACGTCGACAACACGCAGACGTATTCGGTACGTGACAGCAACTCGCCGATCTACAAGCTGCTGAACTCGTCTGGCGATGTGCCCAAGTCCGCGCCTCAGGGCGCCGACCGCAACCTCTTCGGCAACAACTAGAGCAATTCCAGGAAAAGTGTGAAACGGTTTTCCGTCCGGAATTGCTCCAAACAAAGAGATAGAGCGGTTCGGCGTTCCGTGAAACGATGAATCGCTCTAACGGCCGAACTGGAATTCCAGACAAGAGCGGCGGGCCATGCCCGCCGCTCTTGTTTTTTGCATGGCGGAAGAACGCCTGCTTCAAGCCGCCTTTGCTTCTGCTTCATGGAGCGCGAAAGAGCGCCCGTCCGCGTCGAAAATATGCAGGTCGCCGGCGTCCGCCGTCAGCCGCAGCGTCGCTCCGCGCTTGACCTCGACATTGCCCGGCAGCTTGGTCACCAGCGGCAGGTCGGCGCGGCCGATGTCGACATAGACGAGCTGGACCTCGCCGAGCTGCTCGACGTAATCGACCGTCCCTTCGAACAAATAGTCGGCGCCGGTGGCAATCATCAGATCCTCCGGCCGCACCCCGAAGCTCACCGCAGCGCCTTTCGCCGAGGCAGGCGTTGCGATCGGCACCGTCGCCTTGCGGCCGCCGACATGGCTGACGACCGTCGGGTTGCCGGTCTTGTCGATCGTCGCCGGCAGGATGTTCATCGCCGGCGAGCCGATGAACTGGGCGACGAACAGATTGCCGGGCCGCTTGTAGAGCTCCATCGGCGTGCCGACCTGTTCGATATGGCCTTCCTTCAGCACTACGATGCGGTCGGCCAGCGTCATCGCCTCGACCTGGTCGTGGGTGACGTAGATCATCGTTGTGGCCGGCATCGACTCCTTGAGCTTGGCGATCTCGATGCGGGTGGCGACACGCAGCGCCGCGTCGAGGTTGGATAGCGGCTCGTCGAACAGGAAGACCTTGGGATTGCGCACGATGGCGCGACCGATGGCGACGCGCTGGCGCTGGCCGCCCGACATCGCCTTGGGCAGACGGTCGAGATATTTGGTCAGCTGCAGGATCTCGGCCGCCTGGCGCACCCGCTTGTCGATCTCGGCCTTGCTTTCCTTGCCGATCTTCATCGAGAAGGCCATGTTGTCGTAGACGGTCATGTGCGGATAAAGCGCATAGGACTGGAACACCATGGCGATGCCGCGCTTTGACGGCGGCACGTCGTTGACGATCTCGCCGTCGATCTTGAGCTCGCCCGAGGTGATCTCCTCCAGCCCGGCGATGCAGCGCAGCAAGGTCGACTTGCCGCAACCCGAGGGGCCGACGAAGACGATGAATTCGCCCGACTTTATGTCGAGGTCGACGCCGTGCAGAATGTTGAGATTGCCATATGATTTCCTCACTTGCCTTAGCGTGACATCGGCCATGGTGTACCCTCCAGTTCTTCCTTGAATTCAGTCGATACGCCCGAACCAGGCGCCGTAGCCGCCGAGGCGGATAGTGCCGGCGCCAGTCTGTCCCGAAAACCCGTGTCCCGGCAAGGGCTGCAATGAGCGGCCGCCAAGATCGACTTCGGCCGGCTTTGCTCCGAGATTGAAGGCGCAGACGATCTGCTCGTTGCTTTCACGGCGGGTGAAGGCGACGGTGTCGCCCTCGCTTTCGATGAACTCGATATCACCCTTGGCCAGTGCCGGATGGGCGCGGCGGAAAGCCAGGAAGCGCCGGTAGTGCTCGAGCAGCGAGCCGTCGTCGCCTTGCTGCACATTGACGGCTTGCGCAAGGTGCTTGCTGGGCACCGGCAGCCAGGGCTTTGCCGTCGAGAAGCCGCCATTGCGGGCGGCGCCGTCCCAAACCATCGGCGTACGGCAGCCGTCGCGTCCCTTGAATTCAGGCCAGAAGCGGATGCCGTATGGGTCCTGCAGATCCTCGAAGCTGAGCTCGGCCTCGCTGAGCCCGAGCTCCTCGCCTTGATAGATGCAGACCGAGCCGCGCAACGACATCAGCAGCGCCGAGATGACCTTGAGGTAGGCGGTCGGGTCGGGCTCGCCGGCTGCCCAGCGAGAGGCGGGACGCATCACGTCATGGTTGGAGAAGGCCCAGCACGACCAGCCGTCGCTGGCCACCTTGCCGAAGGTTTCCAGCACCGAGCGTACCTTTGCCGCGCTGATCTTCTCCGGCGCCAGGAAGTCGAAGGAGTAACACATATGCACGCGCTTGCCGCCGGCCGTATAGGCCGCCACCACTTCCAGCCCACGCTGCGAATCGCCGACCTCGCCAACCGCGGCCGTCGCCGGGTATTCGTCGAGCAAGGCGCGGAAGCGTTCGAGGAAGCCGAGGTTTTCAGGCCGGCTCTTGTCGTAGAGATGGTCCTGGTAGTTGTAGGGGTTGACGGCCGGCGCCGTCTGGTCGTTGCGCTGCTCGGGCGGCAGCGGCGGATTGTCTTCCAGGCCTTGGCTGTGGAAATAGAAATTGATGGTATCGAGGCGGAAGCCGTCGACGCCGCGCTCCAGCCAGAAGCGGGTGACGTCGAGCAGCGCGTCCTGGACCGCGCGGCTGTGGAAATTGAGGTCGGGCTGCTCGGCCAGGAAATTATGCAGGTAATATTGCTGGCGGCTGGTGTCCCACTGCCAGGCCGAGCCGCCGAAGATCGACAGCCAGTTATTGGGTGGCGTGCCGTCCGGCTTGGCATCCGCCCAGACATACCAGTCGGCTTTTGGATTGCTCCGGCTCGAGCGGCTCTCCTTGAACCAGGGATGGATGTCGGCGGTGTGCGAGAGCACCTCGTCGATCATCACCTTGAGGCCAAGCCGATGCGCCTCTGCGGTCAGCGCGTCGAAGTCGGCCAGCGTGCCGAACATCGGATCGACGTCGCAATAATCCGACACGTCGTAGCCAAAATCCTTCATCGGCGATTTGAAGAATGGCGAGATCCAGATGGCGTCGACACCGAGCGAGGCGATGTAGGCCAGCCGGCCGATCATGCCCCTGAGGTCGCCGATGCCGTCGCCGTTCGAATCCTGATAGCTGCGCGGGTAGATCTGGTAGATCACGGCACCTCGCCACCAGTCGCGATCTATAGCGAGATCTGGCTTCGGGGTGGCCTTCAAAGCGGATTGCATGATCTCAACCTCCTTTCACCGAGCCGGCAAGCAGCCCGCGGACGAAATAGCGCTGCAGCGAGAAGAACACGATCAGCGGCACGATGATGGTGACGAAGGCCGATGTCGTCAGGATCTCCCAGTCGCCGCCGCGCGAGCCGAGCAACGCATTGAGCTTGGCGGTAAGCACGATCTGGTCGCCCTCGGTACCAAGGAAAACCATCGCCACCAGCAGATCGTTCCACACCCAGAGAAACTGGAAGATGGCGAACGAGGCCAGCACCGGGAACGACAATGGCAGCACGATCTTGACGAAGATCTCGAAATCGCTGGCGCCGTCGATACGCGCCGACTCCATGATCTCGCGGGGCAGGCCGGCGATATAGCTCCTCAGAAGATAGATGGCGAAAGGCAGGCCGAAGCCGGTATGCGCCAGCCAGATGCCGAGATAGGTCTTCGACGGCACGCCGAAGAAGCTGCCGACGCCGTTATAGAGCTTCAACAGCGGAATCAGCGACATCTGCAGCGGCACGACCAGGAGGCCAATGATGACGGCGATGAGCAGGGCCCGGCCGGGAAAGCGCATCCAGGCCAGCGCGTAGGCGGCGAACGCGGCGATCAGGATTGGAATGACGGTCGCCGGAATGGTGACGGTCAGCGAGTTCATGAAGGAGCGGCCGATGCCTTCCGAAAACAGCACCGAGTCGTAATTGTCGGTGGTGAATTTCGGCGGCGCCGACGAGGCGTAATAGACGCGCTGGCCGCGTTCGCCTTCGAAAGCCTTCGGCGAGGTCATGACGAAACTGCCGTCGGCATTGAGTTGCAGGATCACGCCGTCGCCGAGATCGGCTGTCGTGCCGGCGGGATATTGCGTCGGCGCTGCCGACTTGACGCCGAAGGCGCTGATGTTGCGGGCCGGACCGTCGCCGAAGACATTGCCTTGCAGAACGAACTTGCCGTCCTTCTCGACTTGCGCCGAGGCGGGCGGCAGCCGTCCGGCTTCCGTCTGGCTGGAACTGGTGAACGAGTTCCACCAGCCCGAAGCGATGATCTGATCCTTGTCGCGCAGCGACGAGACCAGAATGCCGAGCGTCGGAATCGTCCAGATCGCAACGAAGATGAAGACGGCGATATGGACGCCGAAACGGCTGACAAAGGACTTTCCGGTCGACGCGGCCATCTCAATGTCCTTCCGTCTCTTTGTTCGCCTGGCGGATGTTCCAGACCATGATCGGAATGACCGCTATCATGATGATGATGGCGATGGTGGCGCCGCGGCCGAAATCGCCGCCGCCGCGGAACATCCAGTCGAACATCAGATTGGCCAACACCTGGCTGTTCCACTGGCCGTTGGTCATGGTCAGCACGATGTCGAAAACCTTCAGCACCAGGATGGTGATGGTGGTCCAGACCACGGCGATGGTGCCCCAGATCTGCGGCACCATGATCTTCCAGAAGATCTGGAAAGGGTTGGCGCCGTCGATGACGGCGGCTTCCAGCGTCTCTTCCGGAATGCCGCGCAAGGCCGACGACAGGATTACCATGGCAAAGCCGGTCTGGATCCAGATCAGGATGACCATCAGGAAGAAGTTGTTCCAGAACGGCAGCGAGATCCAGACCTGCGGCTGGCCGCCGAAATACTGGATGATGGCGTTGAGCAGACCGATCTGCGTCTGCCCGTCGCCGCGATATTCGTAGATGAATTTCCAGATGACGCTGGCGCCAACGAACGAGATGGCGAGCGGCAGGAAGATCAGGCTTTTGGCGATGGTGCCCCACCAGATCTTGTCGGTGAGCACGGCGATGATCAGCCCGAGGAAGGTGCAGGCGGCCGGCACCACCGCCAGCCAGATGATGTTGTTGAGGATCGAGTTGCGGAACTCGCGGTCGCCGAACGCCCATTGATAGTTGGCCAAGCCGACGAAATGGGCGCCGCCGCGATCGAGGAACGACAGCCTCAGCGTCTCCACCACCGGGTAGATCAGGTAGATAGTGAGGATAATCATCGCCGGGCCGACGAACAGCCAGGGTCGGATCACCCCCTGCCGGCGCAGATTGTTGATCGCCGCCTTGCCGGAAACGCCGCGTGCCGGAAAGATCGTGTCGAGTGCCTTGTTGGCGCCCCAGAAATAGGCGACGCAGCCGCCCACGCCGATGATGATGACGAATATCGCCGAAAAAATCTGAGCCGCCATGGGTCCCTCCCCCTGCGCACGGATCCGCCAGTCGAGAATGGCTTTGGCGACGGGATCATGCGCCGATTCAGTTGTCTGGAGCGCGACCAGCCGGAAAGCAGGTCACTGGGCGCGCGTCATGCCGGAATGCATTGTGCTCACGACAATCGACGCGACGCCAAGCACCGGATAAGGTCCGGGCCGTTTGAGGCCCGGACCACATCACATTGGGAACTCAAGCCGGCCGCTTACTTGATCGCGTCCCAGCTTTTCTGGATGTCAGTGGCGACGTCCTGGGCGGACTTGCCGCCGACCAGGTCGATCATGCCGGTCCAGAACGCACCGGCGCCGATCTTGCCCGGCATCAGGTCGGACCCGTCGAAGCGGAAGGTCGAGGCGTTGGCCAGGATCTCGCCCTGCTTCTTCAGCGCGTCGCTAGCATAGGCGTCCTTGTTGACCGACTTGAACGGCGTCACGAAACCGCCCTGTGCCATCCAGATCTCATGAGCGAGCGGCAGCTTCAGGAATTCGATGAACGCGCGGGCACTCTTGCTATCTTTAGTGATCATGGCCAGCGTGCCGGCGCCGAGCACCGGAGTGCCGAGCTCGGGCTTGGAGGCGTAGGGCGGGTAATAGAAGAAGTCGGCATCCTCGCCGATCTTGGTGCCTTGCGGGAAGAAGGTCGGGATGAACGATGCCTGGTGGTGCAGATAGCATTTCGGCGGCACCGAGAAGAGGCCCTTCGGGCTGTCACGGAAATCGGTCGCCGCAACCGCCTTGGCGCCGCCCTCGACCATCTTGTCGTCGGTCGCGATCTTGCCGAAAATGTCGATGGCGTTGACCACTGCCGGATCGTTGAACGGAATTTCGTTCTTAACCCATTTGTCGTAGGTCTCGGGCGTCTGGGTGCGCAGCATGATGTCTTCGACCCAGTCGGTCGCCGGCCAGCCGGTGGCGCCGCCCGAACCAAGCCCGATGCACCATGGCGTGCCGCCGTCGGCGATGATCTTCTTTTCGAGCTCGGCAAGCTCTTCCTGCGTCTTCGGCACCTTGTAGCCCGCTTCCTCGAAATTGTCCGGCGAGTACCAGACCAGCGACTTCACGTCGGCCTTATACGGAAAGGCGAAGAAGCCGGGCTTGCCGTCCTTGTCCTTGAACGTGCCGAGGTCGACCCAGGATTGGCCGGCGCCGTAATTGTCCTTGACCCAGTTGGCCGTGTCGTCGCCGAGCGGCGTCAAAAGGCCCTTCGATGCCAGATCCTGGATCAGGCCCGGCTGCGGCAGCACGGCAATGTTGGGCGGGCTGCCGGCCTGCGTGTCGATGACGATCTGCTGTTCGTAATTCTCCGACGAGGAGTACTTGATCTCGGCGCCGGTGGCTTCGGAGAAGTAATCGAGGACGGTGCGGATAAGCCCTTCGTCCTCGCCGCGCCACGGCCCGAAGATCGTCAGCGTCTCGCCCTTGAGGTCGACCTTCTTGAGCTCCTCGTAGTTGGCCCAGTTGAAACGGGGATCTTCGCCCGGCTTGAACTTCAGTTCGGCTTGCGCCGGCATGGCGAGCGCAAGCGTGGCAAACGCAGCGCCCAGCAGAAGCATTTTCTTCATCGGTATTCCCTCCCAGTGGTGACAAACACCGAACGAAACCTCCATTCCGTTCGCCGGCGCTGCAGGACTGTGACTCAGTCGGAAAGGAACTGCAACCTTTCGTAGGGTCTTCCAAAGCGCTTTGGTGATTCTGATCTCGCCACTGAATTGATCCGGAGTCAAGAGAAAGCCAAATTAATCGATTTAATTTCTACGGTCGAGTGCCGGCGAAAGTGCGCTGCAGCACAGTTTTCTGGCGGTGCAGCAGCAAATTCGGCTTCAAACCGGTCCGAACCGTGCGTAAGGTCATTGCACTCGGCGGCGCAGTTCGTAGCGGCCAGATCGATTCAGATTAAAAGCGCTTTGAGGTTTGGAGGCCTCCGGTGAACCTCAAGCAGCTCTCCCACATGCTGGCGCTTTCGCAGACTACGGTGAGCCGCGCATTGAACGGCTACCCGGAAGTCAACGAGGAAACGCGCCGGCGGGTGGTCGATGCCGCCAAGCGTCACGGCTATCGCCCCAATCCGAGCGCCCGTCGGCTGGCGACCGGCAAGACCGGCATGATCGGCTATGTGCTGCCGACGGGAACGACGGTCGATATCGACCCGCATTTCGTCGAGTTCCTGTCCGGCCTCGGCGACTATGCGCGTTCGCACGAGCTCGACCTGGTGCTGTCACCGGCCGATGCCGACGACCAGGAGACGACGTACCGCCGCATTGTCGCCAACCGGCAGGTCGACGCGGTCTATATCTCGTCGCCGAGGCCGGCCGACCGGCGGGTGGCGCTGGTCAATACGCTCGGCATTCCTTTCATCGTCCATGGCCGCAGCGAAGGCTTCGATTTCGACTATCCGTTCACCGACATCGACAATGAGGGCGCCTTCCACGAGGCGGCGCGGCTACTCGTTCAGCTCGGTCATAGGCGTCTGGCGCTGATCAATGGCGACGATCGCGAGACCTTCGCCATCCATCGCGAGCGCGGCGTGCGCCGCGCGCTTGCGGCGAGCGGCCTGGTGCTTCGTGATCAGCATGTCTGTTCGCTCACCATGACCGAGGAGAACGGCTACCGCGCCGCCCGGCGCTTGCTGGAACAAAGTGACGCGCCGACGGCGATCGCCTGCTCCAGCCTGATCATGGCGCTCGGCGTGGTGCGCGCGGTGCGCGATCTCGGCCTGACCATTCCGGGCGACCTGTCGCTGATCGCCCATGACGACGTCTTTCCCTGGCTGAAGCCGGAAAATTTTTCGGTGCCATTGTCGACGACGCGTTCGTCGATCCGCCTCGCCGGCGCGCGCATCGCCGAACGGCTGGCGGCGCGGATTTCCGGCCTGGAGGAGGGCGCTCGCGGCGAAGTCTGGCCGGTCGACCTGGTGGTCAGGGGATCGGTCGCCGGCGCGCCGGCCTAGAGGCAATCACTCTGAACGGCCGAGGTCGACTCTTGGCGGCTGTTGGCCAGCACCAGCGGGTGCGTCCTGGTCTCAGGCCGCGGATTTGAGGTGATCGATGAAGGCGCGCAGCTTCGGCAGGACTTGGCGCTTGCCGGGATGATAAAGGAAGACACCCGGCGTCGTCGTGGCGACGCTGTCCAGCACCGACTGGAGTTTTCCTTCGGCTATCAGACCTTCGGCGAGTGGTCGCGGTGTCTGCGCCAGCCCGACGCCCCGCATCGCAGCCCCGACCAATGTCGAATAGTCGTGCGCAATCAGCGGGCCTGAGACGACCGCTTCGATTGCGCCGTTGCCGTCGATGAAGGACCAGGGCGCGATGCTGCCATTCGAGCGGCGCAAGCGTAAGCAGGCGTGGTGGCGCAAGTCGTCGACACGCTCGGGACGGCCGTAGCGCTCGAGATAGTCAGGGCTGCCGACGACCACGAACGAGAACGGTGGGGTCAGCCGCACCGCGACCATGTCGGCGGCGATGAGTTGCCCGAGGCGGATGCCGGCGTCGAACCCGCCGGTCGCGAGATCGACCATCTGGTCGCTCACGGCGATCTCCAGTTCGATCTCAGGATAGGCTTGGCAGAACGACGCGAGCAGCGGCTCCAACATCAGCGGCACGATAGCGCGGGGCACAGACAGGCGCAGCAGACCGGTCGGCCGCTGGCCGATATCGCGGGCGGCCTCGCCGGCCGCGACGAGCTCTTCGAATGCCGGGCCGGCACGGTCGAGGAACCGCTGGCCAGGCTCGGTTAAACCAACGCTCCGCGTCGTGCGGACGAACAGCGCTGTGCCCAGGCGGGCTTCCAGCGCGCGCACCGTCTGGCTCACGGCGGATGGCGTCACGCCGAGATCGGCGGCGGCACGGCGGAAACTGAGGCGCCTGGCGACGGCCAGGAACGCCTCGACGCCCTCCAGCGCACCATGTCGGACTGTGTAGTTCTGCTTCATAGGTTGTTGTGATTACACCGGATAGTCGAATTGCGGTAGCGGGCTTAAAGCCGCATGAATCAACTGTTGAGAGAAGGCCAAATGTCCACGGAAATGGTGTTCCAAACCCATCTTGTTCTCGGCTATGTTGCGTGGCTGCTTTGCTTCGGCGCGTACGGTTTGCCGTGGCTCAGGTCGATGGACCGGGTCGCGGCGCAACGCGCCATCGCTACGCTGCACAGCTTCCGCTTCTTCGGGCTCGTCTTCATGGTTCCAGGTGTCGTAAGCCCCAATCTGCCCACCGATTTCGCCGTATTCGCCGCCTACGGCGATTTCGCGACTGGCGTGCTGGCCATGCTGGCGCTGCTCACGGTGAGGATACGCCCGCTCTTCTGGCCGTTCGTAGTCGCCTTCAACGTCGTCGGAACGGTCGACCTCATCGTCGACTATTACCATGCCGTCCAGATCGGCCTTCCTGCACGCGCAGGCGAACTGGGCGCCACCTACGCGATCCCGATCATCTACGTACCGCTGCTGATGATAACGCACATCGCCGCATTCTATTTTCTGCTACGTCCTCAGCAAAACGCGACTTGAGCGGGCTATTCCTTCGCCGCCTCGGCCGCCTTGGTATTCAGCAGGCCAAAGCCGAAATCATTGTCCCGCCCCTTCGCGCCGAGATCCCTTGCGGTGACGGCAAGTGCTTTCTCGACCCAGTCGGCCGAACGGTCGGGTGCGGCATGGAACAGGTTGGCGACGGCGCCGGTCACGATCGCTGCGGCGAAGGACGTCCCGGTCACCACGTCCGAGCCGGCGCCGCTCGGCGCCACCATCTCGACGCCGGGAGCGGAGATGAAGACATAGGCGCCGCGATTGGCCTGCGGCATCAGCCCGTCCTTGGCATCGGTGGCCGTCACCGCCATCACGCCGTCGAAGGCGGCCGGATAACCATAGGGCGCCTTCGGTCCGTTATTGCCGGCGGCCGCAACCAGCACGATGCCAAACGCGCGCGCATTGCGGCAGGCGATGCCGAGCAGGTCGTTCTTCGGACCGACGAAGCTCATATTGATGATGCGGACATCCTGCTCCGCCGCCCAGTCGAGCGCCGAAAGGATGACGTCCATGGTCGACTTGCCGCCCTCGAAGGCGCGGGCGTGATAGATCCTGGCACCCGGCGCCATGCCTTTGAACGCGCCGGTGCCGGCAATCAGTCCATCGACCGAAGTGCCGTGGTCGCGCGCCTTGATCGGCACGTCGGGCATGGCATCGAACTGCCCGGCGATGACGCCGGAGAGCGCCGGATTGCCGTCATCGATGCCGGTGTCGATGACGCCGACGCGCACATTCTCGCCGCTGGCTTTGTCGGCATCGAGCGCAATGCGCTCGAACGCATAATTGACGATGCTGGCCGCCTGCTGCAGCGAGTAGACATGGTTGGCCTCACGCCGCAAAGTACGGCCGTCGGCGGCAAGTTGCGCCAGCACGACGCCGACCGGGCGGCCATCGGGAATGCCGAAGCGCACCAGCGTGTTGCCGAGCAGCCGCGACTGCCGCTGCGAGCGTATCTCGAGGCCGAACGAGGCCGCGATCTGCTGGACCGCGCCGGCATCGCCATTGACCGTGACCAGCACCTCGTCGGGCACGAAATCGCCGATCACGGCGCGCGGCGGCTCGGTTGCGACAAGATCGGTGGGTGCTACGACCGGACCGCCCGGCGCGGCAGCCTGTATTGCCGGCGCGACGGCGGGTGGGGTTGCAGTATTGCCAGGAGGTATAGGCGCCTCGGTGACTACGGCAAGATTGGGGAACAGGTCGAAAATCAAGTCCGGAAGAAACACCGCGCCCGTTATTCCAGGAGCCAGCGCTTTGCCGCCATCCTTCACGGCGCCGCCATCCTTGGCGCAGTCGGCGTTGGCAGCATTTCCCCGGTTCAGGCAGTCGATCTCAGCCTGGGTGAGGTTCGGGTCATTGGTCTGCGCCATTGCGGACGCGGCGAAGATTGTCATCGCTGCCGTCAATCGAATGACCGCCTTAGCCGCCATCAGTCGGTTTCCTTCCCTCCAGCGCAGCTTCGGTGAAAGGCTGGGCGGCAATAAGGCCAAGCAGCTTCTGATAGTCGGCGGCGGTCTTGGCCGGAACGCCGAGGCGGAAGACACCGTCGGCGGTCGGCCCGCCGGCGATCTTCAACTGGTTCTGGTCGAGAAAAGCGATGATGTCGGACAGCTTCGCATCCGGTTTGAACTTCACAAGGGCAAACGGCATTTTGGCCAGATCGTCCTCCGATCCGGCAATCTCGAAATCGCCACCTCTGTTGCCGGTCTGCACAAAAGACTGCACGACGACCAGAGCCAGCAGCACCGCGGCCGCGGCCCAGGCGACGCCGGCGGGCACCGCCATGAAGCGGCTCCAGGCTTGCGCCAGCCAGGACGATGCCGCAGGCGCGCGGGACGGGCCGGCCTCGGCGTCGAGCGCCTTGGCAAAGCGGCTGAGCGCATCGGCCGGCGGGCGGATTGCCTCGTTTGCGGCAGCGGTGCCGGAGAATTCGGCCTCGGCCTCGCCTAGTGCGGCCATCGCCGCCGGATCGCTCGCCAGCCATTCCTCGATGGCTTCGAGCTCGGTGCCCTCCAGCGAGCCGTTCAGATAAAACGGCAGCAGCATTTCCATTTCGTCGCGGCGTGACATTTTTTCAGCGGCGCTCATGGCCACCCCCTGTCGTAACCGGCGGCCTTGAGGGCTTCGCCGAGTTTCTTGCGGGCGTAGAACATCCTGGTCTTGACCGTTGCGACCGGGATGCCGAGTACCTCGCCGATCTCGCTCACCGATTGCCCGTGATAATAGGCAAGGTCGATCACCGTGCGGTGCTCTTCCGGCATGGCATCGATAAAGCGTCGCAAGGCGGCGGCCTTGTCTTCCTTCATCGTCACGACTTCCGGCGTGTCGGCGCCGTCGGCGACCTGGGCCGCGTCATCGTCGTCGATCCAGTCTTCCTTCTTCTTGCGCAGCAGGGACAGCGCCTTGAAGCGGGCAATGCCGAGCAGCCATGTCGAGACCTCCGAGCGCCCCTCGAAGGCCGGTGCCTGCCGCCAGAGTTCGAGGAACACCTCGTTCGCGATATCGTCGGCCATCAGTTCCGATCCCGTCTGGCGTGCCACGAAGCGGTAGACCCGCGCGTGGTGGCGCATGAACAGGAGCCGCACGGCGGCACGGTCACCTTTCGCGACCCGCTCGACAAGCGCGCGATCGGTCTCCGCGGCCGTCATCGCCGGTCGAGCCGCCTGGCTCCTGCCTGCTCTGTCGCTGATCGGCCCAAAAAGGTTCACCGCATCCGCCCGTATATTTGCGGAGGCTAACTGAAGAGCGGGAGCGTTGCCAGAGGGAGAAGAGGGCGCGCGCTCAGCTCAGGAACGGCTCGGCCTTCATCGTCGCCGGCACCGGCACGCCGAGGCGCACAAGCACCGTCGGCGCGAGCTGCAGCTGATCGAGCAGCGTATTGGCTTCCGGACCCTCGCCGGATCCGAAGTAGTAAAGTGCGAAATCCTGCATCTCCTCGTCGTGGCCGCCATGATGGCCGCGATCGGTCTGGCCATGATCGGCGGTGACGATCACCTCGTAGCCGGCCTCCCGCCAGCGCGGCAGAAAGCCGGCGAGCATGGCGTCCATTGCATAGACGGCATGATCCATCTCGTGGCAGTCATGGCCGAAGCGGTGGCCCATCGAGTCCAGAGTACAGCTGTGCAGGATGCCGTAGTCGATGCCGTAGCGCCTGGTCAGCATGGTCAACGTCGCGAACAGGTCGACGTCGCTCGGCGTCATCTGGTTCCTGGCATTGTAGCCGGTCATGGTGTGGAACCGGCCATGGCTGATCGGCCTGCCCGGCTGGTCGAACTCCATGTCCTCGACCAGGTCGAACGGATAGGCCCGGAAGAATTCGGACCAGTAGGAGTGGGTGACCGCACCGGTCTTGCCGCCGGCCCTGCTGACTTCGGAAAAGATGTCCGGCTGTTCGACGCGAAACCGGTTCTCGTTCGACAGGATACCGTGCACTTGGGGCGGCACGCCGGTGTGGATCGAGGCATAGCAGGATGCCGAGGTCGACGGCAGCACGGAGCGCATTTTCCATACGCGGGCTTCGCCTGATTGCACCCAGCCTTCGAGATTGCCCATCAGCCGTCGCCAGTTCCGGTAAGGCACGCCGTCGAGGATGATGAGCAATAGTTTTGTGTTGAGCGCCAAGGGCGCCTCCATGCGGCTTGATCGGAAAGTCAGGGCGGGCCTGCCGTTCAATCCACGCCCGGACAGGATCGTCGGGCGCAAAGGGCGGCCCGCTAGTTCCCCGCGCTGGCCATGCGCCGTCCCTTGATCGCTTTCTCTAGCCAGCCGATCTCCATTTCTGGCACCGACGATAGCAAAAGATCGGTGTAGGCATCGAAGGGTGGCGTCAGCACGGTGCTCTTGGCGCCGTAGCGCACCACTTCGCCGCGATACATCACGGCGATTGAATCGGCGATCGACTTGACCGTGGCCAGGTCGTGGGTGATGAACAGATAGGCGACGTTTTCCTCTTTCTGCAGCCCGAGGAGCAGCTCCAGTATGCCGTGGGCGACCAGCGGATCGAGCGCCGAGGTCACCTCGTCGCAGATGATCAGCTTCGGCTTTGCGGCGAGCGAGCGGGCGATGCAGACGCGCTGCTTCTGGCCGCCCGAAAGCTCGGCCGGATAGCGGTCGACATAGCCTTTGCCCATTTCGATCTTGTCGAGCAGTTCCGCGACACGGGCATCACGTTGCCTTCCGCGCAGACCGAAATAGAATTCCAGCGGCCGGCCGATGATGGTGCCGACCGTCTGGCGCGGGTTCATCGCCACGTCGGCCATCTGGTAGATCATCTGCAGTTGGCGAAGATCCTCTTTCGGCCGGTCGGCAAGCCGGTTGGCGAGCGGCCGTCCGTCGAAGGTGACGGTGCCTTGTTCGGGCGGCAAGAGGCCGGTGATGGCGCGCGCCAGTGTCGATTTGCCGGAGCCGGACTCGCCGACCACCGCCAGCGTCTGGCCGGGGAAAATATCGATCGAGACGTTCTTCAGCACCTTGATGTGACTGCGGCCATAGGCGGCGGTGATGTTCTTGACCGACAGGAACGGGCTCGTGCCAGGCTTCTGCTCCTGGTGTTCGATCTCATGCACCGAAACCAGCGCGTTGGTGTATTCCTGGCGCGGCTCCTTGATGATCTGGCGGGTGCCGCCCCATTCGACCAGCCGGCCGTGGCGCAGCACCATGATCTCGTCCGAGACCTGGGCGACGACGGCAAGGTCGTGAGTGATGTAGAGCGCCGCGACATGCGTGTCGCGGATGGCATCCTTGATCGCCGCCAAGACGTCGATCTGCGTCGTCACGTCGAGCGCCGTGGTCGGCTCGTCGAAGACGATCAGGTCGGGTTCCGAGCACAGCGCCATTGCCGTCATCACGCGCTGCAGCTGACCGCCCGAGACCTGGTGGGGGAAGCGCTCGCCGATGCTTTCGGGGTTCGGCAGGCTGAGCTTCTTGAACAGCGCCACGGCGCGCTTTTCGGCTTCGGCCCGCGTCGCCGTGCCGTGCAGGAGTGCTGCCTCGACCACCTGGTCCATCAGCCTGTGCGCCGGATTGAAGGCGGCTGCCGCCGATTGCGCGACATAGCAGACCTCGCGGCCGCGCAATTTGCGAAATCCTTCGTTGCCGCCCTTCAGGATGTCGCGGCCATTGAGGATGACCTCGCCGCCGGTGATGCGCACGCCGCCGCGGCCGTAGCCCATCGACGACAGGCCGATGGTCGATTTGCCGGCGCCGGACTCGCCGATCAGGCCAAGCACCTTGCCCTTCTCCAGCGTCAGCGAGACATCGTGCACCAGCACGATGTTCTTCGGCGCCTCACCCGGCGGGTATACCGTGGCCTCGATGCGCAGATTGCGAATGTCGAGCAGCACGCCGGACTTCGGTTGCCCGGGCTTCGGTTGCCCGGGCTTCGGTTGCTTGTCAGCCATTACCCGCGTCCTCCCTTCAGGCTTGTCGTGCGGTTGAGCACCCAGTCGGCGACGAGATTGACGGAAATCGCCAGCGCTGCGATCGCCGCCGCCGGAATGAGGGCGGCGCCTATGCCGAAGACGATGCCGTCCTTGTTTTCCTTGACCATGCCGCCCCAATCGGCGCTAGGCGGCTGCACGCCAAGGCCGAGGAAGGACAGCGTCGACAGGAACAGTACGGCATAGATGAAGCGCAGGCCGAGTTCCGAAACCAGCGGCGACAGCGCATTGGGCAGGATCTCGCGGAAGATGATCCAGCCGCTGCCTTCGCCGCGCAATTTGGCCGCCTCGACATAATCCATGACGTTGATGTCGACGGCGACCGCCCTCGACAGGCGGTAGACGCGGGTCGAATCCAGAACGCCCATGACCAGGATCAGCGTCACCAGATTGGATGGCAGCACCGACAGCACGACAAGGGCCATGATCAATGTCGGGATCGACATCAGGAGATCGACGAGACGCGACAGAAGCGTGTCGAACCAGCCGCCGAACACCGCGGCCGAGAAGCCGAGGATGGCACCGAGCGAGAACGACAGCGCGGTCGCCAGCACCGCGATGAACAGGGTGATTCGGGCGCCGTAGATCATGCGCGACAACAGATCGCGGCCGAGATTGTCGGTGCCCAGCCAATGCGCCGCCGACATCGGTTCCCAAGGGACGTCGCTGACGATCTCGGCATTGCCATGCGGCGCGATCCACGGCGCAAAAATTGCTGCCAGCACGAACAGCGCCGTCAGCACGATGCCGACCAATGCCGGGATGGGGATGCGTTTGATGACGAGCATACCCGCCCCCCTCATTTCGGATGTCTGAGGCGCGGATTGGCGATGATCGCCGCTATGTCCGCGATGATGTTCAGGCTGATGTAGACGGCGGCGAAGATCAGCCCGACCGCCTGCACCACCGGCACGTCACGCTTGGTGACGTGGTCGACGAGGTATTGGCCCATGCCTGGATAGACAAAGATAACTTCGACCACGACGACGCCGACGATCAGGTAAGCGAGATTGAGCATCACGACGTTGATGATCGGCGCAATGGCATTGGGGAAGGCATGCCTGCGGATGACCGCGAAGGCCGAAAGCCCCTTGAGTTCGGCGGTTTCGACATAGGCCGACTGCATGACATTGAGGATCGCGGCGCGCGTCATGCGCATCATATGGGCTAGCACCACCAGGGTCAGCGCCGCCGCCGGCAGTGCGATGGCCTGAATGCGTTCGCCGAAAGGCATCCCGTCATAGACAGTGGAAATGGCGGGAAACCATTGATGTTGCACCGCGAAGAAAAAGACGAGCACATAGCCGACGAAGAATTCCGGGAAGGACGTCGAGGCCAGCGCCAGTCCCGAGATCAGCTTGTCGACCCAGCCATTGCGGTAGCGCACCGCGATCAGCCCGAGGATGATCGCCAGCGGCACCGCGACGACCGCCGCCCAGAAGGCGAGGAACAGCGTGTTCCACAGCCTTCCCTTGATAGAGGTTGCGATATCCTGACCGCTCGACATAGCCGTGCCGAGATCACCGGTCAGAATGCCGCCGAGCCAGCGAAAATAACGGATGTAAGCGGGATCATTGAGGCCGAGCTGCTCGCGCAGATTGGCGAGCGACTCCGGTGTCGCCGATTGTCCGAGGATGGCTTGCGCGACGTCGCCGGGCAGGATCTGGGTGCCGGCGAAGATCAGGACCGAAACGGCCAACAGCAGCAGAATGCCCAGCGCAATGCGCTGGGCCACCAGTTTCACGATGGGTGAGGACATATCCGCAAGGCCGGGCTCAGGCTTCGAGCCAGCACTTCGCCAGAGCATATCCGTTCATCAACTCCTGATGCGGATCATCCACCCACCCGGCAACCTTGGCGCCCGTCGCGTCGATAAACTGATTGAACATCGGCAGGATTAGGCCGCCCTCGTCGCGCACCATCACAGCCATGTCGTGGTACATTGCCTTGCGCTTGGCCTCGTCGAGCTCGGCGCGAGCCGCCAGCACCATCTTGTCGAAATCCGGACGCTTGAACCGTGTGTCGTTCCAGTCGGCCGTCGACAGATAGGCAGTCGAGTACATCTGGTCCTGCGTCGAGCGTCCGCCCCAGTAGGAGGCGCAGAAGGGCTGCTTGTTCCAGACTTCCGACCAATAGCCGTCGCCCGGTTCGCGCTTGATCTCCAGCGTGATGCCGGCCTTGGCAGCACTCTGCTGGAACAGCTGTGCAGCATCGACGGCACCGGGGAAGGCGACGTCCGACGTCCGGAGCAGGACGGCACCGTCATGGCCCGACTTCTTGTAGTGGAACTTGGCCTTGTCGGGATCGTATTTGCGCTGCTCGATTTCGGTGAATAGCGGGTACGATGCATTGATCGGGAAGTCGTTGCCGAGCGAGCCATAGCCACGCAGCACCTTGTTCAGCATCTCCTCGCGGTCGATCGCCAGCTTCAACGCCATCCGCAAATCGTTGTTGTCGAACGGCGCGGTGTTGCAGTGCATGATGAAGACGTAGTGGCCGGGTCCCGAATGGTTGCGGATGGTGACGCCGGGCACGCGCTTGATCAGATCGACGATCTTCGGCTCGACGCGGTTGATCATGTGGACCTGGCCGCCCTGCAGGGCGGCCGTGCGCGCCGTGGCGTCGTTGATGACGATGATCTCTATCTGGTCGGCATGGCCCATCTTGTCGCCCTGCCAATAATTGGCGAAGCGCTCGCCGCCATGGCGCACGCCGGGCTCGTTGGTGGTGACCTTGTAAGGACCCGCCGAGATGCCGGCATCGGCCTTGTCCTTGCCGCCATTCGGCTGAATGATCAGGTGATAGTCGCTAAGCAGGTAGGGCAGGTCGGCATTCGGCTCCTTCAGCGTCAGCACCACTTCCTTGCCGCTGGCCTTGATGCTCTCGATGCCTTTCATATAACCGAGCGCACCGGACTTTGACTTCTCGTCCGAATGGCGTTCGAGGGTGGCGGCCACGTCCTCTGCGGTCACCTTCTTGCCGTTGTGGAACTCGACGCCATCGCGGATCTTCAGCGTCCAGGTCTTGGCGTCGTCCGACGAGCCGATCTCCTCGGCGATGCGGTTCTCGAGCTTGCCTTCGGGAGACAGTTCGACGATCAGTTCGCCCCACATCTTGCCGAAGGCGAACGGCACCTGCGTCATAAACAGCGCCGGATCGAGGCTGTTGGTGGACTCGCCACCGACCAGGCCAGCCTTGAGCGTGCCGCCCTTGACCGGACCCGCCGCGCGGGAAGCGCTGGATAGCAGCGAGTTGGCGAAAGTTGCGGTGACGCCAAGCGCTGCTGCCCGGCCGAGAAAATCGCGACGGCTCAGCTTGCCGGACGCAACGCGCCGGCTGAGAAATTCCAGTTCGTTTGACATGTTGAGTTCCTCACTCTGTTGGTCTGACCTTATGGTCGTTTTTCTCATTTCTATCGGGAGAATAATGACCGTAAGGGAAAGCGGTAAGCAAGACCGAATGCGACATGCCGTGGCGTAAATCGTGCGTCGCAATTGGACCAATCGCTATAAGCGCTCAAAGCAGTGCGCGCGGGATTTTCTCCTCGAAGTTGCGCCCGAAGACCAGTTTCTCGCCTTCATAGGCTTCAATTCTGGCGCTAACTATGAAGCTTTGCGCGTCGGAGCGCATTTCGGCGAAGGTTTCGGTGCGCACCGACCATCCATTTCGCGACAGCGTCTGGGTCCAATGCGTCTTGCCAGAGGCTGACAGCGGATTGTCGGGATGGATCGCCCATGTCTCTCTGGCGACGCTGCCATTGGCGAGGCCATGCTCCAGGTCGCGCACCTCACCGAAATCGTCCACGATGGAAAGCGTGATCATTCCGGTCTTTTCGTCGCGATCGACATGACGCTCGGAATTGGCGGGCCGAAGCGTCTCCGTTGCCCAGGGCGCAGCACCTTCGGGAGCGGGGAAGGTGACCTCGTCGCCTGTCGCCGGCGGGCGTACCGGCAGCATCAATGTCGCGGCCGACAATTCCAGCCGGACCGGCTCCGGCGACGGCCAGATCATCGGCCAGTAGGCGTTCGAAACGGCAACGCGCAAGCGATGGCCGGCCGGCACGCGATAGGCGCATTGGTCGAGCACCACCCGGGCGCTGACGGTCTCGCCGGGCACCAGCGCTTCGGGAAATTCGTGCGAGTTGCGATGCGTCAGGTTGAGCACGCCGTAGGAAATCAGCTCCGATGCTCCGTCCGGATGGACGTCGCACAGCCGGACCGCGATGTTCGCCTGGCGCCGGTCCGACGAGACCCTGACCACAACTTCGGGAGCACCGACAATGTCGACCGTTTCGGTCAGCACCGGCTGGTCGAAGCACACCGACAGCGCATCGTCGGGGCGCTGGTCACCCGGCAGTTCCGGGCCGAAGGTGAAGGGGAAATATTCGCCGCCGGCGAGGCCGCAGCTTTGCGGCGAAGCGACGATAGCGTGGTTGCCTTCAGCGATAAGCTCAACCTCTTGCGTCTTGATGTTAGGTGACGGCCATTCCGATTCAGCGACCCAGCGGCCCGGCCGCTCGGGATGCCAGCGCGCCGGACGCACGCTGTCCATGACATAGGCGCGGTAGGCGGGGTCGGCCTCGACGCCGGTGTCGATGTCCTTCAGCCAGCGGTCCCACCAGCGCAAGGCCTCCTGCAGGAAGCCGATGCGCGGTTCGGGCGCGGCGTAATGCGGGTATTTGTGGATCCACGGGCCGACGATGCCCTTGACCGGCGCCTCGATATTGACGGCGAGATGGGAAATCGTATTGCGATAGCCATCATGCCAGCCGCCGATCGACAGCACCGCGGCATGGATGGCGGAATAGTCCTCGCCGATCGAGCCGCGCTTCCAATAGGCATCGCGATGCTGGTGCTTCAGCCACAGCGGTGCCAGGAAGGGCTGGTTCTCCAGCCTGGTCAGCCACAGGTCGCGCCATCTGTTGTCGCCGGCCAGCAACGGATCCGGCGGCCTTGACGAATAGGACAGCATGGTCGAGGCCCAGCCGAAATTCTCGATCAGCAGGCAGCCGCCCTTGTAGTGGATGTCGTCGGCATAGCGGTCGACCGTCGAACAGAGACTGATGACCGCCTTCAGCGCCGGCGGCTGCTTAGACGCCACCTGCAGGCAGTTGAAGCCGCCCCACGAAATGCCCATCATGCCGACATTGCCGTTGCACCAGGGCTGGTCCGCCGCCCAGGCGATGACGTCGCAAGCGTCCTGCAATTCCTGCTCGGAATATTCGTCGTCCATCAGCCCTTCGGAATCGCCATTGCCGCGCATGTCGACGCGGATCGAGGCGTAGCCGTGGCCGGCAAAATAGGGATGCGTCAGCTGATCACGATAGATCGTGCCGTCGCGCTTGCGATAGGGCAGGTGTTCGAGGATTGCCGGCACTGGGTCGTCGGCAGCATCGGCCGGCATCCACACCCGCGCCGACAGCCGGCAGCCGTCCGGCATGATGATCCCCATATCCGGAAATTCGACGATCTTTCGGGGGAATTCAGTGACGATTTTCATGCGGGCGAACTCCAGGAGCGCCAGATGATGGAGCCCGTGAGAGCGCGTCATGGGCCAGTCAACGAATTCGGCTGGTCAATCCGCGTCAATTCAGCGGAATGTCGTTTTCGTCCTTGCCGGCCTGATAGGCGCCGGACAATTCGTCATAGCGCGTTGATATTGTGTGGATGCGCGCTTCCAGCCGACCGCGCTCGGGGTCCGGCAGCGAGCGCACCAATTTGCGGATCGAAAAGCTCTTCCAATAGGCATTCTCGGCATTGTAGCCGCCGGGATCGAGGGTGAAGACCTCTTTCAGGATCTTCAAATCGTGCGGGATGTCGAAGCTGTCGCGCGAGTCCTCGTGGCTGAACAGATAGAAGAAATTGTCGAAGCCGGTCCAGGTGATCGCCGACAGACAGAGCGAGCAGGGCTCGTGGGTGGCGAGGAAGATAGCCTCCCTGGTGTCGACGCGCTCGGCTTTCGGCAGTTCGTAGAAGCGCTTCAGGCAGTGCACCTCGCCGTGCCAGAGCGGGTTTTCGGTCTCGTTATTGGTTTCGGCAAGCACCAGCGAGCGGTCGTCCTTGCGCAGGATCGCCGCGCCGAACAACTTGTTGCCATGCGCGACGCCCTCGGCCGTCTTCGGCACGATGTCGTGCTCTATGACATCGAGCAGGCGGTCGATCAGCGAAATGTCGGTCATCACCGGCTCCCATCGGGAAGATGTATCTCGTAGGCGTGCGAGAAATGGCACTCTTCGAGATTGGAGTCGTCGCCGCCACGGTCGACGACCAGGAAGTCCTGCGGCTCGCCGATCGGCGTCAGCACGCCGTGCCACAAATTGCGCGGATAGTTGATGCCTTGCCCGGGCGCGGTGATGAAGGCATGCGGCTCGCCCGGGCCCTCCTCGCCGTCATGGCAGACGACGACCAGGAACGGCCGTGGTGACAGCGGGATGAAGGCCTGGCTGCCAAACGGATGGCGCTCCACCATGGTAAGCTTCAACGGCAGCTCATAGTGCGTGCCACGCACCATCGAGATCAGCACGCGCGCATTCGGCCCTCGTGCTTCCGCGGTGGCGAGGTCATGGTAGCGCTCGGCCTTGCCGCCATTGATCGGATAATGGTTGTCGCCGCCCATATCGATGACGTCGCCGAATTCGGCGAAATTCTCGCGGGTCAGCGGCCGCGCGACGATGCGGGTCATGGTGTAGGTCTCGCGACGCCGGCGCTGCCAAGCTTGGCGTGGCGGTTGACGTCCTTGTAGAGGAGATAGCGGAATTTGCCTGGCCCGCCGGCATAACAAGCCTGCGGGCAGAAGGCGCGCAGCCACATATAATCGCCAGCCTCGACCTCGACCCAGTCCTGGTTGAGACGATAGACCGCCTTGCCCTCCAGCACATAGAGCCCGTGCTCCATGACATGCGTCTCGGCGAAAGGAATGACCGCGCCCGGCTCGAGCGTGACGATGGTGACATGCATGTCGTGGCGCATGTCGGCCGGATCGACGAAGCGCGTGGTCGCCCATCGGCCTTCGGTACCCGGCATCGGCGTCGGCGCGATGTCCTGTTCGTTGACAAAGAACGCTTGCGGCGGCTCGATGCCGTCGACTGCATCATAAGTCTTGCGGATCCAGTGGAAGCGGACGGCGGCGCCGCTTTCATTGTGCACCGTCCACCCACTCGCCGGCGGCAGGAAGGCAAAGCCGCCCGGCCTTAAGCTATGTTTCTTGCCGGCAAGCGAAACGCTTAGCTCGCCTTCGACCACGAACAGCGCACCTTCGGCGGCGGCGTCAAGCTCAGGGTGGTCGCTGCCGCCGCCAGGCGCGAGCTCGACGATGTATTGCGAAAACGTCTCGGCAAAACCCGACAGCGGCCGCGACAGCACCCAGACGCGTGTCCCATCCCAGAACGGCAAGGCGCTGGTGACGATGTCCTGCATCACGCCCTTGGGGATGACGGCATAGGCCTGTGTGAACACAGCGCGGCCGGTCAGCAATTCGCTCTGGCCGGGATGTCCGCCCTGCGGCGCATAATAGGTTCGCTCGGCCATTTTCATCATATCCATAAATTCAAGCCTGTTGCGGACGCCAAGGCCTATCGCGGCAGCCAAAGCCTATTGCGGAAGCATGTCCTTGAGACGAAGCAGCGCGATGCGCTCGACCTGTCTGCAGGCGGTTTCGAATTCGACATCGTGGCTGTTGCCAATACGCGCCTCGAACTCGGCCAGGATCTCCCCCTTGGTCTTGCCTTTCACCGCAATAATGAAGGGGAAACCGAAACTGGTGACGTAGGCGGCATTGAGTTTTGCGAACAGCTCGCGCTCCTTGTCGGTGAGCGCGTCGAGGCCGGCCGAAGCCTGTTCCCTCGACGATTCCGCCGTCAGCCGCTTGGCCTGCGCCAGTTTTCCGGCAAGGTCGGGATGCGCATTGAGCACGGAAAGCCGATCGGCCTCGCTTGCCGCGCGAAAGACGCGGCAGAGCGCATTGTGCAGGCCGCCGGCACTTTCATGCGCCGGGCCGAGCTCCAGCTCATAAGCGCGCTCGGCAATCCACGGCGAATGCTCGAACACGCCGCCAAATGTATGGACGAAGGCCTCGAATTCCATTTTCGACGGGCGCAGCGCCGGCAACCGGAACGGATGCGTCTCCTGCCAATGTTTTGCGATGTCGATGCGCCGTGCCAGCCAGACCTTGTCGTGTGATTTGACGTAGTCGATGAAGCGCTTCAGTGCCGCGACCCGGCCCGGCCGGCCGACGAGGCGGCAGTGCAGGCCGATGTTCATCATGCGCGGCCGTCCTGCCTTGCCCTCGGCATAGAGCGTATCGAAACTATCCCTGAGATAGGCAAAGAACTGGTCGCCCGAGTTGAAGCCTTGCGGCGTGGCAAAGCGCATGTCGTTGGCGTCGAGCGTGTAGGGGATGATCAGCTGCGGTTTCGCCGTGCCATCCGGCGCCACGTGCTCGAACCAGTAGGGCAGTTCGTCGTCATAGGTGTCCGACACATAGTCGAAGCCGCCCTCTTCCGCCGCCAGCCGCACCGTGTTGATCGAGGTGCGCCCGGTGTACCAGCCGGTCGGCCGCGCGCCTGTGACCTCATAATGCAGCCGGATCGCCGCTTCCATGTCGCGGCGCTCGTCTTCTGGCGCATGGTCGCGGTAGTCGATCCATTTCAGCCCGTGCGAGGCGATCTCCCAGCCGGCCTCCTGCATCGCCGCAACCTGATCGGGCGAACGCGCCAGGGCCGTGGCGACGCCGTAGCAGGTGACCGGCACTTGCGCCGCGCTGAACAGGCGCAGCAATCGCCAGAAGCCGGAACGGGCGCCGTATTCGTAGATCGATTCCATGTTCCAGTGGCGCTGGCCGGGCCAGGGCGCGGCGCCGACGATCTCCGACAGGAAAGCCTCCGAAGCCTTGTCGCCGTGGAGGACGCAATTCTCGCCGCCCTCTTCGTAATTGACGACGAACTGCACGGCGACATGCGCCCCGCCGGGCCATTTCGGATCCGGCGGATTGGCTCCATAGCCCCGCATGTCTCGTTCGTAACGCATTCTCGCTCCTGCCGGAATTGTGATCAGGATAGTCGAAAGGAGTGCCTGCGCATTCCCCCGAAATTTTTGAAAGTGTTTTTGTCGCGCTCCGCTCGACCGGGACTTATGCATCGCCTTTAATTGGCGCACAATTCATGAATAGTGTTCGACTGTGCAGGGAATGGAGCAGCCAGTGGCGGAAACGTCGAAAGCCGAAGGCGGGCGCCTGACGACCCACGTCCTCGACACTGCAGCCGGCAAACCGGCGGCCGGTCTGTCGATCGAGCTCTATCATCTTGACGGTCAGGCCCGGACGCATCTGAAAACGGTCGTCACCAATGATGACGGCCGTTGCGATGCTCCGCTGCTTGCCGGCGCGGAATTCCGTACCGGCGAATACGAGCTGGTCTTTGCGGCTGGCGATTATCTGCGCCGGCAAGGGACAAAACTGCCGGAACCGGCCTTCCTCGACCATGTGCCGATCCGCTTCGGTATGGCCGAGCCGGTGCACTATCATGTGCCGCTGCTCATGTCGCCTTACGGCTATTCGACTTACCGGGGAAGCTGAGATGGCCGGGATCAAGACACGCAACGAAATCCGGTTCATCCTCAATGGCGAGGACGTCGCGCTCGGCACGGTCGCGCCCGACCAGACACTGCTCGACTGGCTGCGGCTCGACCGCTCGCTGCGCGGCACCAAGGAAGGTTGCGCCGAGGGCGACTGTGGCGCCTGCACGGTGCTGGTCGGCAGGCTCTCCGGTGGAACACTGGTCTATGAAAGCGTCAATGCCTGCATCCGCTTCCTTGGCTCGCTAGACGGCACGCATGTCGTGACCGTCGAGCATCTGCGCGGCGACGCAGGAAAACTGCATCCCGTGCAGCAGGCGATGGTCGATTTCCACGGCTCGCAATGCGGCTTCTGCACACCGGGTTTCGTCATGTCGCTTTATGCTCTGTGGATGCGGGCGCCGGAGCCGTCGGACGCCGCCATCGAAAAGGCGCTGCAAGGCAATCTCTGCCGCTGCACCGGCTACGAGGCGATCATGCGCGCCGCACGTGCCATCTCCAGCTACGGCTCGGCGGCAAAGGATCCGTTGGCGGCGGAGCGCAAGGCAGTCACGACCAAGCTCGAAGCGATGAAGGACGGTTCGCGCATCGAGATCGGCTCCGGCAACAAGCGGCTGATCGTGCCGGCCAATGCCGACGATCTGGCCAGCGTGCTGGTCAAGGAGCCGGGCGCCACTATCGTCGCGGGTTCGACCGATGTCGGCCTTTGGGTGACCAAGCACATGCGCGATATCGCGCCGGCGATTTTCATCGGCAATCTCGATGGTCTGTGCGGGATTTCCGAGAACAAGGGCGTCATCTCGATCGGCGCCGGTGTCACCTATAGCGAAGCCTTCTCGACGCTGGCGAAACGCATCCCGGCGCTCGGCCCGCTGTTCGATCGCATCGGCGGCGATCAGGTGCGCAACATGGGCACCATCGGCGGCAATATCGCCAACGGTTCGCCGATCGGCGACACGCCGCCGCCGCTGATCGCACTCGGTGCCCGCCTGACGCTGCGCCGCGGCGACAAGCGGCGGACGATCCCGCTCGAGGAGTTTTTCATCGCCTATGGCCGACAGGACCGGCAGCCCGGCGAATTCGTCGAGGCCGTGCATGTCCCGGTGCCAGGTAGCGAGACGAAATTTGCCGTCTACAAGATCACCAAGCGCCGCGACGAAGACATCACAGCAGCGCTAGGGGCGTTTACCCTGAAGCTCGCCGCGGATGACACGGTGGCGGATGTGCGCATCGCCTACGGCGGCATGGCGGCAACGCCGAAGCGAGCCTTTGGCGTGGAAAAGGCATTGCTTGGCAAGCCGTGGACGGAAGCGACGGTCGAGGCGGCGATGGCCGCGTACGCCGGCGATTTCACGCCGCTGACCGACATGCGGGCAAGCGCCGAATACCGGGCGCTGGCGGCGCGCAACCTGCTGCTGCGCTTCTTTGCCGAAACCACCGGCACCCGGGCGCCGATCCAGGTATCACGGCACGAGGCGGCATGATGAACAAGCACGCCACCCCAAACCTGAAGGCGCAAAAAATCGCCGGCGGCGTCGCCACCGACCAGCGCCATGATTCCGCGCACAAGCATGTCAGTGGCACGGCCGTCTATATCGACGACATGCCGGAACCGGCCGGCACGCTGCACGGCTGCCTTGGGCTTTCGACGGCGACGCATGCCACCATCACCAGCATGGACCTGTCGGCGGTGCGCGCCGCACCCGGCGTCATCGACGTGCTGACGGCGAGCGACGTGCCAGGCGAGAACGACATTTCGCCGACCGGCCGTCACGACGAGCCGGTGCTGGCCGACGGCAAGGTACAATTCTTTGGCCAGCCGATCTTCTGCGTCATTGCCGAAACCCGCGAGCAGGCGCGCCGTGCAACGAGGCTGGCCAAGGTCGAATACAAGGAATTGCCGTTCGTCGCCGATGTCGGTGAGCTCGATCCACGGATGGATAAGCTGGTCACGCCGCCGCTGACGCTGAAGCGCGGTGATGCAGCGGCTGCGATCAAGGCGGCGCCGCGCCGGCTGAAGGGAAAGATGCGCATCGGCGGCCAGGAGCATTTCTATCTCGAAGGCCATATCGCCTTGGCCATTCCTGGCGAGGACCACGACGTCACCATCTATTCCTCGACCCAGCACCCGAGCGAAATCCAGCACATGGTCAGCCACGCGCTCGGTGTTCCGAGCCACGCGGTGACGGTGGAAATCCGCCGGATGGGCGGCGCTTTCGGCGGCAAGGAAACGCAAGGCAATCAGTTTGCGGCATTGGCCGCTATCGCCGCGAAGAAACATCATCGGGCCGTGAAAATCCGGCCCGACCGCGACGACGACATGATCGCCACCGGCAAACGCCACGATTTCCTCGTCGACTACGAGGTCGGCTTCGACGACGAGGGCAATATTCTGGGCGTAGATTTCATGTTCGCGGCGCGCTGCGGCTTCTCGGCCGACCTCTCCGGCCCGGTCACTGACCGCGCGCTGTTCCATTGCGACAACACCTATTTCTGGCCGGCGGTGCACGCGCAATCGGCGCCGCTCTACACCAACACGGTATCGAACACCGCCTTTCGCGGCTTCGGCGGCCCGCAAGGCATGGTCGGCGCCGAGCGCGTCATCGACGAAGTCGCGTTTGCCGTCGGCAAGGACCCGCTCGAAATCCGCAAGAAGAATTTCTACGGCACCAGCGACCGCAACATCACGCCCTATCACCAGACGGTCGAGGACAACGTCATCCACCGCATCGTCGCCGAGCTGGAGGCGAGTTCCGACTATGCGAGGCGCCGCCGCACCATCGATGCTTTCAATGCCAACAGCCGCTTCATCAAGCGCGGACTGGCGCTGACGCCGGTCAAGTTCGGCATCTCGTTCACCGCCACCCATTACAACCAGGCCGGCGCGCTGGTGCATGTCTATACCGATGGTTCGGTGCATCTGAACCACGGCGGCACCGAGATGGGGCAGGGCCTCTATGTCAAGGTGGCGCAGGTCGTGGCGGAAGAGTTCCAGATCGACCTCGATCAGGTCAAGATCACCGCGACGACGACCGGCAAGGTGCCGAACACCTCGGCCACCGCCGCGTCTTCCGGCTCCGATCTCAACGGCATGGCGGCGCAGAATGCCGCCCGCCAGATCAAGGACCGGTTGATCAATTTCGCCGTCGAGAGATACCAGGTGCCGCGCGACCAGGTGCTGTTCTTGCCCAACCGCGTGCGCATCGGCAACCAGGAGATCGCCTTCGCCGATCTCGTCAGGCAGGCCTATATGGCGCGCATCCAGCTTTCGGCGGCGGGTTTCTACAAGACGCCGAAAATCCATTGGGACCGCGACAAGGGCGAGGGCCATCCCTTCTACTATTTCGCCTATGGCGCCGCGTGCTCGGAAGTCTCGGTCGATACACTGACCGGCGAATATGTCGTCGAGCGCACCGACATCCTGCACGAAACCGGCCGCTCGCTGAACCGCGCCATCGACCTCGGCCAGATCGAGGGCGGCTTCATCCAGGGCATGGGCTGGCTGACGACGGAGGAACTGTGGTGGGACGACAAGGGGCGGCTGCGTACCCATGCGCCATCGACCTACAAGATCCCGCTCGCGTCGGACCGGCCGAAGATTTTTAATGTGACTTTGGCCGACTGGGCGCAAGCAGGCGAGCCGACGGTGCACCGCTCCAAGGCGGTCGGCGAGCCGCCCTTTCCGCTCGCAATGTCGGTGCTGCATGCGCTGTCGGACGCAGTTGCGAGCGTTGCCAGCCACAAGATCTGCCCGCGCCTCGACCCGCCGGCCACGCCGGAGCGTGTGCTGCTGGCGATCGAACGGCTGAAGCGGGAAGCCAGGACCGGCACTTGAATCCCGGAAAACGTGCAATTCAGGCCGAAAAACTCTATATTTCCCGATAGGGAACGCGAATGATGAACGCGAAAGTGCAGAGCCTGAAAGCCTTTCTTGCCGGTGCCGGCCGGGCCGCCTTAGTTGAGGTGGCCGGGACAAAAGGTTCGACGCCGCGCGAGGCGGGTGCCTTCATGCTCGTCTCGGGATCGGCCACTTTCGGCACGATCGGCGGCGGCCAGCTCGAATACATGGCGATCGACAAAGCGCGGCAGATGCTTGGTCGATCTGCCGGAGGCCCTGGCGAGGTTGGCGCCGCCCCTCATCCGCCTGCCGGCACCTTCTCCCCGTATGGTGACGGGGAGAAGGGGGCTGGCCGCAACGCTGTCGCCACCCTCGACATCGCGCTCGGCCCGGAGATCGGGCAGTGCTGCGGCGGCAGGGTCGAGCTGCTGATCCGGCTGGTCGACGCCGCGCTTGAGGCCAAGCTTGTTGCGGAGGCGGAGGCCGAGGCGGCGCACCTGCCGCATGTTTACATCTTCGGCGGCGGCCATGTCGGCCAGGCGCTGGCCTCCGCGGTGGCCTTGCTGCCGGTGCATGTCGTCGTTGTCGAGACGCGAGCCGAGGCGCTCGAAGGCATGCCGGAAGCGGTCGAAACCAAGCTGACGCCGATGCCTGAGGCGATGGTGCGCGAAGCCCCGGCTGGATCCGCCTTCGTCGTCCTTACACATGACCATGCGCTGGACTTCCTGATCATCGCCGAGGCGCTGAAACGCCGGGATGCCGCCTATGTCGGCATGATCGGCTCCAGAACCAAGAAGGCGACGTTCCGGAACTGGTTCCTTAAGTCGGCGGACGGAAGCGAGGCGGAATTTGCCCGCCTCGTCTCGCCGATCGGCGGCGATGCGGTGAAAGACAAGCGTCCGCAAGTCATTGCAGCGCTCGCCGCGGCCGAAATCATAACGGCATTGGCGAGGTATTATTTACCCGTCGACGGGCCAAAATATTCCCAATCACCGGGCGGTGGTCGGTCGACCGCATCATCGTCGCAGACTTTTTGATGCTATGAACGAAAGACTGGAGCAGTTGGCGCGTAAGGCCGAGAAAAACACGAGCAGCGCATATTGATGAAACAGCTTGTCATAGCTCTTCTGGCTGCTTTTGCAGTTTTCTTGGCGTCTACAATAGGATCGCGAACGCCCGCTGCGCGACACGCCGGCGAGCAAACACTCCGCGCCACCTGGTTTGTGCATGTGTTTGCGGTCCTGCTTGCGGGCTTTATCGCGGTCGTTGTGGTTGCCGGACACAGCGAAACACCGAGCGAGCAACTTCCCTGGATTTTTGGTCTACTGGTTGGCTTTGGTCTGAGCCTGATCGGGTGGATTTGGTTCTTTTATGTTCGCGTAGTCTTTTGGAATGTCGAGGGAATAGGAATCCGGCAGCCATTCATGCCGCCTCGATTTATTCGGTGGGAAGACATCGAATGGGCTGGTCGCAAATGGACAGGAGATTTCCAGCTTCGTTCCAAGAAAATCAGCATTGGCTACACCGCGTTCCAGGGCGGACACGATGAGCTAAATCGCCGGGTGAAGCTTGAGGTGCCGAAGTTCGAGAGGAATTTCTAATCGAACCCCGGCGCGCCGAGCAAATAGCGCCGTCCAAAAAGAGCTATTCCTTCTCCTGCGTGTGCGCCTCAAGGAACCACAGCAATTTGTCGAGCGAGCGCGAATAGGCGGTGAAGATGTCGGCGGTGTCGGCATCGCCCGCGCCAGCCGCCTCGTCGATCGCCGCGCGTGCCCGCTTGGCGGTTGCGGCATAGCGGTCGATCAGCGCCGCTAGATGGTCTCGGGTCTTGTGGATGTCGGTCGGATAGGCCTCCAGCATAGTCGCCTTCGACACCTCCTGCGAGGTGCCGAGCGCCGTGCCGCCGAGCTGTACGGCGCGCTCGGCAATGGTGTCGACATGGCCGTCGATCTCCTCGCGGAACGTGTCGAGCATCTCGTGGATGGCGATGAATTGCGGTCCCTTGACGTTCCAGTGCGCCTGCTTGGTGATCAAGGCCAGATCGATGGCGTCGGCGAGGCGGGCATTGAGAAGATCGATACACTCTTTCTTGGCATTGGATTGCAGGTCATTGCGGGTGGCGATGGCATCCATGATCGGCTCCTGTGGCGGTTGCGTCCGCGTGGTTTGAAAAGAGGGCGAAGTTTGGGATGGTCAATCGAATATGCGCGCAGACGCCCTCATCGCCGCGGCACAGCATCCCAAAACGGCGATCTCCGACTTTCGTTCCGCTCGTCGTTTTACGCCGGCGTTTTCAAGCCCAGATGGTCGCGCAGCGTGCTACCTTCATAATCCTTCCGGAAAAGCCCGCGCCGCTGCAGCTCCGGCACGACAAGCGTGGCAAAGGCTTCGAGTTCGCCGGGAAAATAGGATGGCATGACGTTGAAACCGTCTGCCGCGCCGCCCTCGAAGCGTGCCTCGAGCTGGTCGGCGATCTGGGCCGGAGTTCCGACGACGCGCCAATGACCGCGCGCGCCGGCGAAATGACGGGCAAGCTGGCGGATGGACAGCTTGTCGCGGCGGGATTGCTCGATGACGAGCGCCTGCCGGCTCTGCATGCCTTCGCTGGCCGGCAGCTCGGGCAGCGGTCCGTCGATGGGATAGCGCGCGAGATCGGATATGCTGAGATAGCTGGAAAGCAGCGCGACGCCGACATCGTCCGGTATCAGCTCCTGCAGTTCATCATGTTTTGCCCGGGCTTCCGCTTCGCTTGCCGCGACGACCGGCGCGACGCCGGGCATGATCTTGACGTCCTCCGGCTCGCGCCCATGGGGCGCCAGCCGTCCCTTGAGGTCGTCGTAGAAGGCCTTTGCCTCCTCGAATGTTTGCGCCGCAGTGAACACCACATCGGCGGTCCGGGCGGCGAGATCGCGGCCCTCGTCCGACGCTCCTGCCTGAACCATGACCGGCGCACCTTGTGGCGAGCGCGGCAGATCGAGCGGGTCGCGCACCGAAAAACTTCTGCCTTCGTGTCCACCCTGGCCTCGCCAAAGGCCGGTAACCACGGCAGCGAATTCGCGCGCGCGTTCGTAGCGGTCCGCATGTGGGCGCAGTCCGGTCGAGCCGAAATTGGCGGCCTCGATCTGGCTCGCCGAAGTGACGAGGTTCCAGCCGGCTCGGCCACCGCTCAGATGGTCGAGCGACAGGAAGGTCCGCGCCAGTCCGTAAGGCTCGTTATAGCTCGTCGACGCCGTGGAGACGAGGCCGATGCGCTCCGTCTGGACGGCGAGCGCGGCAAGCAGGCTTATCGGCTCGAAGCCGATCGAGCGCGACGTTTGGCTGGCGATGTTGCCATTGGCCTCGCGCACGCCGGCGGCGTCCTCGCAGAAGATCATGTCGAATTTGGCTGCTTCCGCCGTCCGCGCCAGCTGGATGTAATGATCGATGTCGATGCCGGCCGTGACATGCGCTTGCGGATGGCGCCAGGCGGCGATGTGGTGGCCTGTCGCCCACAGGAAGGCGCCGAGCTTCATCTGGCCTCGACCGGCGCTCATTGCCGATCCTCCCCTGCAAGCCCGAGATGGGCGCGCAGTGTCGCCGCGCTGTAGCCGGACCGGACAAGGCCGCGGCGGCGAAGCTCCGGCAGCACGAGACCGACGAAATCGTCGAGCGCCGATGTGAACGGCATGGCGATGTTGAAACCGTCGCAGGCTTTCGAGCGAAAGCACTCTTCGAGCCCGTCCGCAAACAGGTCCGGCGCGGCGGTTATTTCGGCGCTGACGGTAACGTTCATCAGCACTTTCAGCGCCTCCGGACTGCGCCCGAAGGCAAGCGCACGGCGCTTCAGATCGCCAGCCTTCGCCGGCTCGATCGATGCCTCATCCAGCAGGACGACATCGGCGGTGCGGGCGGCGATATCCGTGTCGGGCTCGGACAGGCCGGACATGACCAGCACCGGCGTGTCCTGCGGCGACCGCGCCACGTTGAGCGGCCCGCGCACGGAAAAATATTCGCCCTTGTGGTCGAGCAAATGCATCTTTTCAGGATCGAAGAAGCGGCCGCCACTTTTGTCGAACAGCAGCGCGTCTGCGTCCCAGCCTTTCCACAAGCCTTGCACGATGCCGATGAATTCCTCGACGCGCAGGCGGAAATCGTCGCCGGAAAACCCTTCCGGTCGGCTGAAATTGGCCGCCTCGCGCGGATCGGGAAACATGCTCGCGTTCCAGCCGGCGCGGCCATGGCTGATAATATCGAGCGAGGCGAAACGGCGTGCGAGGTTGTAGGGCTGGTGGGCGACCGTCGACGCCGCGGCGGCAAGGCCGATCCTGCTTGTCACCGTCGCCAGCGCCGCCACCAAGGTCGTTGCTTCGAAGCGCATTTGCCGGTTCGGCCCGCCTGCAACCGGCGCGGAATCGGCGAGCAACACCATATCCAGACCGGCCGCTTCGGCTTCTTGCACGAACCGCGTCAGCAGACTGAAGTCCGAGCCGGCGTCGGGCGGATGGGAAGGGGCGGCTTCCGGAGACAGTGAAACGGCGAGACACATTGTGGCGCCGTTGGCCATCGCTTTTCCCTGTTGAGCGAGATTCCTTGAGAATTATCTCGCCGGCTGGACGGAAAGCAACCGGCCAGCCGGCGATCATTTGCCGGCCAGAATATCCCTGATCAGCCGCTGGCAGCGCTCGGCCATGAAATCGAGCAGCAGCCGCACCTTCGGATCCTGCAGCTTCTTATGAGGGTAGACGGCGGCGAACTGCACCGGCGTCGGCGGCGTGTTGCTCAGGATCACCTTCAGCCGCTGGTCGCGGATAAACGGCTCGACCTCGAAGCGCGGCTTGTTGATGATGCCGCGGCCGGACAGCGCCCAGCCGGTCAGCACGTCGCCATCATCGGTATCGTAGGGGCCGTGCACCTCGAACTTTTGCGGTCCGTTCGGCGTCTGCAGCGTCCAGACATATTCGCGCGCGCCGGAATAGCGCAGCATCAGGCAATCGTGCTTCTTGCCGATCAACTCCTGCGGCTCGGTGGGCTCGCCGCGCGCTTCCAGATATTGCGGAGCCGCCACCAGAACGCGCTCGCATTCCATGATGCCGCGCATCCTGAGGCTGGAATCCTCGATGATGCCCAGCCGGAAGGCAACGTCGATGCCTTCCTTCATGATATCCACATTGTGGTCGGATAACCGGAGCCGCACCTCGATATCGGGGTATCTGTCGTGGAAATCCGGGATGCCGGATGCCACCAGCCGCCGCCCGAGGCCGAGCGGCGCTGTCACCTTTATGGTGCCGCGCGGCTGCCCGGATAACGCGCTGACCGCAGCTTCGGCCTCGGTGACCGCCTCCAGCACCTGCTTGGCGCCGGAGTAGAACACCGTGCCGTGCTCGGTCGGCATCAACTGCCGCGTCGTGCGGTTGAACAGCCTGACACCGAGATGCTTCTCGAGCTCCTTGATGCGATTGGAAGCGACTGCCGGCGAAATGCGCATGTCGCGCCCAGCCGCCGATAAATTCCCGAGCTCGACGACGCGGACGAAAACGGCGATGTTGTCGAGATAGGCCATGCGGCTTTCGTGGCTCTCATGTGGCAGCGTGTAACGAGCCTAGTATTTTCCAAATTTTTTTGAAAGTCATCGTGCAGCTCGGCTCTTTCCGTTTGCGCTCCAGTCCGTAAAGTCAGTGGATCGGCAGGGACGATTTTTTCATGATGGATTTCGCGATATTCTGGGATTGGCTGAGTTTCGCCGTGCGCTGGCTGCACGTCGTCACCGGTATCGCCTGGATTGGATCGTCGTTTTATTTCGTCGCGCTCGATCTCGGGCTGCGCCAGCGTCCGGGCATGCCTGCCGGAGCCTTCGGCGAGGAATGGCAGGTGCATGGCGGCGGCTTCTACCATGTGCAGAAATATCTGGTGGCGCCGGCTGAGATGCCCGAGCATCTGACCTGGTTCAAGTGGGAATCCTACGCCACCTGGCTGTCGGGCTTCGCCATGCTGTGCGTCGTCTACTATGCCGGTGCGGACCTGTTCCTGATCGATCCGAATGTGCTTGCCATGTCGGTGCCTACAGGCATCTTGCTGTCGCTGGCGACGATCGGCGTCGGCTGGGTGGTCTACGATCTCTTGTGCCGTTCGCCGCTCGGCAACAGCGACACCGGCCTGATGCTGGTGCTCTACGGCGTGCTGGTATTCATGGCCTGGGGACTGACCCACCTGTTCACCGGCCGCGCCGCCTTCCTGCATCTCGGCGCCATCACCGCGACGATCATGTCGGCCAACGTTTTCATGGTCATCATCCCCAACCAGAAGATCGTCGTCGCCGACCTGATCGCCGGCCGTAAGCCCGATCCGAAATACGGCAAGATCGCCAAGCAGCGCTCGCTGCACAACAACTACCTGACGCTGCCGGTTTTGTTCCTGATGCTGTCGAACCATTATCCGCTGGCGTTCGGGACAGAGTTCAACTGGGTCATCGCCTCGCTGGTGTTCATCATCGGCGTGCTGATCCGGCACTATTTCAACACCAGGCATGCGCGCAAAGGCAATCCGACCTGGACCTGGCTGGCGGCCGCCGTCCTGTTCGTCGTCATCATCTGGCTGTCGACGGCACCGAAGCTGCTGACCGGCGAGGTGAAGGCCTCGTCGGCTGCACAGGTCTACGTCGCCTCGGCGCATTTTCCCGCCGTGCGCGATACGGTGCTTGGCCGCTGTTCGATGTGCCACGCGGCGGAGCCGTCCTACGCGGGCATTTACCACGCGCCTAAGGGCGTGATGCTCGATACCGATGCCGGCATCGCCGAGCACGCCGGCGAGATTTACCTGCAGGCTGGCCGCAGCCACGCCATGCCGCCCGCCAACGTCACCCAGATCACCGACGAGGAACGGGCACTGCTGGTGGCATGGTTCGAAGGCGCAAGGAAATGACCGGCACGCTCCTGCGCGGCCGTACGCTGTCGTTTTTGCGCTGGCCAGAAACCATCGACGACCATTCCGCCTGGCATTACGAGCAAGATGGCGGCCTGCTGATGCGCGACGGCAGGATCGTTGCCGCGGGCGCCTATGCCGAGGTCGAGAAAAAGGCGGGCGAGGGAACAAAAAAAATCGACCACAGGCCGCATCTGCTGCTGCCCGGATTCATCGATGCGCACGCGCATTTTCCGCAGATGCAGGTCATCGCTTCCTTCGGCGCCGAGCTGCTCGACTGGCTGAACACCTACACTTTTCCGGAAGAGACAAAATTCCAGAACGCCCAGCATGGCCGCCGTATCGCCAGGCTGTTCCTGGATGAAGTATTGCGGCATGGCACCACGACAGTCGCGGCCTATTGCTCGGTACACAAGGAATCTGCCGAGGCGTTCTTTGCCGAGTCGCACGACCGCAACATGCTCAACATCGCCGGCAAGGTGATGATGGACCGCAACGCGCCGGACGGCGTGCTCGACACGCCGCAATCGGGCTATGACGACAGCAAGGCGTTGATCGATGAGTGGCACGGCAAGGGGCGCCAGCACTATGCCATCACGCCGCGCTTCGCCATCACCTCGTCGCCCGAGCAATTGGAGATGGCGGGCGCGCTCTGCCGCGAATATCCTGATCTGCACATGCAGACGCATCTGTCGGAAAACCACGCCGAGATCGCCTTCACGCAGCAATTGTACCCGCAGACGCGGGACTACACCGACGTCTACGAACACTATGGGCTGCTCGGGCGCAGAAGCCTGTTCGGCCATTGCATCCACCTGTCGGAACGCGAGGCGGATGCGCTTTCGGATAGCGGCTCGGTGGCGGTGTTCTGCCCGACCTCCAACCTGTTTCTCGGCTCGGGCCTGTTCGATTATCAGCGCTATAGCCGCCGCGAGAAGCCGCTTCGCATCGCCGCCGCCACCGATGTCGGCGGTGGCACCAACTATTCGATGCTGCGCACCATGGACGAGGGCTACAAGGTGATCGCGCTGAACGGCGAGAAGCTCAATCCGTTCCAGTCCTTCTGGCAGCTGACCCGCGGCAATGCCGAGGCGCTGTCGCTTGCGGAAAAGATCGGCACCCTGGAGGAAGGCAGCGACGCCGATATCATCGTGCTCGACGCCTGCGCCACGCCGGCGATGCGGCTGCGGGTGGAGACGGCGGACACGCTCGCCGAGGAATTGTTTCTGCTGCAGACGCTCGGCGACGACCGCGCCGTGCGCGAGGTCTATGTCGCCGGCCGGGCGGCCAAGGCGGATATAGCGGTTTAGCCGTCGTATGCGGCCGGCTTGACCGGGCGGCAGCCATCCGCCAAAGCAACAGGCGAGATCGACAAGGGGAACGACATGGCCGTTGCGGACGACATCGCTCTGATCAAGAAACAGGAAGCCACGCTTGTCTTTTCGGCCTTCGATGAAGCCGTCGCTTTCGAGATCGGCTCGGCGATCCGCGACCGGGCTCTCAAGGAAAACCTGCCGATCATCGTCGATATCAGAACTTTCGACCGGCCGTTGTTCTATGCGGCAATGCCCGGCTCGAACGCCTCCAATCCGGACTGGGCGCGGCGCAAGATCAACGTCGTGCGGCGGTTCCTGAAAAGCACCTACCGCATTGTGCTGGAGCAGCAGCGCCCCGACCGCAGCTTCAAGCCCGGCGAGGGGCTGGACGTTGCCGACTATGTGCTGGCCGGTGGCGGCTTTCCCATCACTGTCAAGGGCGCTGGCGTCATCGGCGTGATCGCCGTCTCCGGTCTACCGGAGCGCGAGGACCACGGAGTGGTCGTCGATACGCTGTGTAGCTACTTGGGCGTCGATAGCCAGGAGTTGGTCCTGCCGCCGGAGGCAACATCGTGACGTTGGCGCTGCCCCTCATCCGCCTGCCGGCACCTTCTCCCCGCGTAGTGACGGGGAGAAGGGAAACGCTCCAACGCTGGCGATCCCCTCTCCCCGTCTCTATACGGGGAGAGGGTAAGGGTGAGGGGCAGCGCAAACGCCGCAGAAGCTCGCACAGCGTCCGTGGTAGCTCAGTATGACCGCGCTCGATCCCAAGTCCTTTCTCATTTCGATCTTCAACGCCGCCGTTGCCGCCGCCGATCCCCAGAGGACGATCAAGGATCATTTGCCCGCAAGGCCGAAGGGACGGATGATCGTCATCGGTGCAGGAAAAGGCTCGGCGCAGATGGCGGCGGCTTTCGAGAAAGTGTGGGACCGGCCGATCGAAGGTTTGGTCGTCACCCGCTACGGCTATGGCGCGGCCTGCCGGCGCATCGAGATCATCGAGGCGGCGCATCCGGTGCCGGATGCCGCGGGGCTGGAGGCCTCGCGACGGCTGCTCGAAAAGGTCCAGGGACTGACTGCGGACGACCTCGTCGTGGCGCTCATTTCGGGCGGCGGCTCGGCGCTGCTGCCGTCACCTGCCGAAGGTCTGACGCTGGCCGATGAGGTCGCTGTCAACGAGGCGCTGCTCGCCTCCGGCGCGCCGATCGCCGCGATGAACACCATCCGCAAACATGTTTCCACGATCAAGGGCGGCAGGCTGGCGGCCGCCGCCTATCCAGCCAAGGTGGTGTCGCTGGTGGTCTCCGACATTCCGGGCGATAACCCGGCGCTGGTCGCTTCCGGCCCGACCGTTCCCGATTCCGGCAGCCGCGAAGATGCATTAGCGTCGATCGCCGCCTATGACATGAAACTACCGGCTTCAGTGATGGCGCACATCAATTCGCCGGCCGCCGATGCGCCACGTCCGGACGACCCGCGTTTTATCCGCAACGAGGTACATCTGATCGCCTCGGCCGGCGTATCGCTGGAAGCGGCTGCGGCCGAAGCCAGGTACCAAGGTATCGAAGCGGTCATTCTCTCCGATTCCATCGAGGGCGAGGCGCGTGAGGTCGGCAGCGTCCACGCCGCAATCGCGCGCGAAGTGGCGACGCGCAACCGGCCATTCGCAAAACCGGTGCTGATCCTGTCGGGCGGCGAGACGACCGTGACCTTGCGCGCGAAAGGCAAAGGCGGCCGCAACTCGGAATTCCTGCTCGCCTTCGCCATTGGGATCAGCGGCATGGCGGGCGTCCACGCACTGGCCGCCGACACCGACGGCATTGACGGTTCGGAAGACAATGCCGGCGCCTTCGCCGACGGCTCGACAGTGTCGCGGATGCATAAGGCGGGCGTCGATGCCAAGGCCATGCTTGCCGGCAACAACGCCTGGACGGCATTCAATGCCGTAGATGACCTTTTCGTACCCGGTCCGACCGGCACAAACGTCAACGATCTCCGGGCGATATTGATCAAATAGCTCAGGCGGCCATCAGCTTTTTCACCGCTCTCATATCCTGCAGGAACCGGTCGCGTTCTGCCTGCTTGTCCGCCGGCTCGCGAATGCGCAGGATGAAGGACGGGTGGATGGTGACGAAGACACGCAAGCCATCGTCGCGCTCCACGACGGCCCCGCGCATCTTCATGATCGGCACCACCTTGCCAAGCAGCGCCTGCGCCGCCGTTGCGCCGAGCGCCACCGCCAGATTGGGCTTGATCAGATCGATTTCCTTGTCGAGCCACCAGCGGCAAGCCTGCACCTCGCCGGCGTTCGGCTTGGAGTGGATGCGCCGCTTGCCGCGCGGCTCGAACTTGAAATGCTTGACCGCGTTGGTGACGTAGACTTTCAGCCGATCGACGCCGGCATCGTCCAGGATCGCGTCGAACACCTTGCCCGCCGGACCAACGAAGGGCTTGCCCGCCAGGTCCTCCTGGTCGCCCGGCTGTTCGCCGACGAAGATCACCTTAGCTTTATCAGGGCCCTCACCGAACACGGTCTGCGTGGCGTCGTGCCATAGCGGACAGCGGCGGCAGATCTTGGCCGTTTCGCGCAGTTCAGGAATCGTCCTGGCGTCGATTTCTGTCGTTTCCGGAGACTTGCTTGCAGGCAAGCGTCTTGCCTGCACTTTGGCATGGTGCGGCGTCGGGGTTGTCTGCATCCTGGCGATCATAACTAAGGCGGCCTTGCTCGCTCCTGCAATCAGACACGCAATGAGCAAAGCCCGCCGAAGGTTCCGTTGAAATTATTCCGCATGGGCCTTCACCGGCGGATGGCCGACGATGTGATGCCCTACACCTCGTGCAGATAGAGGTGATAATCCAGTTCGCTGACCGTGCGCGCCACGCGCAGATATTCCGACTGCTTGATCGCCACGAACGTCCGGTGCAGGTCTTCGCCCAATGCGCCCTTGAGGAAGGTCGACGCCCTTGCCGCCTCGATCGCGGCACGCCAGTCCACCGGCATCGTCGTGCGCGTGACGGCCGATTCGTAGCCATTGCCGGTGGTTTCGGGACCGGGATCGAGGCCTTCGTCGAGGCCCTTGACGACACCGGCCAGCACCGTTGCTGCCACTAGGTAAGGATTCGCGTCGACGCCCGATGGCCGGTGCTCGATGCGGCGGTTCTTGGCATCGCCGGCCGGCACACGCAGTGCCACCGAACGGTTGTTGACGCCCCAGGTCGGCGCCACCGGCGCATAGGATTGCGAGACGAAGCGCCGCCATGAATTGGCATGCGGCGCGAAGACCAGCATCGATTCCGCCATCGTCTGGATCAGTCCGCCGAGGCCGCGCAGCAGCGGCAGCGACCAGCTTTCGCCGCCGGTTTCGGCAAAGACATTCTTGCCGGCATCATCCAGCAGCGAGACATGAAAATGCATGCCCGAGCCGGCATATTTCTCGATCGGCTTGGCCATGAAGCAAGCGGTGACACCATGACGGCGCGCCTGCGCCCGCACCAGTCGCTTGAGCATCACGAGATCGTCGGCCGCCCGCATCACATCCTTGCGGTAGTTGAGCGTCAGCTCGTACTG
This sequence comes from Mesorhizobium sp. M0159, assembly GCF_040322295.1. Classification (NCBI taxonomy): domain Bacteria; kingdom Pseudomonadati; phylum Pseudomonadota; class Alphaproteobacteria; order Hyphomicrobiales; family Phyllobacteriaceae; genus Mesorhizobium; species Mesorhizobium sp. M0159. The sequence goes on from NZ_JAMYTF010000002.1 coordinate 345,219, forward strand.
GCCGGGCGCATATTCCGAGATGACCGTCTCGGCCGGGATGCCTTGCACCTTGGCTGCGGCGTAGATGTCGGAAAACAGCGGCTCCATGCCGTGTAGATGGTCGACGGAATAGACCTCCGTCTTGGCCGAGCGGCGTCCGTCAAGCACCGCGTGCGCCGGCTGCACCTTGCCTTCGGCATCGCGCTCGTTGGCGAGCAGGAAGAATTCGAGCTCGAAGGCGCCGGCCGGATGCAGGCCCTTGGCCGCGAGGATGTCTACCTGGCGGGCGAGTGCCAGCCGCGGGTCGGACGACATCGGCTGGCCATCGAGATGGTACATCGCCATCAGCACCTGGCCGCGCGGCGGCTGGGTGGCGAACAGCGGCACCAGTGTGCCGGGGATCGGCCACGCCCGCAGGTCGCCGTCGCCCGTCGTCCAGATCAGCCCGGTCTCGTGAACATCCTCGCCGGTGATGTCGAGGCCGAGGATCGAGATCGGCATGTGCCGGCCCCCCTCGTAGATGCTCATCAACTCATGCCGGCGCACGATCTTGCCGCGCCCGACGCCATTGGCGTCGGTCAGCACGATGTCGAACGCTTCGATCTCGGGATGAGCGTCGAGAAAGGCCTGCGCCTCGGCGGGCGTCGAGCCCGAAGGGGATGCCGTGACCAGGTTCAAACTTTGCTTGGGCGCTTGTTTCATGCCGCAAGCTTGTCTCACGCCGTAAGCTTTGCCGCAACCGCGCCGAAGGCAGTGATCAGCCGGTTCACCTGGGCGGCGCTGGTCGTAGGAGAGATCAGCATCATGTTGTGGAAGGGTGCGATCAGCACGCCGCGATTGACCAGCGCGACATGGATTGCCGCCTCGAGCTCCGGCACGTGCGCAGCTTCCGCTTCGCCGCCGTTCCTCAGCGGGCCCGGCGCGCAGATGAACTCGACACGGGCACCGACGCGAGCAACATGCCAGGGCAGACGATAGCGATCGATGACGGCGGTCAGCCCGGCGTCGAGCCGCTGCGCCAGATGGTCCATATGGCTGTAGTTCTCGTCGGTCATGACGTATTCGAGCGTGGCGCGCATCGCTGCGAATTGCAGCGGATTGGCCGACAGCGTTGTCCCCATGCCGGAGTAGCCGGGCTCTTTCCGACTGATATAAGCGGCATAGCGGGCCGCAACGTCTTCGCTCATGCCCCAGACGCTCGCCGGTACGCCGCCGGCAATCGGCTTGCCCAGCACGAACAGGTCCGGCTCCAGCCCGTATTTGCTTGTATAGCCGCCGGGACCGGTCGAAATTGTATGCGTCTCGTCGATTAGAAGCAGCGTGCCGGTCGCACGGGTGAGACGCCGCAAGCCATCATGAAAGCCGGCTTCGGGCAGCACCATGCAGGAATTGGTCAGCACCGGCTCGGCGATGACGCAGGCGACATCGTTGCCCCGGAGTGCCGCCTCGAGCGCCGGCAAATCGTTGAACTCGACGACATCTGTCGCCCGGGTCAGGTCGCGGAATTCGCCGGCCAGTCCCGGTCGATTCACCGCTTTCCCGGCGACCAGCCGCACCATCGTCTCGTCGACCGAGCCATGATAGCAGCCGTTGAAGACCAGTATCTTCTCCCGGCCGGTAACGGCGCGGGCAACCCGCAGCGCGAAGCGGTTGGCATCGGTCGCCGTCGTCGCGATCTGCCACGACAGCAAACCGAAGCGCTGCTGCAGCAACGGTCCGATGGCCAGCGCGTCTTCGGAAGGTAGCATATAGGTCAGTCCTCGTCCGGCCTGCCGGCGGATGGCGCGGGCGACCGGCGGCGGCGAATGGCCGAACATCGAGCCGGTGTCACCAAGGCAGAAATCGTCCAGCCGATTGCCGTCGATGTCGGTGATCGCAGCGCCCTTGGCACTGTCGACCAGGATCGGGAATGGCGTCGGCCAGTCGTTCATCCAATGCATCGGCACGCCGCCGAAGAAGCCGGGCAGGCCATTGCCGATTTTCGCCATCGATTTTGGCCGCGCCCGGCGGAAGACTTCTGCCTCGGTCGCGCGCAACTCGACGATCCGGGCCGGGCCGATGCCGCCGATGCAAGTCTTTGAATGGTTCATGACGTTCATGCCGGCCCTCTCAGTCGCACTTTAGACAATCGGCATCCGCCACCGCAATTGGCCGGGCGGCTGCCCTGTGTTGGGTCAGCGGTCATTTGAATGAAAACAGGCGCTTGACCGCGAGCCGCCTTCGGGCGCCAATGGTACTTCGGCTGGAGGGCATAAGATGGTGCGGGCGATCGTCTGCGCAGCAACGCTGCTGTCGTCGGTTGGTGCGGCTCTGGCGTCCGGCGGCATCTGGTGTTCCGCCGAGGATGCAGCCGTCAAATTTCAGGTCGGTGCCGGGATCACCAGAGGCATGGGCGGGCCGACCTTCAATTTTAGCGGCGAGCTCGAGATTCTGGGCAGGCCGGCTGGCGACAGTCTGCGCGAGACATTGTTCGAGGATCAGAACCTCACGCAATATTGGCTCGACAACAAGGAATTGCGGCTGCTCGTCTACCACGAACGGCAGGTCGAAAACGCCTACGGCTATGTCGAACTGGCGATCCTGACCAAGGCCAGCGAGGAAGGCGTCTATGACGGTCGCTATTTGCTCTCAATCTATGATGTAACGGCCGATGCCGAAAAGGACGGCAAGCAGGCTGAATTGACCGGCAAAGTATCTTGCGGAGCCGAGTAAGTAACAGGCTACGCCGAAATATCGATGACGCCGCAGTCGCCCGCAGCGCTGCCAAAGGCGACGCGGCGCTCTTCCTTGTCCCACATCATCGAAGTGACGGCGCCCTTGCCCGGCCGGCGCAACAGCACTTCCTTGGCGTCGGCGAAGCGCACCGCCATCACCATCCCGTCATCATAGCCGATAGCAACGACGTCCTGGCTCGGGTGGCAGGCGACCGTGGTCACCATGGAGCTGCCGCGCGCGCCGAGTTCCAGCGGCGCCTTGCCCATCGGCCCGTCTTTGCCGGAAAACGGCCAGACGATCGCCGCCGGCGCGCCGGAACTCGCCAGCCATTTGCCCTTGGCGCTCCACGACAGGCTTTTCACCTTGCCGGGGTAGCCGGACATGCGCATGTGCTTGCCGTCGGCGAGCTTCCAGCCATGCAGCGCGTTTTCCTGCATTGTGGTGACGACGAAGCCTCCGTCCGGCGAGAAAGCGATGCCGGTGTGGGCGCCGGCCCATTCGAGCTCGACCGGCTTGCCGTCGGCAGCCGGGAAGTGCAGCGTCGCGCCATTGTAGCGGGCAACGCCGAAGCGCATGCCCTTGGGCGAGAAGGCAAGCCCCTCGACCGAGCGCGGATGCGAGAATTCCCTGGTCTTGCCGTCGGCAAAGCGCACATAGGCAATCTTGCCCGAAGCATAGGCAACAGCGCCTTGCGGCCCGGCGGCGACGCTGGTTATCCATTTTTTGCCTGCGGTCGCCAATTCCGTTGTATTGCCGCCTGGGGTCACGGCAAAGATCCTGCCGTCCTCACCACCGGTGATCAGTCGGTCGTTTGCCGCATCATGGAAGGCGGCGAGCATTCCGTCATTGGCCTGCACCGCCTTGTGGCCGTGGTCGAGCCGATGGATTGTGCCGTCGGCCAGCGCAAAATGCGGCACGTCGCCGAGAAACACGGCGGCGAGGCAGTGGCCTTCGAGATCGAGCGGGGCGACTGTCGGCATGAGAGATCATTCCGTTCGAGATTTCTGCTTGTCATCTAACCCTGCCGAGCTGTCGGCGAGGCTCCGCCTTCTCCCCTTGTGAGGGCTTTGCACGGGAAGCGAAATCCTGGTTGGTGAGTTAATGGGGCTTTTTTGAAGGCCGGGAAAGCAGTTTTCGACGGCTTG